>JAUVIS010000054.1 GCA_030592635.1 Candidatus Fermentibacteraceae bacterium | reverse complement strand
TTTAAAGCTCCTTGAGATTCGATTTTCTTCATAGATGAATCCCAGTCGTCAGTGGACTGCTCTGCGTAATGTGCCGATATGCCGGGTATGAATTTACCGGTTTCCACATGTAACTTAAATGAAAAACCTTCTATGCCGCCAAACACCATCACGCAGAGCATGAGGAGACCGGCGGCATAAAAGGCTATAAGTTTCATATTCCCTAACTTACCAGCATTGTCTTGGCAAAGCGGCCGTGGAATCTCCCGACAGCCTTGATCAGATGAAGGCTGAGCACGATGAGCATCGCACCAGCTGCCACTACAAAAGGCATTGCATAGAGTGGAATCTCGTAACCGGGATTGATAAAAGGCTCGTGGAATATGTACTGGCTCACCGGTGCTCCTATGAAAGACAGAGCGACGCTGAACAGTGTAACAGCCAATGTAAAATAGATGATGCCCAGGAGCATCATCAGCAGCATGTAGATTGTGGTGGTCCAGGTACTTCTTGCGGCCAGTATTGTCTTGAACTTGCTCCACCAGTTCTGCCCCTCACCGGGGGTAATGGCTCTTCTGGGCATTCTCACACCAAGAAGGGCCTCCACCATTCTGCCCTCTATAAAACCAATACCTCTTACAGAAAGCAGAAAGAGAAGGGAAACAGGAATTCCAATAATGAGCACGATAAGCCCCAGGGAAACAGAAAGACCAGTGACTACCCAAGTGAAGTAGGCGGTTCCTGTAACCAGAGAGAGTATCATGTAAAGAAATGCCGCCCATGCCCCGGGTTCTGCCACAACAGAACAGAATCCCCAGAATCCTTTTTCTCCAGCTTTTTCTGATCCGGCAAAAATCGGTGTAGTAATCAGCTCTATGTCCGAATACTGGTCAAGTACTTCCTCCGGGGTTCCGTACTTCTCAATGATCTTCCGGATCAATTCATCCTTGTTCGAATCGGGTCTTTCTTCTGTTTCCACCAGCAGAGCTGTTGTAAGATGATCTTCTGCATCAGCCAGCGCATCTTGAATTGTGGATCGATCAAGCTCCTGCAATGCATCTCGAAGGTCATCAAGGTATTTTTCAATGTGTTTGTTCATGGATATCTCCTCCAAGAATTCTGTTCATCAGGGCACATGTGCTTTCCCATAGATCCTGCCACCTCTCAAGGGCTTCCCTGCCGGAATCGGCAATCCTGTAGCCGTATACAGGCTCATTCACCTGCGCAAGAATAGCAAGCAAAGCAAGAGATGTTGTGCCTGAACTAAGCTCCCTGCTGAACTTCCTGTCCACAGTACTGCTCGTGCTCAATTTGGTCTTCCTTTCATAATAGGGGACCAACAGTAACCGATCTACTTCTCTGTTACTCTTCATGAAACCACTGAATTGATTGATAATCAATCTATTACATACTATTGAATTGGGGCTTGACCTTCAACAGAAATAGGGCAATGTAAAGGGGACAATTACTGCTTGTATTCCATTGAAAGGCTGAGGATGATAGTGAACGGAGGGCATTCACAGTTCGCTGACCTTCTGAAAAACTCAGAGGGAAATCTGTCGTCCCTGCTTTCTCTTTTCAGTGATTCACTCATTTTCATCTTCGACTCTGAAGGCCGGTTCACATTCGGCCATGGCGGTTCAGATTTCAGACTCCACCTTAGCCCGGATAATTTCATAGGCAAGGGTGTTCCCGACATTCTCCCTTCCGATGTATCGGATGCCTTTGAAAAGGTATTTGAAGAAAATCTTCACGGTAAAGTGGCCGAATTCAGCTGCTGGCTGGATACAGAAACTCATACGGGATGGTTTAATGCCACCTGCTCTCCCATTTACCGTAACGGCATCTTCGACGGTTCTCTCGCGATAGTTAGAAGTGCCTCGAATGAAAGGAAATCCACAAAGGTACCGCGGAAAAGTGAAGAAAACTACAGAGGCCTTCCCAGCGATGTGCCGGTAGGAGTATTCAGGAGCGATAGGGAAGGAAAGGGTACGCTTCTTGCGGCAAATCCAATGATGGCGACCATGTTCGGCTGCGACTCTCCCGGTGAACTGCTCCGTAAAAATACGGAAAGCTTATACGCTGACGCCGACTCAAGGAAGTCCTTCCTGAGTAAAATGGAATCCGGGAGGATTGTTGAGAATTACGAAACATTGATGCGGAGAAGAGACGGCTCTGAGTTCTGGACATCAATCTCCGCGAAGTATTCCACTCCTGACGATAAAGAGGAATCCGGGCTTATTGACGGCATCATAACAGACATCTCGGACAGTAGACTGCATGCGGACAACCTGCAGAAGAACCTCAACAGTCTGAAGAGGACAATAGAGGGAACAGTGTCTGCCATGAGCCTGCTTGTCGGGATGAAGGATCCCTACACTTCAGGTCATCAGAAAGGTGTAGCCCTGCTTGCCTGCGCTATCGGTCAGGAAATGGGTCTGAATGAAGAAACCATTGATTGCCTGCGTATCGCCAGTACTCTCCATGACCTGGGCAAACTCAACATCCCCCTCGAGATACTCAACAAACCGGGTTCACTCAATAAGTTTGAGATAGATTTCCTGAGGACTCACCCCAAAGCAGGTTACGACATCCTTAAAACCGTTGAATTCCCCTGGCCCATTGCGGAAGTCATTCATCAGCACCATGAACGACAGGATGGCTCAGGATATCCCAGAGGGCTTAAGGACGACGAGATCATGATGGAAGCAAGGATAATTGCCGTTGCGGATGTGGTGGATGCAGTCGCTTCAAGAAGACCGTACCGGGCAAGCAAAGGAATTAATGTGGCCCTTGAAGTAATCCGCGAAGGCGCTGGAACTGTCTTTGATAAAGAGGTAGTAAACAGCTGCCTCGGGCTCTTTTACGAAAAGAAATTCACCCTTGTAGATCACGGCAGTTGATTCTGTCTATGCACGGGCACGATTGCTGCATAGTTATTCAGCCTGAAGCCCAACATGATAATCTCCCATTCTGTGCTGCTCCTGTTGATCCGCCGTGTTTCTCTGCGTGCATCAGCCTGAATGCGCTGAAAAAACTTTGTATCCCGCTCAGTCATGAGATCAGTTTATTACTACTGTCCTGTGGCTTGTGAATGAGTGGCCATCATTGATCCTGATGAAATATACTCCCGCGTTCAATCCATCCACCGAAAAGATGTGTTCTCCCGGCAGGAAGAAACCGCATGCGATCTCAGCAGTATGTCTTCCGGCAGCATCATAGATATTCACAGAAAGATCACAGCCAACCGGAGCTGTAACCGAAACAGTAAACGGCACAGAAACCGGATTCGCCAGGGACAGGCTGTAACTGACTCCCGTGTTCTCCTGCTCCTGAGAAATACCGGTGGCATTCCACCCGGCAAGTACGGCCATCATCCACCACCACGCACTTCCCTTTATGGTGCAGCTTTCGACGGTAGTATGAGCGTATTCGTCACCGTAGTACTGAGGGTGCTCGGAAGGCACCTCGGATCCTGCGTAACTGTAGGTGTGCTGTTCCCACTGGGAAGAAGACGAATTGTACCACCAGCAGTCCAGATCGGCAAAGTCGAACAGTACCTCGTCGTTGGCTGCGCAGTAGTCTCTGATCTGATTGTTCCTCTGATACCTGTTGTATCCATCAGAACCGGTTCCCTGAGCATTTCCCGTGAAGTATATGAAAGTAACTTCGGGATACTCCGACCCAAGCATCGTCATGGCGTTCAAATATGCCTGTACCTGTGCCTCACTGTAATAATCGCACTGGCAGCACCACCCCCACATGGAGGTGTCCAGCGTTGGATTATTGTCAAGAACCGCTCTTGTTAAATTCAATCCACCTGCGGTTTGCCAGTAGTCTTCCGGGCCAACATATCCAGTGGTTTCCTGACCTTCGAACACACAGTATGCTCCAGAAACGGCAGGAAGAGTCAAGTACCCGATCTCGCAATCGTAAACAGGATTACTATCTTCGATAAACTCAACACCGTATGTGAGCTGGGCTCCGTGAGAAGTATGAGCATAGTGAGACTGAATGGAATTCTGAACCGCCTCAATCCATATCTGGGGTATCTCATCAAGATCGGCGCAGGTGTGATCAATCACAATCCCCTGAGCAAAAGCAGAACAGACTGAAACAAACACAATCAGCAGTAAATTGAAACAATGCACGGCACACCTCCGTTTAAAAAGCTCCACCCGCCTGGAGAATAACACATCTGCTGCTTTCGGAACACCAGTACTCGCATCCTGACCCGGGTTGCTCTGCGGAAGTTGAACAGGCAGGAGCATCCGTTTCTCCCGGGGTGTAAAATCATCCATCCTATAAATTCTCTTTGTCAGCAGTACTAACGCTATTTTCTGCCAGTATACTTTTCACTATAATTATCGTTTGCAGGGTACGGCTTGCAAGTTGGCGGCTATCGCTGTCGGAACGATGAAGGGAAGTAATTCTGTGCGTTTTATATTATTGACACTCGGTATGCTCCTGGCCTCCTTCGCATCGGGCGCGAATTTCATAGAGCAGACAGACTGGGCAGGAGGTCCCGGAGTTCCAGGTCCGGTACTGTCGTGGAACAATGATTTCGACACGTCAACCTCTATCGACTGGTTTTCAAACCCCGGAGAACTGCTTCTCCAGGAAACTGTTTCTGATCATTCGAGAAGCTTTTCAAAAGATTACGAAACAGTCGGTAATCTCATTTCGAGCATCCTGGAGATGACGCCGGGAATGAAAGACAGTGAATTCTGGGGAAACATATTCTGGGACGCGGGTCTGCCGTCAAGCACTCAAGTATCCTTTCGAGTAAGAGGCTCAAATGACTTCGGAAATATGGGGCCCTGGTCTGATCCGATAACGGAGTGGGGCAGAAATCTTAGTGATATTCTGGATGAAGAATTCGCCTACTTCCAGTACAAAGCAACTCTGATGACAAGCAACACATCTTTTACCCCGGAACTACTTTCCATCATAGTAACATTTGAAGCTGACTCAGGCGGCTTCTGGGTACCCGGAATAAGTGGAACAGACAAATCTCTGAATGATGTGTGCTTTATCGATTCCCTCCAGGGATGGGCAGTGGGAGACACCGGTATCATCCTGGCAACTTATGACGGCGGCGAAAGCTGGCAACCCAGGACAAGCGGTACGACACAGAATCTGAACAGCGTTTTCTTCGTGAATGAGACAAACGGGTGGGTTGCGGGAGCAGCCGGAACAATCCTTTACACTGAAAGTGCTGGAGATGTCTGGAATTTGCAGACAAGCGGAGTTACAGAGGAACTGAACGGCATCTCTTTCGCTAACGAGACTTACGGCTGGACTGTGGGAACGGGAGAGGTGATTCTCGCTACTTACAGTGGCGGATCGTCCTGGGAACAGAGAAACAGCGGTTCCGGAATTCTCAATGGAGTTCACTGTGCTGATAACATGAATGTTACCGCGATTGGCAATGGCGGCCTTGTTCTGAGATCTTCTGATTGCGGTGATGTCTGGACTCCCCAGACCAGCGGAGTAACAGAGAATCTGAATGATGTATTTATGGCAACTCCGAACATCATATACGCAGTGGGAGACTGGGGAACAATAATCAACTCAAGTGATGGCGGACAGACCTGGATATTGCAGCACCAGGACACATTGCTAACCGGCAACGCTGTTTCCGATCTCGAATCCGTTGATTTCGTAAATGAATTTACAGGCTGGGCAGTTGGAACTGGAGGCGAGATTCTCTACTCTGAGAGCGGAGGCGAGAAGTGGACGCTGCAACCCGGAGGCAGAGCATCCGAAGACCTTCTGGGTATAAGCGGAGTGAGCGAAAACCATGCAGTCTCCTCAGGATACAACGGGACAATTCTCCTTTACGATGCCACAACGGGTATTGAGGATAATGCTTCCGATTCGTATAACTGTATCGAAATCACACCTTCCCCTAACCCGTTCGAAACATCAACGGAAATACATTTCACACTGTCCGCTTCAGCCAGTATTAAGATAACGGTGCATGATCTTTCGGGAAGAATTGTTAACAGAGTATTCTCAGGAGAAAGAGTCGCGGGTAACCACATTGTTGAATTCACCGGAAGGAATCAGTCAGGTGATTTGCTGCCGTCAGGTGTTTACCTGTGTGTGCTTCGTTCCGGGAACAAAACCGTCTCAAGTCTCATGGTTCTCATTCGCTGAGGTTTATGAAGCAAGGAGAGTTGATTAAAAAATCAGCTCTCCTTCAGTTGATTGATCTTCGCAAGAAACGAATACAGCGGCTCTTGGTCATACAGTGATCTGTATATCTCAAGTGCTTTTTCTCCGTGCTCGCTATCCTGCAGTATGCTGTGAAGTTCATAATGCAGTTCCGCTTTCTGCTCATCCGTATCGCACAACGCAAGCATTTCTTCCAGATTTCTGACTGCTTTATCTGAATCCGTCTGAGAGAAAATCAGTTCCCCCAGAAGTTTGCACCTGAATTCCAATTCATCGTTCCCGATTTCTTTAGCAAGTTTGTTGGCTGTCGTATTAAGCTTCTGGGAATCCTCAAATTTCTTCTGCCTGTAGCAAAGATCAGCCTTTTCAAGCAGGCACTCACACAGCTCTTTCTGATGCTCTGTTTTGCCAATCAGAAAGAGAGCTCTCGAATAAGATTCTTCCGCTTCACTATACCTGTCGAGCATTTTGTAAAGATTACCAAGACTGATGATATCCGGTATCAGCTTCGATTTATGAAGCAATTCCTCATTGATAGAAAGGCTTTCCAGAAAAAAGTAGAGGGCCTTTTTGTATTCTCCCTGTTTGATGAAAAGAAGTCCGATGTTCCATAATGCTCTGGCAGTACCAGGTCTGTCACCTATTTCTCGAACCGCATTCAGATGCTCCCTGTAACATTTCATCGCTTTTTCGTAGTTCCCCTGACGAACAAACACGACACCCATGTTTCCGAGAGTTACGCATATTCCCGCTTTGTGCCCAAGTTCCTTTTCAATGACCAGCTCTTTTTCAAGGCATTCCATTGTCATGGAATAGTTTCCCTCACTGCTGTATGCTATCCCAAGATTCCCCAGAGCTTTGGCTTCTTCTCTTCTGTCTCCCAACTCCACTGAAATATCCAGATACCTGCTGAAGTAGTCTTTTGCTCCTTCGTGATTTCCCCTGGTAAATTCGATTATTCCCATATTCGCGTAAGCCATTGAGGCCTGTCTTCGGTCTGATTGTCTGAGAGACATCTCAAGCTGTTTTCCGTAGTATTCCATTGCCTTTTCAGAATCTCCAACAGACCAGTGAACTATCCCGATACTTCCCTGAACCTTTGTGATACCGCTTTGATCATTAATTTGCGAGAACAGAGAAAGAGATGAAGTTAGATTTTCCAGGGCTTCATCATTAATTCCTTTTCTGGAAAGCTGCTTCCCGAGTTGATACAGAGCCTCAGCAGTTGCAGGTTTGTTTTCAATCCTCTCTGCAAGCCTGAGAATAGTCCTGCAGGTTTTCTCAGCTCTGTCCCAATTACCGGACACCTGGAGAACCTGGGCCTGATTTGAGAGAATGTTTATGTATTTCAGTATCGATTCCAGAACATCAAAGTCTTTAAAACCGGGAGCGCTGATTGATTCGAAAATCGCAGCATCACTGGTCATGAGTACCTTTTCTGTCCAGAAGTAAAATTGATTCAGCTTGTCGTACATTTCCATTGCTTCATAATTTCTGTAGTTTATCCTTGAATGGTCGGCTGCAAGCTCGTAATAGTGAATCGCATCCTTGAGCATATTCGCCTTTTCATAGTGGTGCGCCAGGCTGTTATACTGGTCTCCGTCTTCCGGGAAGAGTCTCAGTACAGCCTCGGCAGCTTTCCGGTGAAGTTTCCTCAGGTCACCTCTCAGTTGCATGTCGTATGAAGCATCGCGAAGGAGAGGATGCCTGAATGAATACAGACTGTCCACCGGTGAAGAAGTCCAGATCAGCTCCCTTTCCCCCGCTGTAAGTAAAGTCAGGGTATCTTCGGAACAGTGCATCTCTGCAAGTACTTTTGAATCGAACTCCTGGCCAAGTATTGAAGCGGATTGCACCAGATTCCTGAGCGATTCAGGAAGTCTGTCAAGTCTGGCGATAATGACTGTTTTTATTCCCGCCGGGATTTCATGTTCTTTTCGTATGAGACTGCCTGTGCCACCCGCAAAATAAATGTGTCCGTTCTCAAGCAGGTAAAGACAGAATTGCTCCAGGTAAAATGGATTCCCTTTCGTTCGAGATATAATAAATGAACTGAGTTCCTCTTCGGGCGGATACTCAATGAGATTTGTAATCAATTCCAGAGCATATTCATCTGAAAAGGCGTCAAGTGTTATTTCCAGTCTGGGAATACCGCCCTCCACATCAAGAACCGGTTTTGACCCGTCATCATTGAACCTGCTGGATGCCATGATTATCAGAGGGTAATCCTTCAGACTCCTTAGAAGAATCTCGAAAGCCTTTCTTGAATCGCTGTCAAGCCACTGAAGGTCTTCAATGATAATGATTGTGGGATGCAGCAGCGAAAACGCAATAAACAGCTCTTTTATAGCATACAGCGTGTTCTCGAAGCGACCCACAGCATCAAGTGTCTCATAGAAGGATCCTCCCCAGTGAAAACCGAGCATTGCGCCTATAATTGAATGCAGGTTTTCAAGGGAGTCCACCGCAGCATCTGATGACGCTGTATCCTCTAACTCAAGAAGATTCTCAATCAGCTCTTCCCATATTTCCTCAAAAACAATTTTGTTATCAATCTTTGTTTGAGAATCTCCCTGATTAAAGAGTTTTCTCAGAAAACTTGTGAATGGGTTAAGGCTTTTTCTGAGGACATCCTCCGTCTTGAGTGTTATTGTTTTGAACGAGTTTGACAGTTGTTCGGACAGTTCAAAAAGGAATCTGGATTTCCCTGTTCCCAGATCACCGTATGCGTAAAGAATTCCTCCCGTTCCTTCTTTTCTCTGACTGGAGGCAATGAAATCCGCAGCACTTTTAAATTCATTAAATCTGTCTACGAACTTATCACTGATAAAGTTCCTTTTTACCCCTCTTCTGCCACCGGCCAGCTCGAAAACCTCAACCTCCCGCTTTTTCCCCTTCAGAAGAAAGGGCTCCAGAGAAACGGTCTGATATTCAATCTCAAGACCTTTGAGAACTCCGGCTGATAAAAGAATCTGATTCCACTGAGCCCTGCCCGTGATTCTTGCTGCTGTGTTAACCACATCTCCAATAGCTGTATAAGTGCATCTGAGTTTTGATCCCAGGACTCCTGTATACGCGATCCCCTTTGTGATTCCCGCGCGGATATCCCAGCGGGTATCTTCACGCACAGACAGAATAAACTCAAGTGCTCTTTCGACATTGTTCTCATACGCTACCGGGGCTCCGAAAAGAACCAGTGCTGTAGCACCTTTGTCATCGAAGAACAGTCCGTTGAAATATCCGCCAAACCCGGCGGCGGCATTAAGCAGCATGCTGGCAAATTCATTCAATTCTCTAAAATCATCCATTTCCCGGAAAGAAATGAAGATGGGCACTACTTCGCGGAATTCACCGGTCATTTCACCCATTCCGAGTACTTTCCTGTGAGTAAAATAACTCGCTGTCCTGGTTCCAATGTCAGCAAATTCGCAGGTATCACCAGGATCTTCTCTTAAGGAGTCATCGCAGACAGGTTCTGCCCGGGTCGAAGAACAGTCAACAAAAGCGGCTTCGCCAGGCAGACATGAGCCGGCAACTCTTGCGGAATCGACAATAGCTTTGCCCCGAAAGAAAAAAGCTTTCCTTCTGGCTTTTCCAACAACTCCCCAGGAAACCGGTCCCTGCGAAACACCAATTCGTGCGGTAATAGAAAACTTACCAAATCGAGTGTTTCCCGGCTCTTCGCTGAACTGATTTTGAATCGTTCTGACAAGCGGTTCTATTTCCGGTATTGACTTCGAAGGAAAAACCGCACTGATGGCATCTCCCGGAAAACTCGACACAAAACCGCCAAAAGAATGGATTTCCTTTATTATCGGCTGGAAAGTATCATTCAGCATCTCAGAGAGAATCTCCGACCCCTCTTTGCCGTACCTGTACAGTCTTTCAGCCATAGATGTGAAACCTGATATATCAATGAATACCGTGGTGGCATCTATCTCACCCCTGCGAACCCTGTTTGCAATCTGACCCGGAATGAAGCGTGGAATCACATTTAGCAAAGATGTCTCCCGCGATAGAAAAAACTATTCACTGCCAACCGCCCGTATGTAATATAGTGTCCGCCGGAAAAGGGAAACTCTACTCCACCCGGGAGCGTGATCGACAATACAACGAGGGTATCTCCATATGCTCTCGGTAACTGCCTGCTGTTCCACAGCAATTCACTGCACGGGAAGCAGTATCAACTTCAGCGTTCAGGGAATGATTCTTGAATATATTTTTCCAGACCGCAGATAACCTGTGATGAGAACTTTTCCCCTTTTCTTATCTCGCGTAAAACATCCGCAGGCGATTGGGGATTTTTATATTTTCTGTTCGGCGTTGTTGCCGAATTAAATACATCGCTTATTGCCACGATTTCTGTTTCCAGACTGATATCCATCTTTCCTTCCGGATAGCCGCTGCCGTCTGTTCTCTCATGGTGATTCTCCGCGATCTCCGCTTCTTCATCCAGCCCCAGCTTCCTCAGCATCCTTGCCCCTTCGATTGGGTGAACCTTGAGTATCTCCCAGTCAAGATCATCCAGTGGTGTAATCTTATTAAGTGAGTACCATGGAATTGCGCATTTTCCGATATCATGCAGCAGCGCAGATGTTCCTACCAGCCTTATGGCTTCTTTTTTCAGTAATAATATTTCTGCTATTTTAATTGCAGTATTTTTGACATTTATTGTGTGCTCACTGCCCAGATACCAATCCTTTACCTTCAAGACCTCTAGTAAATAATCGAACAGTCCCTTTTCTCTATAGAATATGTATTGATCATTCTTTCCTTTATGCTTCGCAAGAATATTGTATATATGTATTCCATCTCTCATTGTCAGCGTTTCACAAAGAGTATTCCCGTAATAGCCAGATTCTTCCAGTGCGCGGATTATATAATCTATACTCTCTTCATCATGCCCGTTGAGTGCCAGAATAATGGCCTTGATTCGCCTGCAGCCGGGTTCTACCATGCCTCTAACGATCCCACTTGAATCTCTGATTATTCCTTCGAGTATTTTGTCAGCCTTCTCTGTCTCACCTCTTCTTGCCATTATTTCAGCTTTGTTCAGCAGAGTGAGAAACCTTGCATATTCAGATTCGGTCTCCTCCATTCTTTCTTCGGCGATATCCAGCATTCTGGCAAGTTCTTCATCACCGTCAGCCATTTTATCTGTATATAGCAAAGAATCAATGTAATTATTGGATATGAGTTTAAGTGCCCAGAGATATTCCTTCCCTGTCATGTTATAAAAGCTGTCAGGCACAAGCTGTCTAATTGTTGAAATAGCTTCCTTGTACACTTCATTGGCAACCCGGTAATTCTCGCGGTAGATATGCAAAATACCTGCATAGTTAAGCAGAAATAATGGAAGAAACGGCTGGAACTCTTTGCTTTTTCTCAACTCTTCGCAGAAGTTCTTTGCTTCCTGTTCAATGCTCTTTACTGGAAATCCAAGATTAGCAAATGCACCTGCCAGATACATTCGCTTCAAGTACATGTTAATATCACCCTTTGATTTATAATACAGCGCGTCAGATTTCAGAATCTTATAGGACTCCATCGGAGCACCAAGATCCCGAAGGCGTTTTCCTATTTGAATGGTTTTCGAATCCTCATCTCTGTCTTTCTTTCGAATGAAATCAAGATAATCAGCTATTCTCTCTGAGAAGTCAACAAAGATGTCGCCCGCGAGATCAACAGGCGAGTTGTAGTGTTCAAGATACTCGAGAAATGCTGTCCCAGGGCCCGAGTTTAAGCTATCTGTTTTAATGTCCAAGAGATAGAATACCTGAATCCTTCCCGTCAGTCGCAAACTGCCAGCCAGTAGCAACTGGATTCCAAGCCTTTACATATTACCTCTGTACCTGCATCATTTTCTTCCCAAAGAACAATACCGAGCCTGACCTCAGTAGTCAATTCTCAGCACAATCGCCGGGTAACTCATGAGGATTCAGCGCAAAGTGAACCGTAACCGAAGATCCGCGCGAAGCGCGAAACCGATATGCCTTGTTTTGGTTTTTGCCTGGCGCCCCTGACACGATTCGAACGTGTGGCCTACGGTTTAGGTAACCGAAGGTCCGCGCGAAGCGCGAAACCGCCGCTCGTTACGGGTTTCCTGTATTCACTGCTATATGTCTTGTTTTGGTTTTTGCCTGGCGCCCCTGACACGATTCGAACGTGTGGCCTACGGTTTAGGAAACCGCCGCTCTATCCAACTGAGCTACAGGGGCACCGGCACAAAGAATGGCAATTATGCAGAGTTACAGGAGGTTCGTCAAACCCGTGGAACTTCTTCAAGCAGTTCAGCGGCCTTGAGGGCCAGGTGATCGGCAAAGAGCATTCCCCTGGCATTGGGAATCAGCAGGTTTCCTTTTTTTTCTACAAAACCGGTGTTTAACAAATCAGCGGGATCCAGCTTGAAACCAAATCCTTCCAGTTCCCGCAGATCAACCCCGTTTGTGTTCCTGAAGCCGAGAGCAAGAATCTCGTGGGCAGCGTCTTCTTTGGACAGGTCTTCGCCGAACTCCTCGGGTAGTTTCCCCTGTACAGCCGATGATTCATACTCCGGGATGCTGCTTGTATTCCAGCTTCTTCTGGTGCCGGTAAATGAATGTGCCGAAGGTCCGATACCTATATAGGGTGTTCTGTCCCAGTAGGAGGAATTGTGTTTCGATCTGTATCTGTCTTCAAGGGCATAGCTGGAAACCTCATAGTGAATGTAACCATTCTCTGTCAGCATATTGTGCGTCTGACAGTACATCTCCGCGCAGTGGTCTTCCGATGCCTTTTCTCCCCTGTCTCCCATGGGAGTCCCGGACTCCAGTGTAAGCTCGTAGGCTGAAATATGCTGCGGCATGAAACGAAGGGTTTCTTCAATATCTTTTTTCTGATCCTCAACTGTTTGCCCGGGAAGACCGTACATGAGATCCATACTTATGTTGCGGAAACCCGTTTCCCTTGTCAGCTTGAGGGATTCCCATGCTTCATTCGCTGAATGTATTCTACCAAGGAGTCTGAGATTCCGGTCACTGAAACTCTGAACCCCGATACTGATTCTGTTAAACCCGGCAAGAAGCAGTGATGAGTAACCAACGGCATCAAGAACTGCCGGGTTGGTTTCAATAGTCACTTCTTCCAGCGAAGGAGCCTGCGCCATGCCAATAAGTCGCATCCAGAATTCCGGAGGCAGTAGAGTTGGAGTTCCACCACCGGCGTAAAAAGTACGGAATTCATAATTTTTCCCCTTTGTTCTCTGAACGAATTCTGTGTGAAGAGCAGTACACATACCGGAAGTATTCCCGGGCTTCTTCACTGAATTAAATGCACAATATGAACACTTCTTCACACAGAAAGGCGCATGTATATATAG
>JAUVIS010000223.1 GCA_030592635.1 Candidatus Fermentibacteraceae bacterium | reverse complement strand
GTACCATCGTCTACTCAATCTGTCAGCTCTCTCAAGGCGGGTACATTGCGGCAGGGCAAGCCTGGTCTCCTGAAAACGGAACCCAGGGTATCCTTCTCAAGTATGCCCCTGAGACTGGCATTGAGTCCGGAGAGGCATCTCCCACTGTGAAGATTACCGGAGTTTCTCCCAATCCATTTTCTTCCAGTTTGAGCATCACATGCAACCTGCCTTCACAGACTGAAGCCTCTCTTACTGTTTACGATCCTGGCGGTCGGATTGTTGATGTGGTTGAAACGGGGTTTTTCCCTGCGGGAGAGCACTTGGTGCAGTGGATTCCATCTGAGGAACTTTCCGCCGGGTGCTACCTGATAAGATTACAGACAGATGTCGGGAGTGATGCCAGGAATTGCGTTCTGCTGGGAAATTGAATTCGCATTGTCGCATCCAAAGCCAAAATACATCGGCAAGTGCAATTTCCAACTCATTCGTAGTAGTGTATTGTGAATCGGTTTGGGTTTCAGCGTGAAAGCAACTGCTGTGTTTCGATACAGATCAGCTCACCATCTCCTGATGAAACCTGTTTAACACTGAATCGTTTCTGACCAGTTCTGAATGCCCAGTAAGGTGCAAGTTGTGTGTATGCCAAGCCTGTTACCGGATCTTCAGGAACTCCGAATTTCGGGGCAAAGAACCGTGCAATGAAGTCATAGCGGGAAGATTTCGCCGTAATAATAACTCCGCGCAAATCCAGCTTTTTGAGCTGCTCTAAATCCGGATTTGCCAGTTCAATATCAATTTCACGCGGAAATACGACGATATAGTCTTCTGACTTCAAACATTCAACTGGTGCTGTATCGAATGCCTGAACGATTTCTCCGGGAGTATCGCACAAACAGGTGGCTGCGCAGGAAAGCTCATAACCATCCAGTCATCATCCTTTGTTACTGTCAATATTCCTGATTTAGAGTTAAACCTAATATTATCGCTTTTGTGACCGGGAACATCAAACAAGATCAGGCTGCTGCCAGAGTTGCATGACCGCACAAATTCACTTCAGCCGCCGGGAGGAACCGTCGAATGTGAAATCCATCGCCTCGGGAATGGAAAAGCGGTTTCAGACAAGTTGTTTTCCTCCGCAATGGACTGCATTATTTTGTCCGCGAACCATTCATTCAATAGGCAGATCGCTGCCGGGTTGCCTTCAAGAGGTTTGTCTGCGAATGCATCTATCTGGTACAGGGTTAGTTCCATTTGTTCTCCCTCCCATGAATGGGGACTCAGTTACAGCAGCCTTTCGCGGTAAACTAAGTACTGGAGTGTCTGGTTATGCATTAATTCCCATCCCAGCCGGAACGATTCCACACGCTTTGAACACGCAGCCATATCTCAGTTGACATACTATTCTGCCAGACGCCACCCAGCAGACTGGCAAAGTCCGGGTTTGATTTGGCCAGACTTTCGACTCTTTCAATAATATCAGTACCGTGATTTGCAAGAACCTGCTCCAGTGGACCAGCGGCAAGAACCTCTTTCGTACTATTTGATGGAGCGTATTTCAATACCTCCAGGACTAAATCAATTGCAAGATCAGGGTTTTCATAGACTGCTTGATATTCAAAGTCATCAACCCAGTCATACCTGTCCCTTGCCGGGTTTTCCAACTCTATATCCCACATCTCAATCCATGCCTTTGCGACTTCTTTCAATTCCACTCTTCACCCGTTTTTCTTGTGAACGCACAAACAGATTACTCACTGGCAGCAACTGCACAGCTTCACCTTTGAGCTGCCCCTTGATTGACAAAGTTCCTTTTAACCATTCCCACGCATCGGTCGAATCCCATTGCTTCATAGAATGGAGTAACTGATTCGTCGCATACGATGTCGACAGCGTACATGTTCTCCAGTGTCCTGAGCATTCTTCTTACCAGTTCCGTTCCGATTCCCTGCCCCTGGTATTCAGGTAAAACCTCCAGGAGTGGAATGTGGGCATAAAACACGCCATCCGACAGTCCGTTGATGAAGCCTGCGCAACGATTCCGGTCAAGAGCTATCCATACGGCGTAGCTTCCCCGAAGAATTTCAAGATGCGCTTTCGGATCGGGATGGCTGGGCCATCCAGCGAAAAACCCCCGAAGTTGATCCTGCTTCAGCGTGTCAATTTTGTCTGTATACGTAATCGACATTGTTATTTCTCCTGAGATGAATGGTCAATCTGTACAACTGAATCCTGTTTGTGTTCAGGGTATCCGGTAGGTTCCGTCTTCATCGGATTCATCTGTAACTGTGTGCATATCCAGAAGTTCATGCAGAGTGATGTTCTCCGCGCCCTGTTTCAACTCCTCCATTTTAGCTTCACCAAGGTCTTTCCGCAGCTTGCCCATGAGTTCCATACAGAAACCTTCTGCTTCTGAGTCGGCAGACGGGTTATGGAGAAGAGCGAGAGCGGTGATTGCCGAGCGAACCGGGTTGCTGTTTAAGCTGTCAAGAACGGCCAGCCCGTACAGAGTTCTTATCAGGATCGGTTTGTTGCCGGAGTGTCTTGCGATACTGGCGGCTCTTCTGAAAAATGAATCTG
>JAUVIS010000173.1 GCA_030592635.1 Candidatus Fermentibacteraceae bacterium | reverse complement strand
TCACCCTCGGAACTCATTGTGCCTGTGGATGTACACATGCACCGGGTCGGAATACAATTGGGTTTCACAAAGCGAAAAGCGGTTGATGCCAGAACCGCCGGGGAGATCACTGATGGTTTCAGGGTATTATCTTCGGATGATCCGGTGAAGTATGACTTTGCATTGACCCGGTTTGGAATCCGAAAACTTACAGAATGCGAGCTTTTCAGGGAACTGCTCCGGTAAAGGTAACAATGAAACAAACAGTAATAATCATTCTTCTCTGTGTCGCGGCCACAGTACTATACGGCATAGTGCACAATCAGGTTACAACCCGGATCAGTCTTGAATACTTCACAATCGGGCACTGCGAGATAATCAGTTCCACTTCACCAACCCTCCTCGGCATTGCCTGGGGAATTCACCCCAACTGGTGGGTTGGTCTCAGTCTGGGCGTTCTTCTCGCGGCAGCAGCCAGGGCCGGTAAATGGCCGAAGCGGGATGCCCGTTCTCTAGTAAAACCCCTGCTGATTCTTCTTCTGATCTCCGGAATTGCCGCCGGAATCGCCGGTATTGCGGGTTACCGCCTGACCGGCAACGGAACCCTCGGCCTGTATGAACCCCTGGCTTCAGCAGTTCCCGCGAGCGGCCATGCAGCATACATATCAGCCCTCTGGATGCACACAGCCAGCTACACAATCGGAACAATGGGGGGCCTGATTCTTGCGCTGTTTGTGTTCACGGGAAGAATTAGAGCCGGTAAAAAGAAATGCGTCTAATTTAAGCAGTATTTCAGCAGGTAAGAGAATAATCGTCTTCTTGACATGCTGGAACCGGATTGCTATTGTACAATTGTCTGACGCGGGAGGGCAGATGAATATTGTAGTTGATACTTCAGCTTTAATTGCGATTATTGTTGACGAACCTGAGCGTGATAGAATGATTAAATTAACATTCGGAAATAGTCTTATAGGCCCTGGTTCAATTCCCTGGGAAATAGGCAATGCTTTTTCAGCCATGTTTAAGAAAAACAGGATTACACTTGAGGAAGCTCAGAGGGGGTACGCGATTTTTGAAAGTATTCCCCTTCAATACACCAGAACAGATCACAAGAATGTTTTGAGAATATCAGAACAGGCAAACATCTATGCCTATGATGCGTATTTTCTGGATTGTGCTATCAGACACAAGGCTCCCTTACTGACTTTGGATCGTAGACTGCTGGCTGTTGCAGGGAATTTCAAAGTCGAAATAATGGAGGTTTAGAATGCAGGTCTATACATATTCAGAGGCTCGGCAAAAGCTCGCTGCTATTCTGGAATTAGCTGTTACCACCGGTAAGGTGTTTATCAAACGGAAAGACGGTCAAGTTTTTGCGCTGACTCCGGAAGTTATGGCATTATCCCCTCTGGATGTCCCAACTGTCAAGGCGGATATCACTACTCAGGAGATAGTTGATGTTATTCGCGAAGGAAGGGAAAGGTAAAGCAACTCTGGAGAACGCCATAGTGCGATATCAGTGCGTTCACAATAAACCCTGTCCTGTTCAAGATGATCTTTATGAAATTTTTCAACGAGTATCCAAAACAGAGAGATCCGTGATCAACTGGATGAGATAAGAGACAAGCTGTTGTGAGCATTTGAAAAGTGATGCATGAAACTTCTATATTGCAAAAGTTACACACGATGGATTGCGGCATATCCCGAATAGTGTTATAATACTTCCAAATCAGATGAAGGGGTTCTGAGTGGAGACACTTACTGATCTGCTGCTGAAGAGCAAACACAGAAACAGGCTGATTACACCGGAAACGGTCAGCCGGCTGGCGGGGGGAACTTCAGCCCGTCAATGGGGGCTGGTGAACAGGGCTCTAAAGAGCGGAGATTTGATCAAGCTCAAACGGGGTCTTTATGTCCTCAGCCCGGCAATCACCAGAGACGAGATCAGCAGATTGAGTATTGCCAACAGAATGGTCCCGGAGAGTTATATCACACAGGAGACTGCACTGGCATATTACGGATGGCTTTCGGAAGAGCCAGTTCTGGTTCAAAGCTGTATAGGTTCCGGCCGGTCACGAGTTCTTCAGAACTATTTTGGAGAGTTTATCTACGAGCGAATTCCGGTGTCTCCTGAAGATTTTCTTAAAGGGGTGGAACGCATTTCTCTATCTGGAACACATATTCTGATTGCCTCGCGGGAAAGAGCTCTGGGTGATACAGTTTACAGGCGCGGTCTGGAATGGGAAGGCATCATCGGGCTGTGCGAGCAGCTTCGTGCTGATGTATCATATATTTACGGGCTTGACTTGCGGATTCTCAGAGATTTGTCCGGTGTGTACAGATCTGCAAGAACAAAGGCAGTCTTATCAAGTCTTGCTCATGCTCTGGGGGGGAGCAGGTGAATTCAATAATCGAATCCAGACTGAACGAGTATAATGCTCGCTCTGAAGAGGCACGAAAGCATGCGCTTAGAGAGATTGTCCAGGGAATTGCTCTGTACTCGCTCTCGGTGCATGGATTTTTTAAAAAGGCGGTTTTCCACGGGGGAACTGAACTGAGACTGATTCACTCTCTGTCCCGATTCTCAGAGGATCTTGATTTTGCTTTACATGTTCCGGCTGAAACATTCTCATGGGACGGATTCGCTGATTCGTTGCTGCGAACATGCGCTCACTATGGTTTGAATGCTGAAATCCGAGAATCTGAAACACAGGGCTCTTCAATTCGCAGGCTTCTTCTGGTGGAGACTTCCATTCTGGAGGGATCCACAAGTGGAAGAACACCATTTCTTCGTATCAGTCTGGAAGTGGATATCAATCCTCCTCCCGGTGCAAACCTTGAAACAGCCTATCTCGACTTTCCCATTCCTTTTGAAATCGGAGTAATGGATCTTCCTTCATCTTTCGCCCTGAAATGTCATGCTCTTCTCTGCCGATCATGGGTAAAGGGGAGAGACTGGTTCGATTTCCTCTGGTTCTGCTCCAGAAATATTCAACCGAAATCAGATCTGCTTATGTCTTCATTCGAGCAAAGCGGTCCATGGGCAGGTATGGAAATCAGCATTACGCCGGACTGGCTGAAGGAGCAGCTTTCATTGAAAATCGGAAGTATTGACTGGAAAAAGGCACAGCGGGATATTTCTCCTTTTCTTTCTCCGGAGGATCGAAATTCCCTTTCAGCATGGAAGGCTGATTTTTTCATTCACTACCTGAACCGAATGAGTTAGATTCTGCTCTGGCACTTCAGGTTTAAGAGTATATATTCCCGTCATCATGTTTTACAGAAGACCGCTCAGGCATTTTCTGTAACCCGGAAGATACTTCCCGTCAGGCTTACGCCGGAGTATAGCGGTCCTCCGCGGTGTTGACGGTGAACCCGATAAAAAAAGGACGAAACCATGAGCACAGAGAAGATCACTTCAAAACAGGCGATTGAGCTTGAGCACAAATACGGTGCCCACAATTACCATCCCCTTCCAGTGGTACTTGCCCGTGGAGAGGGTGTACATGTCTGGGATGTTGAGGGGAAGAAATACTACGATTTCCTTTCAGCCTATTCAGCAGTAAACCAGGGACACTGTCACCCTAAGATTGTAAAAGCCATGACGGATCAGGCCGGAACCCTGGCTCTTACCAGCCGTGCTTTCCACAACGATGTACTGGGTGAGTTCGAGAAATATGCCACGGAATACTTCGGTTTCGATAAAATCCTCCCCATGAACACGGGAGCAGAGGCTGTGGAAACAGCTATCAAGCTCTGTCGCAAGTGGGCGTATTTGAGCAAGGGAATTGCCACAGACCAGGCAAAGATCATTGTCTGTGAGAACAACTTTCACGGCAGAACAACAACTATAGTTTCTTTCTCCAACGACCCGGCTGCCTACAGCGACTACGGTCCGTTCACTCCCGGATTTATCCGCATCCCCTACAATGATCTTGACGCTCTTCAGAAGGCACTTGAAGATCCCGCAGTTGCCGGATTTATGGTTGAGCCCATTCAGGGCGAGGCCGGTGTTTATGTTCCCGGAGACGGTTATCTCAAGGGAGCATTCGATCTCTGCAAAAAGAACAATGTTCTCTTCATCGCCGATGAGGTACAGACCGGTATAGCGAGAACAGGAAAACTGCTTGCCTGCGATCACGAGAATGTCAAGCCTGACATTCTGATCCTTGGAAAAGCTATAAGCGGCGGTATGTACCCTGTTTCAGCGGTTTTCGCCAACGATGACATCATGC
>JAUVIS010000121.1 GCA_030592635.1 Candidatus Fermentibacteraceae bacterium | reverse complement strand
CCATAGGAAGAGTTTTGTGGGGAAAGAAGAGGTTCTCCGTGATGTAGTCCTTACCCCGCTGCGGATCATCAAAGTTGTTGCATGACCAGTTGGACACATAGCCATCTTCGAATTCAAGACGGATGTTATCATACTTGAGCCCTTTGAGGAAAGACTCTTCCACATGCAGCAAACCATTTGTACCCTTGAGTACCGGAGATGTAAAAACTTCTCCAAGAGGAATGTTAACCGACGCGAGGCAGTTCTCAAAGATCGTCTGTTTTTCGGGATCTGCTATCGGACACAATGCCACGGTCAGGTCAGTCTCATTGCTGCCACTGCCCTTGATACGGGCGAACTCCGCACCGTCCATCGCGTCAATGATGGCCTGCTGAACCGGTCTGTATGTCTTGTTTGACAGGGTATTGAGCCTTACAGTGTCCTTGAATATCTCCTCAAAATCACCCTGTATTTCCGGTGAGGGGAAGGCAACTATCTCAAAGCTGGTCTCGTCTCCCGGCATGTACTCGTTGATAGCCGCCCGCAATCCCTGCATCTGTTTGTTGTACAGGCCTGAAGTCTTCTCATCAGCTTTGCAGGCTTCCGGTTTCAGCACAGGACTGAATGGCGGCTCCCCGAAAACCTCAAGATATGCGGCGCCGGAAAAGTTGCCTGGAACATCGGCCATCCCGCCAAAGGCTTCTTTAACCGCAGCAATTCTTTTCTCAACCGCTCTCTCACTGATACTGAGGGCATAGTCGAAACGATGATCGTATGATGCCTGTCTGTTGAGCTTTGTACCCTGAACAAGCCTGACAAACATTTTGAGGCCGTATCTTTTAAATCCTTCAAGAAGCCCGGGAACGATTCTTTCATAACCGACGGACATTCCCAGCGCGAGCGAATTCTTGATGGTATAATCCATGCCGGACTCTTTGAAGCCCTCAATGTATGCCTCTACCATAGTATCCACAATAAGCTTGATATCCTCTTCGGGAAGAGAGTTAATGAAGGAAGCGGTTCTGATGTTGTTTTCTGTTATTCTTACACCATATCTGTAGAGACAGGAAAGATCATCCGGAGAAGCGGCAAGGATCAGGTCGGTATAAAAGCTGCTTGCAGGATCGTAACTCCTGCGGTAAACAATCTCCAGCAGATCCAGCCGTACCTCCGCCCACCTTTTTCTCATCAGTGCGGCGAAACCGTCCGAACCCGCGAATCCCGCTTCAAGCCAGTAGTCCGCCATCTGTTCAATTACAGGGGCATTCCCTCGGAATGCTTCGTTGAAAAGAAGGAGAATTTTGTAACTGAAAGCGGAAACAAATCTTCCAGGTTCTTCTCCAAAAATTTCTACGGCTCTTGCGGGATTTGCCAGCCCCTTTTCGTAGGCAGACTCAAGAAGGGGCGCATGTGCTTCCTGATTGAGTTCTTTCACTCTCTCCGGGCCTGCGTCATCCTTAAGCTCATTCAGAACGGTAAAGGTGAAGAGAAGTCTCTCCCCTGTTTCCCGAAGGAACATGTCGAAGGGACTCTGAGTTCCCAGTTCCGCAAGGGCTTTTCTGATCTCAGACTCTTTACACATCGTAATTCTCCTCCGATTCCATTCCCCGGATAACCCGGGCATACTCTGGATTGTTTTTCAGCAGCTCGCTGTGAATTCCAGTGTCTGAAAGTTTTCCGTTACTGATAAAAAGAACCTTTTCGCTCTGTCTTACCGTTGCTTCCCTGTGCGTTACCACAAGAGTCAAAGGAAGCATATCGCCGGACCTGAGATTTTCCCAGAAAGCGTCTTCTTTCTGTGCGTCCAGGGCGGCGGTGCAGTCATCAAGAAGAAGCAGAGACGGATTGCCTG
This sequence comes from Candidatus Fermentibacteraceae bacterium, assembly GCA_030592635.1. Classification (GTDB taxonomy): domain Bacteria; phylum Fermentibacterota; class Fermentibacteria; order Fermentibacterales; family JCC-6; genus Sabulitectum. The sequence goes on along the minus strand of JAUVIS010000121.1, from coordinate 4,328 downwards.
CGAGAGCACGGGCAATGGCAATTCTCTGCCTCTGGCCTCCGCTGGCACCGACACCCCTCTGACCAAGAACTTTGTTCTCTCCCAGTTCATCCACTCCAATTCCGGCAACTTTCAGGGCTTCCTCTATCTCCCCTGCGGATACCGTGTCTCTGCCGAATCTAACATTATCATCAACAGATTCGCCAAGAAGTACCGAATCCTGAGGCACATAGCCCAAAGCAGATGTAATGTTCACCTGCCCCAGTTCTCTTCCGTTAACCGTAATACTACCATGGTCAGGGGGTAGCAGGCCAGCCAGCATCTTGAGGAGAGTTGTTTTGCCGGAGCCGACTTCTCCCACCACAGCGATGACAGAAGGTGCTTTCAGGTGGAAGTTCAAATCCTTGAGACCTCCACCGCCGTCGTAGCTGAAAGAAGCTCCTTCCGCCCTTATTTCAGTCACTCTGTCCAGGGGCTCCGCGTCTCTGTTCTGCCTCTCCGGCTCGGGGAAATCCATAACTTCCATTTCCCTGTCTATGGATACGAATGCCTGACGGGAAGCTACAAAGAGATTGGGAATATCCATCATGGGAGCAAGAAGCATATCCAGATAAACATAAAAAGCGTAGAAATCCCCAAGGCCAAGCTTATCGTTTATGACCATAAGGCCACCGGCCAGCATCACTGTAACTTTCCCGACCTGCCCGATAATGCTATAGAGTCCGTGGATTATCATATGCAGCCTGGTCAGGGAGAAATCAATTTCAAATCTCTCATCAAGAAGCCTGTGAAGTCTTGCGGCAAGGGGTTTCTCGGCCCGGTATGCTTTGACAATTGCTATACCGTCAAATGTACTGTCCAGAAGGTCATTGGTGTGGCTTGTGGCTTTTCTGCTTGCCGTCACTTTTTTCCCAAAGCGATGCTCAACCCTGTAGAAGATGAACAGCATTACCGGCAGTGGAGCCATGGCCAGAAGTGTAAGCTTCCAGCTCATGAAGAGCATTACTGTCATGCAGAACAAGAGCCTTGAAGTTGATTCCAGAGCACGGAAAAAGGCGCTGCAGCTGAACCATGCGATCCTGGGATAATCGGTGATGTCATCGGTAAGACGAGTAGTAAGATCGCCGGGACGGAACTTGTTGAAGAACCGCCAGTCCTTCCGCATGATTGCTCCGAATACATCGTCACGAACCAGAATCCCGATAGTGCTGTTAATAATGGCTCTGGCTCCGGGATAGAGCCCCGCCACGAATCTGGCAACCGCCAACCCTGCGAGAATCAGAATCACCTTGTTAAAGCCTGCGGAATCCGGGGTTCCCAGAATAGTATGAACGTTATCCAGCAGATACCGGAATACCAGGGGGAATCCCAGCGCAACTGCGCTGGACAGCAGGGTAAAGAGGATCAGAAACGCCATATACTTTCGTACGGGCTTCCAGTAATTAAAAATCCACTTCAGATATTTTGACCATTTCTTAATGCCTTCACTGAGCAATTGAATCACCCCCGAACTGAAGTCGGTGAAGTTTTGCGTATATGCTGTTCTTCACAAGCAGCTCGCTGTGGGTTCCCTGCTCTGCCACTATCCCGTGGCGAATTACAATTATCTGCGAGGCGTGAATGATGGTGGCCAGCCTGTGGGCAACAACAAGGGCTGTTCTGCCCTGCAGGGCAAGATTTGTTGCCCGTTGTATTCTCTGCTCAGTACCGGGGTCAACGCTGGAGGTAGCCTCGTCAAGCACCAGAATCTCCGGTTGTCTGAGCATGGCTCTCGCGATGTTGATAAGTTGCCTCTGCCCCATGGAAAGATTGGCTCCACCTTCGCTTATCTTTCCGTCCAGACCACCTGGTATACTTTCCAGCAAGTCTCCGGCTTCTATAATTCTCAGAGCATTTTCCTGTTCATCGCGGGATACCGAATGATCAAAGACTGTCAGATTACCGGACAGGGTTCCCGAGAAGAGGTTGACTTCCTGCAGCACCAGGCCCAGGCCACTGCGCCATGCGTCCAGTGTCAGGTCATTGATGTTTACCCCGTCAATCGTAATTCTGCCTTTATCAATGTGATGAAATCTCATGAGCAGTGAAACAATAGTGCTCTTCCCGCCTCCGCTGTCGCCAACAAGAGCGATAGTCTCTCCCTTTGAAAGGGTGAAACTGACTCCCTTCAAAGCCCACTCACTTTCCTCTGAATAGCGAAACCACACATCCTCAAACTCTATTTTCTTCCAGGGGGAGGGGAACCCGGAGTTCTGTATGCTTCCATCCGGTGTCAGTGTTTCCGTGTCCAGTATTTCCATGAGTCTCTCGCCGGAAGCCAGCGCTCTCTGTATCTGGTTCAGGGTTTCCGAGAACATCACCAGTGGACCGAACAGCCTTCTTGTGTACTCCACAAACATTACCACTGTACCAACAGTTACAACTCCACTGATAACACCCGGCCTTCCCGAAACAAGTATCACCGCGATAGCGGCAATTTCAAGAGAACCAAGAAAGCTCCAGAATGTGTATTCCCATAAAAAGGCTTTCACTTCCCGCCTGAAGTAATTTTTTCCCTGTTTGTGCATTTTTTTCAGAGCATATCCGGTAGTGCCGAATACCTGCAGTACAGGTACCGCTCTTACATATTCAGAAGCAACTGCGGATATTGATGCGTACGACTTTCGGACTTCCATCCACATGCCGCGCATTCTTTTCAGTACAAACATGGCAATGAGCCCTACGGGGATGGTAATTGCAAGTACCCGCACAGCTATGTAGCTGTTTGCCTTAAACATGATGAGAAGAGTTCCGACCACCATTGCCGCGTTCCGAAGAAGAGCCATGCTGGTCTCGCTGAAGAGCATCCGTACTCTTTCTGTATCACTTTCAACCCTGGCCATGAGCTTTCCCGAGGGGTTTGTGTGAAAGAAACCCATGCAAAGAGTAAGCACATGGTCAAACAGCTTTCGCTTCAGGGAACGAACAATGGAAAGACCTATACGGCTGGCAATTATCACCTGCAGATATGAGATTGCCATTGTAACAAGAAAAATTAAAGCGAACAGGCCGGAGAGCTTCACTATATCCGAGGCGCTCCCGGCAGGAATCGCGTCATCAATCACCGCCCGAAGTACAAGAGGCCCCGCAAGTTCACCGGCAATTGCAAACAGAAGAAGGAAGATGGCCAGGCCGAAGGCTTTCCAGTGTGGTTTCAGATAGGGAGCAAACCTCAAAAGCAGCCTGGCGGAACTCACTTTTGGGCTTTTTCTCTCAGAATTGTCGTCATAAAAGTTATACATCAATATGAATCTCCGTTCAATACAGTGAAATTTCAGCACAGGCGCTGATAAAAAAAGAAGGTTGTTTGCGGGAATCAAGGGCTGAACGCCCTGTTATGCTACTGAATTCCTCATGATCATTTCAAACCTCCAAATTGAACGGGTGAATCGGAATGATAACCTAAAACTTCGATTTGTCAATCGGGCAACAGAATAGATGGAACAAATCAACACTCCTGCGGTAAATCTCTGTAGAGTACAGGGAGGGAAAAACAATGAACAGCCGCACGAAAATTACTTTAGCGGGATCGGTTCTGCTGACTCTTTCATCTCCTGCGGCAACTGCGCAGACAACTGAAATCAGGGCTGTTCTGGAATCAGACGACTGGGAAGCACTGAGGACGATCTGGAAGCTTGCCAATGGTGTGAAACCGAATCCGGGCTACCGGGATTTTCCCATAGCCTCAGAAAAAGGAGATTCACTCCGTGCGGCAGTTGACCGCTTGTTTACAGACACAGAAGACCCGCTGCTTGAAACGGCCCTGGCCCTAGTCCAGAGAATCACCTCAACACGTATTATTCGTATGAGCAGAATCAATCCCTCTATGCTCACCCGTGTGATGCCTCCATGGGCGGTTACGGTTCAGGAGGGCTTGCTCTTCAATTTTGAGGATAGAATAACAACACTCACAGGTCTTCTTGAAGCCGATGAGATTACAGCAGTGGGATTCATCGCGGCACGCGATACTCTTCTGGAAAGAGCAGTTACCTGGGCGCTGCTTGATATACTGCCGCAGGTTCAGTCTCATGCAGATTATGATTATTACGGCTGGTCGGTAGAGGAAATGGATACAGATGCTGTTCTTGCAAGGCTTGATCTTTCCTACAGAGCAGCACTGGATACTTTGAAAAAGCGGGAACCCGGTGAAAACACTGAGTATCTTCAGCTTGCGGTTCAGCAGCATGAAGAGTTCCTTCAGGAATACGCCGAATTTCAACTGGCTGTACCTGCTCTCAGAATCCTGCTGACTGACCTGATGGAGGCTGGCATGTGAAGTCGTTCCGGTTTACCTGCCAGGGAACAGGATG
>JAUVIS010000080.1 GCA_030592635.1 Candidatus Fermentibacteraceae bacterium | reverse complement strand
GATCAACCGACTGCTGAGCCTGAGCGGTAAGCTGTATCTCGGCGCTCTCCAGAATTGCCTCGGATGACAGTGACACGACTGCCGGACAGATTCCCTCTTTATCAGGCACAATGAATCTGCAGTCCAGAGTTTCAAGCAGGTCATACTCTTCCGGCGGTTCAAAAAGAGGTGCCGGTTCAGTCACTTCCAGCTCCCATAAAAGCTCTGACGGGAAGGATGTTACAAGGTGAACCACGCTCCCGACTACTTCAACAGGCTGTCTGAAACCACCGGTAATCCCCGGAAGCTCACCACCGGCAAATGCCAGCGAACACAACAAAACAACCGCCATGTATCTCACTTCTCTTCCTTTCTGCAAGCGGACTCCAATGCGCACTCCACATCTAATCAAAGATACAGCCCGGAAAACATCAGGTAAACCCGCTGAGATGCATTACAGTCAAACCTGCGCTATCAGTTACTTGAAAATGACGAGTTCTTCTCTATTTCACACGCTTCTTTTTCTCCAAAACCTCTGGAGCTGCAATGACATTGGTCATTTACCTGAAACAATGACCACACAAAACTCTCACTTTCTGGCTATTCCCGATGACAAACAGTCCATGCATTTAAAAGACAAGTTTTGTGCCTACTGTTCTTGTTTCAACTCCCGCTCAACTGGTTCAACTGCATCAATTAGTAATCTCTCACCGGCGACTCTGAGTTGATCCAGTGTAAGAGGGAACTTTGCCAGAAGACCATAAACACAGGTATGGAGTGCTTCATCCAGATCTTGCTCGTTTCTTTTGCCCAGTAACTGCCTTATTCCTGAGCCAAAGTTTGTCTTTTCTTTTATGATGTCTTCTGGAAGAAGAGTGTTTAATCCACGAAGCCACTTCTCCGGCCATCCCAGAAGAGCATCTTCATCACGAATAGTTGCCAAATGCGCAATTGCAAGAACTCTTCCGAGATCTTTGTTGCTTCGCTTAATTTCTCTACCGGCGATAGGAGCTGACATTGTTTCAGGTCTAATCATGGGATGCTCCAGCATGTTTGCAAGAGACATCATTTCCGGATATGCAATCGATACTCCTGATGTTAAAAGCTTTGGCTCAAATCCCGCTATAGAAATGAAACCAAAGCTGGGCAGACCAAAGTGACCAGCAGTGGTTTCTATTCTCGCCCATTTCCGTTCCCTGTCATAAGGTGTTTCAGGAACAGTTAGAAGCTCAATAAACCATGCGCCACCGCCAGGAGGAAAAAGCCTGACTGCCGGTAAGTCCCCATCGGGTGTAGCGAGGTTTCCAGTCCAGCTCCAATCTCCGTCTGCTTTTAACTTCCAGCCGGATTCAATGAGTTGCTCTGTTATCTTTGTACCCGCTGTAATCGCATCAATTCTGGGTGAAATCAGGCAATCTGCGTCCTTGGTGCGAATGCCCACACCAGTAAGTAGATCATTGTAGCAAACTCCAGCAGCAAGACTTCCAATCAAAGTTAAATTCTTCCTGCATTCCTCCGGTATTGCCTTTGTTATCTCTAAAAGAGTTTCAATGGGATTAATCAATTGATGTGTCGCCGTTTTCTTATCCATCAGTTAACTCCCTTTGGCAACACTGCTTGCCTGAATTGCAAAGCCTGGCGATCAAGCTTTGCTTCCTGAAGGTCAAGCAAGCATTCAATCGGATCTGCCCACAGAATGCCCTCTTTGTTAATTCTGAAAAATGATGGTTTCCTTCTCAAGAAATGAACTACAAGAGAAGGTGGAGGATCATTTCTATGCCACGGTCTCAGGGCAGGATCAAGATGCTTTATGAAACCCATATCTGCTTCTCCATCCGGGCAGTGTATTGTAAGATCCAGTCGTGGTGAACCAGTAATATCCAACTCAGGGAAAATTCTGGATGCCCCCGTTACACCGCCTATAGCAATATCCGATCTTTTCAGTCTGCCAAGTCTTTTCAAAAGCGAATCTGGTGATCTCGGTCTGCCGGATCTGTCGGTAAATTTCATTGTACTTCGGGATTTGCTTGAAAGTACAACCATTTGCTCCCAGGCATAGCGGGGAAAATACTTCAACCCGAAACCCTTGTTCCCACTTCTTTCAACTGCTGTACCAATAAATTCAAGTGCTTTGTCCACGGTACGATAGGTACAACCTGCCATTTCTCCAAGCTTTGTAATTGTAAGAAGTCTCTGATCAGGAAGCTCATCGTCCACTGTGAATGGAAGACAATCTTCAGATATCCAACCTGATGGGTTTTCTTCATTAACAATCCATACATTCAGAAGAGTTTTCAGCACCTCAGCATTAAAGTCAGTTTTTTTTAGAGTCTCGAGAGTCGTTCTGGTTTCTTTGCAGTACATCACTGCCAGCTGTTCTAACTTCTCAGGTTGAATTCCTTTTGAATTCCAGATGATCCGACTGTTTTCGTAGACAACAAGAAACATTCTATTTGCCAGATATGTCTTAAGAATGTCAATTGCCTTCTCCCATTCTCCTGTTATTCTTTTCAGCCTAATATGGGAATTGCACAAAATCAGATATGCATTCTCTGGATCATTCCTTAGTGTTGAATATGCTAATTTGAATATCCGATCCCGTAAATCTCGAATGGCTACAAGGCCTGTTTTCATCTCAATAATTGAATTCTCAAGTATCCAATCTATGTCTTCTTTCCTCAGCTCATCCATATTGCCTTCCTTTTGTTCCGAGCTGAGTATGCTGTTTATGATACTGCATGTCAATATTGATGCTACATGTCACTATTGCACCTGCAAATCATTTTGTTGATTTCTTTCAATACATCACAGCGCATAACCATTCCGCAACATTTCGATCATTTTAACAGCCTTGGGTCAAACTTGTAGTTTCCCGATTCAGCAATACTTACTAATTTTATTTCAGGATGCGCAGGGTTGATTAGAATATTTCGTTCGGATTTAACAACCGAAGAGGGAACGAATAACAGTAATTCACGCCCTTTCGAGGCCCAGTCAGTTCCTGAGTGTGCCAGCTCATCGGATGCCGGGTAAGTATCCCATTCAGTGCGAAGATCTCTGGTGTGAATTTCATTGGTTGATACCGAGTCTGGAATGTAAAGAGTCAGCATAATCAGATTCTTCGGCACAATTCCTAATGGGACATGAACCAGATACTCCAGAGTCGCAAGCGAACGACTCTCTGAAGTGTACAGCAGCGGTGTTCCCTTCTTATTCCACCTGCCACCGGCCACTCGGGCACCGTTTCCAGTAAGATCGTTTGCATACTTCGATTTCGTTAATCGATAAACATTCAAGAAATAATACCGTGTTCAATTCGAGTGAGCTCATCAAGAATGATACCAATACCAAATCTGCTTGAAACAAGGCTTCTGGGAGTTCTTCCGCCAAGAGCCATACACGGCTGAAGAAGCCAACTGAGGAAGAATTCTTTGCTTTCAAAAACTTCCACGCCCCTCGCAACCAGCTCAGCCATATGAAGAATCGATTCAGAAACTGCGCTGTTAAAGTGTTTTTGAGGGCTATAGCGTTGAATAGTTCTCTCGGTTACCGGGAGAAGTTCAGCCATTTCTCCAACAGACAAGTCCAGGTAGTCCGCGAAGAACAAAAGAGATTTCTTGGGTATCCCATCCTGGCTTAAAACAATCAAATCCATCTGTGTCTGAACATCATGCCCCAGGAAAGCAACACCACCAAGCAAATTCGCAATTGCAGACATAAACACTTCCCCTCTAAGCTGTAGATAACATCTGTCGTCAATCTAGCGACATTTGTCATACGAGTCAAGATTGTGCATTTCTTGCATTGTTTTCATTTGCGAATTGTTTTCCCTGGATCAAAGAGTTGAAAAGATTGTCTCCAAGTATTAATCAAATGTTTTACAGCGAGTCTGCCCGGCGTCAGGGAAATTCAGTCGAATGGGTAGTGCAACCTTTCGTCTGTAGATTCATCAGAGTCTGATCAATTCCTTCACTGTCATATGCTTTCTTTCGGACTCCCATTCTTCACTGATTTCTATCAGAATTGCCGTTACCCATCTCAGGAGAGAGCCTTCATTGGGTAAGGGGCCTGTAACCCGTAGCCTCCTCTTGATTTCCCTGTGATATCGCTCAATGGTGCTCGTGGTTCTCAGGTGTTTCCGTTCACCTTTGTCAAGCTTGTATGCTCCGAATCCATCAGGCAGATCGTTCTCCAAATCCATTTTCAATGTTGGTAATATCTCAACCTGGAGCCATCTCAAACAGGTTGATTTCCCTGTCATCAATAGTGAATTGACCTCTGTAGATGTATTTAAATGGATCGTCCTTGTCGAGATGGGCCAGGGATTTGAATGCTATTGTGCAGAAGGTTTTACCGGGTGAAAGTTCACGAACAAGGTTAACCGCTTCAATGAGAGCGGGGCTGTAGAAATCGCCTGTTGTGGAAAAGGAAACATTTAACCGGACACTCAGACCGGCTTGTGCGAAGATGCAACTGCCAGGTTGCTTATCGGTGAAAGTCTGTATGAATTGCTTTGCTGATAGAATGTCCTTGAATGCAAGACATACCTCTCTGCCGCTGTGGCTTCGGTTTATGGGAGTGTTTCTGTTTGTTGAAGTAATTTCAGATATGGTATTTATGTATCGGGAAAGCTGATCAGTGATTTCATCGTCATTTCTTAGTTCTTTTGCCACTCCAATCACAATGAAAACACTCCTTGATGGCACATGGCCTCTTTCTCTATTCTTCTTTGGCTTGCTCTTCGCGCTGCCGGTTTCATAGGAAGAAGGTTGGGAAAACACTGTGACTATTTCAGGTTCGTAGCCAAGAGAACGAAGTTTCTTCACGGCTGAGTATGTGCCACCGCGTTTGTTCTGCATCCTTTTGTCCCAGACCACCAGAGGAATAATCTCTCCGTCGAATTCCCTGGCAAGATTCATTGCATACCCTATCATGCAGTCGGTGGCCAGTTCGTAGACAACGCCCCAGTCCTGTGTAAAAACAGAGTTGGAGACGATCTCGACGGTGGATGCGGCTTCCAGAACTTTATCGAATCTGTCTGCCCAGCCTCCAGGATCATCTGCTTCAAGTCTTTTTCTGAAATCCTCTACTGGCGAGGGAAGAATAACCCTGCACTGTCTTCCGGCCTCTATAAGACACTCATGGAAGAGAATATCAGCACCGTCAGCGAGTGATGCCACGCCGACACTTATTCTCAGTTTACCCAGTGTGGCGCGAAGCTTTTTCTTTACAGCCTCCGATTCTTTCTGGGGAAATCGCGTTGACATTCCTTCTCTGTCAATTCTGTGACCGGCAAAAAAGGCCACTCTCGGGGCACAGATAGCATCCATTAGCTGTGTCAGGGCTTCTTCGCCAAGTTTTTCACCCAGCATTCTGGCATTTCTTCGAACTGTTTTGATCTGACCAACCGATTTGTAGGCCATGGGAGTAACAAGCTTGTACCATTTGACGGCGGTAGCAAGATCGCCCTTGACAAGATGCGCTTCAGCAATGGAGACCTGAAGCCAGAAAGAACTTCTTGTTCCCATCTGCCCGTACTCCTCCCAGCATATAGCGAGTACTTCCTCCGCCAGTGGCTGTGAAACATCTTTATCCATTATCCGTGCAAGTGTAGCGGCATTGATGCCTGTCCAGTATCCCCCGCCTTCACTGAATGCTTTCAAGTAATGCTGGTATGAGTCTTCCAGGTATCTGGTCTTTCCAGTGGAAAGCCAGTTCCGCTTGAGGATTCCACCCACCAGGCCATTTGTCTCCGGGTCTGCCCCGTCTTTCATCAAGGGCTTGAGGGTGCTGAGAGCTTCTTCAGTGTGTCCCATTCTGGACAGAGCAAGAGCAAGAGGTTTCCTGAGAAGGGGATCACCTGTCCGCTCAAGATTTCTGTTTGCGAATTCAATAGCCTGCAGGTAGTTGCCGCGCTTAATACACTCATCCAAATCCGCCAGGATTCTGCTGCCGTTAACCATGTCATCTCCTTGAATATGATTTAAGAATCTGTATGGTTGAAGATCAAATAACAACGGCATAACTATCCTTCAATTTAGCAATAAACTTGTGTTGATACTGCACGGTTATTTTACTATATGTGTTTACATATATATGTGAAAAGGGCCGCGTTAGCGACCCTTTTCTCTTCTGCCTGGTTTTTAGAGGTTGAACAGGTGAGCCCTGTTAAGAAATTCAACAAGGAGTTCAATTGCTGTTTCAACATCATGCTTGTGGATGATGGCAACCGGGCTGTGTCCGTTTCTGGTAGGAATTGACAGACAGGTGGCGTGGGTGTTGCCGCCGAACTTCTGCATGGAGCTGGTGTCTGTACCGCCCCTTACAAGAATCTCCATCTGGTGATCTATTTCCTTCTCCTCGGCAATGTCTCTGATGAAATTCACCAGCGAAGGAGAGCAGATTACGCTTGCGTCCTGCTGCTTGATTGCAACACCTTTGCCAAGGTCACAGATCTTCATTGTGGCTGGGAAACCGGGGGTATCTCCTGCTCCGGTAATGTCAGCCGCGATACCTATGTCCGGCTTTATGGCCTGTGCTGCCACCGTGGAACCTCTGAGGCCAACTTCTTCCTGAGAAGTGCCTACACAGTAAACATCGATATTGGGGTTGTTGTACTTCTTAAACGCCTCGGCAATAATGTATACACCAATTCTGTCATCAAATGCCTTTGCTACCAGACAATCTCCCATTTCAGTGTAGACGGTGTCCATTGCCACCCAGTCGCCTCTTGAAACTTTTTCCTTCACGGTGTCGCCAGTCATGCCGAAATCTATGAAGAGTTTGTCAAGCTTTATTGCTTTACCGGCAGCCTCCTGGGTCAGGGCGGGAGGCGCGGAAACCACTGCTGTGAGAATCTCACCCTTGCGGGTATGAACTTTTACTGTATGGCCGAAAATGGATGCGGCGCTCCAGCCTCCAACCGGAACTATTGAGGCAAAACCTTTCTTGTCTACATTGTAGATAAGGAAACCGATCTCATCCATATGTCCGGCAATCATGACCTTTGGCCGGCTGTCGCCCCCGGTTCCGTATTTCACCGCGATGATATTCTTTATGGCGTCAGTTCTTATCTCATCGGCGGTTCCCGCAAGCTCTTCCCTGAGGAGTTCGATTACAGCATCCTCGTAACCGGAAACACCATCCGTCTCACACAGTCTTTTCAGTAAATTCATCTTGTTCCTCTCTCTTGATTTGTCTATTTATTGTGATTGTTCAAGGTATTTGTATTTCGAAACCTGCTGCATCCATGTATGGCGTAGCAGTTGTGCCAGAGAATCGAATATCTCTGTTAAGAGCCTGTGCAGCCTCTGTTGGGGTCAGCCCGTTCTCAAGTATCTGATTAAGATAGTAGAACTCGATAACGGCACTGCCGCTCCAGTCTACTGAGACTGTGTATCCTGATACGGCAAAGTCTTCTGCCCAGTTTGATCTGGAGTTAATTATTACTTCATCTGTGCGTCCTGCCATTATTTCACAGCAGCTGAAGTGAATCAGCTGGAGATTGTTCATTGGAGCGAGGGCGTCAGCAAGTTCCTGTGGAGTAACAGTTCCTGAATTGAGGGAAATGCCCTCAGTGGTTCCGTGAGACGCGAAGATAAGATATACATCGCCGGGAAGAGTTGCTGCTTCAATGCAGAAGCCTTCTATATCATCCAGGTCATGAATGAAGCGATGCCTTATTTCTATACCCTCCAGTCTGCCCAGCCATGCGTCAAGCATTTCCCCGAAGGAATACTCGTTTTCCCGCATGGATTCCTGCCACTCAGCTTCCAGGATAAGAACCCATGTGGATGGTTCACCTGTTGCCCGGTGCCCCTCCCATGCGCTCCAGCTCCGATCGCCATCTGCCTTCCACTGCCCCGAAAACGAAGTGCCGCTTTCCGAAAGCTGGAACCAGCCGGTTCCCGCGGCATCCCCTTCATCGTATGTGAAAATCAGTTTCCCACCGCCTGTTACTGTTCCTTCGATGGTGGACATTGTACCATAGCTGTACCAGCCGGTCACTGAACTGCCGTTCTGTTCCAGAACCATATCTCCGTATGTGGTTTCCCAGGTTCCTGAAAAGTCTGAAGTTGCAAGTAAGACAAGTATCATCAGCATCACTCAAGAACCGCCTTGATCCTTCTTACTCCTCTGGAAGAACTTTTTTCAGAGACTATCCTGAATCTACCCAGCTCCGAGGTATTTCCCACATGAGGTCCACCGCATATCTCTGTTGAGTACTCTCCGATTGTGTAAACCTTTACGACATCACCATATTTGTCTTTGAAGAAACCCAGAGCACCAAGTTTCTCCGCTTCCTCCGGAGACATTTCCTTCATTTCGATTATTATTTTTTCCTGTATGGCACTGTTCACCATCGCTTCAACTTCGATCTTCTCTTCCGGCGTCATTTTCCCGTCGTAGACAAAGTCGAACCGGAGCCTCTCGGCAGTTATGTTGCTGCCTTTCTGCTGAACTGTGTCTCCCAGTACTTTTCTGAGAGCGGCGTGGAGCAGATGGGTGGCTGTGTGAAGTTTTGTAACCATTTCGCTGTTATCGGCAAGACCGCCTTTGAACTTTTTATCGGCACCCTGCTTTGATAGCTCACGGTGCTTCTCAAATGCCTTGTTGTAGCCATCCATATCCACTGACATGCCGTGCTCGGCGGCGAGATCGGCAGTAAGTTCAACAGGGAAACCGTATGTGTCATACAGCTTGAAAGCCAGCCTTCCGGCAACAGTTCTGTTGGGATTTTTCAGCAGATTGGGCAGTATTTTGTTGAACTGTTTGAGTCCGGCCTGAAGTGTTTCGCCAAAGAGTTTTTCTTCTCTTGCCAGCTCATCAAGAATTGTTGCTTTGTTCCGGTTGAGTTCAGGATATTCCTCACCCTCGGTCTCAATGACCATGGCGGCAAGCTCTCCGAGAAATCCCTTGGGGATCTCAAGTTTCATTCCGTGTCTTATGGCAAGTCTGATCAGTCTTCTGAGCACATAGCCCTGATCCACATTGGATGGTACTACCCCCTGGTCGTCACCGAGAATGTGAGTGGCGGAGCGAATGTGATCAGCGATAACCTTCTCTGATCTGTTTGGCTCTTCTGTGCCGGCAAGCGCTCTGATTCTGTTGACAAGAGGTTTGAGTACACCGATCTCGTAAACTGTTTTGCACCCCTCAAGCATAGCAACCGTTCTTTCGACACCCATGCCGGTATCAACATTCTTCTGTTTGAGAGGTTCATAAGATTCGTCTTCTGTTTTCCGGTACTCCATGAAGACATCGTTCCAGACTTCAAAGTACTTGCCGCAGGAACATCCCGGCTTGCATTGTTCGCCGCAGGGTTCTTTACCGGTATCAAGGAACATCTCCGTGTCAGGGCCGCATGGTCCGGTGGCACCGGTTGGTCCCCACCAGTTGTCTTTCATGCCAAAGCTGTAGATCCTCTCCGGGGGCACACCGACTTCCAGCCAGATTTTTTCGGCTTCCCTGTCGGCGGGTATGTCTCCCTCACCGGCAAACACTGTTACGCTGATCTTCTCCGGATCAAACCCCAGCCACTCCCTGCCTGTAAGAAATTCCCAGCTCCACTGAATCGCCTCTTTTTTAAAGTAACCGCCGAGGGACCAGTTACCAAGCATTCTGAAGAATGTGAGGTGCGTGGCATCTCCCACCTCTTCAATATCGCCTGTTCGTATACACTTCTGAACATCTACAAGTCTTTTGCCCTGTGGATGCTTTTCACCAAGCAGGTAAGGAACCAGAGGCTGCATACCGGCCGGAG
>JAUVIS010000185.1 GCA_030592635.1 Candidatus Fermentibacteraceae bacterium | reverse complement strand
TCCGGTACTTCGGCAGGATTGCCGCAAAAGGCAGAACTCTTGTCTATCTTGAGGATCTGCACTGGGCGGACTCTGTGTCACTGGAGCTTGTTGAGCGGATAGTACGGGATATTCCGAAAAGCCGGATGTTTGTATTGTGCCTCACAAGACCCCCTCTTCTGGAAAGAATGCCGAACTGGGGAGAAGGTCTTCCCAATACCTTTATACATCTCGCGCCCCTTTCTTCCGGAGACAGCAGAAATCTGGTTGAGGAGATTCTGCAGCAGATGCGGAATCTGCCCGAGGAACTATCGGAACTGATTATTTCAAACGCCGACGGCAATCCATTCTATGTGGAGGAACTGATAAAGATGCTCGTTGAGGACGGGGTTATTTCACGGGATAACTGGACGGTTGATGTGGAGGCTCTTACAGAGGAAAAAGTACCGTCCACACTGACAGGGGTACTTCAGGCGCGACTGGACACTCTTCCACCCGGCGAGAAAACTCTTCTTCAGATGGCCTCAGTTGTCGGCAGAGTATTCTGGGACAGGACAGTGAGGGATCTTTACGAAGAGGAGACTCCGATTGAGATTCTGGGAATGCTCTCTTCTGTTGAGCATCACGATCTGGTACACAGAATGAACAGGTCAGCCTTTTCCAACACGGCGGAATATCTTTTCAAGCACGCCATTCTTCGGGATGTGACCTATGAAACAGTTCTTCTCGGGATCAGAAAGAAATACCACAGGCTTGTCGCGGTCTGGCTTGAAAAAAACAGCGGAGAGAGGATCGCGGAATTCGCGAGCATTATAGCCGACCATTATGAGGGCGGAGAAGACTGGGGGAACGCGGCAGCCTGGCTCGTTCGTTCGGGTGAATCCGCCATGGAAACCAGTGCGTACAGGGAAGCTCTTTCAAGGTTCCGGAGGGCACTTGCAATTCCTCAGGAAGCGGCTGATCTCTCTTTCCGGGCTCAACTGTATCTCAACTGCGGCAGATGTCTTGAAAAACTGTGCCACTACGATGATGCAAAAGTCGAGTTGAACCAGGCTCTCTCCATTGCAGAGCAGAACAGCCTTGACGGTATTGCCGCGGAGTCTCTGCTTGTGCTGGCGTGGATTGCCACTCTCACAGGAGAGCGGGAGAACGCCCGGGAACTGTCCCTAAAGGCTTATGACAGGGCACAGACTTCAGGGGTCCCTGCGATTCTTGCCCGCGCTTACATGCGTATGGCTGACCTTGAAGAAGACAGGAGCTATGAAAAGATTGTTTCCTACTACTGGAAAGCCCATTCAATTTATGCCGGATTGAACAGTGAACCCGGTCTTGCCATAGCCCTGCTGAATATGGGAAATATCGCGCTGGGTTTTGATCGAAAGGATCAGGCGGAGAGTTTTTATCTGGAGAGCCTTGCCCTTTATGAGAATACAGGTAATCGATGGGGCATCGCGAACTGTCTTGGAAATCTTGGATGCGTAACCTCCGGGAGAAAAGAATTTGAAAAGGCCTGCGAATACTACAGAAAGAGTCTTGAGGCTTCCGTTCGCATAGGTGACAGAGAAGGAGAAGTGATCGGCAATCTGAATCTGGGACAGACAGCGCTGTCATTGAATTCTCCGGAAGAAGCACTTGAATACTTGAAGAAATCTCTGACTGCAGCAACATCCGTTGGTCTTATACCTCTCGCGCTCGAGGTTCTGGGATTCATGTCTCAAGCTTATGCGAATCTCGGGGAAAAAGAAAAAGCCGTTCTGATTCTTCTGGTAATGGTGAGAGATAAAGCTCTCCCGGATCATATGAAGGGAAGCGCAAACAAGTTGCTTGCTGAGCTGGAGGAATCCATACCGGCTGAGGAATTCAAGCGGATCCGCGCACAGGCTGATTCCCTGGACTTTACCGAGCTCTGCTCCCTGCAGTTGTCTGAACAGTGTCACAGAAAGAGATGAACCGGATCCGCGTCAAGAGACTTCTCAAGAAGGAGAAGCAGCCTGCCCTGTTCGGAGGGAAATACAGGTTTTCTCCATATATGGCCTGTGGCCATCAGTGTACTTACTGTGACGGAAGGTATGAGAAATACCATGTGGAGGGGGATTTCGACAGGGATATAGTAGTAAGAGAAAACGCGCCGGAGCTACTTGAACAGGAGCTGCCCAGGCTGCGTGAGCATGGGCCTGTGTGCATATCATCAGGGATAAGCGACCCTTATCAGCCTGCAGAAAAAC
Source organism: Candidatus Fermentibacteraceae bacterium (assembly GCA_030592635.1). Classification (GTDB taxonomy): domain Bacteria; phylum Fermentibacterota; class Fermentibacteria; order Fermentibacterales; family JCC-6; genus Sabulitectum. The sequence continues at coordinate 1,527 of JAUVIS010000185.1, read as the reverse complement.
ATCTTGAGATTACCCGTCAGTGTGCTGAAATACTCTCCCGGTTTGATCACCCGACTATCATTCACACCAAATCGTCTCTTGTGCTTCGGGACATCGACTATTGGGAAAAGGTACACAGGAAGTCGGCCTTTACTCTGATGATCTCCCTCACAATGACCGATGACGGGATTCGCGACAGGCTTGAACCGGGAGCTTCACCGGTGGAAGATCGCCTGAAGGCTATTGGAGAATTCCGGAGACGGGGAATGAACGCCGGAATTCTTGCAATGCCTTTCATTCCTTTTCTCACTGATTCCACCAGGCAGATCGGGGAGTTTCTTGCAGCTCTGAATTCGGTTGGAGCTCAGTTTGCAATACCAGGCCTTTTGACTCTGAAAAAGGGAAGACAGAAGGATTATTTTCTGAAGGAGCTGGGAAAAATGTATCCTCACCTGTCAATGAAAATGAGTGATCTGTACTCCAATGAAGATTATTATGGAAATCCGCCATCGGGCATTTTGAATTCGTTTTACAGAACTGTGGAAGCCCTCTGGTCGGAGAACCGCATGAGTGATCTGGTTCCTCACAGCGTTTATCAGGGACAGTTCAGCCTTTATGATGAGATCTCCATACTTCTGCGAGATATGAAGACTCTGTACCGAAAAAGGGGAATCAATATCTCAAAACTTAAGATCGCTTCACAGAAGTATACCCTCTGGCTTGATAAGCGCAGGACATACTATGCCCGAAGACGCAATTTGAGCTATTCAGCTCTGGAAGAGGAAATCAGAATCCTTGCTCTTTCAGGGGAGCTTGAAAGAATCATTAACAACAGGAAACTCTCCGAATTTCTTTGCAGAGTAATCAACGGCGAAGTGCTCAATTACAGAACACTAAAGCTTAAATAATTACTTCTCCAGAACTTTCCCTGCCTCGGCTTCCAGATCAGCCGGCGAATAAGGTTTGTGCAGGAACCCGGAGAAAGATATGCCCGCAAACCTCTGAGTGACTTCCTGCTCGTTGTATCCGCTGCACATTATTACGCGAACATTCTCGTGAATGTGCTGAAGTTCCCCTTTTCTAGAAGAGATTTATGGATTAGATGAACTGCCTTCAAGCTTTCTTCATTATGGAATAAGGAGAGATTCCCCGGGAGTTAATGTCGCTTGTCTGCGAGCTGGTTATGGACTATGTTTTTCACAGGCTGATGTTTTCTGGATTGAGCAGTATGGCTTGCGGTCGCCGGTTGTACCATTTTCATAAAGGGAGATGTGCTTGAAAAGAATAGCTGTGGTTATACCCTGCCTCAATGAAGAACTCACTGTGGGTAAGGTTATCAACGACTTTTTAAGGGTTCTTCCCGATGCGGATATATATGTAGTTGACAACAATTCAACAGATTCAACCTAAATTCCCGTCAGATTATACCTACACCGGCATCGGCACGGCAAACGCCTTGTAGATTTCTTTCTGCCGCCTGGTCAGCGGGAACAGTATCCGGCGACCATCAATCACCTGTGTTCTCAGCTTCTCCATTGTCTTGATCAG
>JAUVIS010000136.1 GCA_030592635.1 Candidatus Fermentibacteraceae bacterium | reverse complement strand
CCCGAATCCATCACAAATAGCCCTTGAAAGAAGCTCCAAATTGTAGTATAATAGTTGTGTCACAACGACTTACACTCAACAAAGAGGAGCTTCTAAATGTCACAGTCTGTCCCGAATAATAACCAAATATCTTTTGAATATCCAGGGCTGAAAAACAGAAAAATCGTAGCAGATTTCTCTGGTGGTACTATTACTTCAGATGCAGGCGGAATGTTACTTCGTGAGGTTGATGAGAGACTCAAAATAGTCAAGAAAGTTTCTGAAGCATTTACTGATTCCAGAGACCAGCGATTTGTGGAGCATTCCCTCGAATCCATGCTGAAACAGATTATCTACGGTCTTTGTCTTGGGTACGAGGATCTCAATGATCATGATAACTTGCGTAAGGATCCGGCTTTTGCGGCAATGTTGGGACATGATGATCCAGCGGGCAGTAACAGGAAAAAGAAAAGTGATAATGGAGCAGCCCTTGCCTCTCCCCATACCCTGGGTCGCCTGGAGCTTGGTAATCGCGAATTGGAGAAGCCAAGTCGTTATCAGAAGATTACTTGTGATTTTGATAAATTCGAGCGAACAATAACGGACATCTCTCTTGATCTACTTGAGCGGGAAGGAGTACCCAACAGATTAATCATAGATGTTGATTCAACCGATGACATTGTACACGGAAAGCAAGAGGGTGGTAAATTTCACGCCTACTATGATAACACCTGTTACACCCCTCTTTACTTTTTCATAAACGATCATTTGATTGTTTCAGAACTCCGTACTATCAAACCTGAGCCGGCCTGTGGTGTTATTGCTCACCTCGAGAGAATCGTACCGATTCTTAAAAAGAAGTTTCCAGGAGTAGAAATTCTTCTCCGCGGAGACAGCGGTTTTTGCCGGAAAGACATAATGGACTGGTGCGAAGCAGAGAAGAACAGAATTTATTATTTGCTCGGTCTGGCAAAAAACAATGTGCTGAACGGCATTATCAGCAGAGAAATGGCTGTTGCAAAAAGTCTTCACGCCTATGAAGAGAGAGAAGAACCTGCCCGAGTCTTCACTGAATTTTACTACACGACCAAGTCGGGCAGCTGGGATGGCATAAGGCGGAGAATAATAGCAAAAGCCGAGTATTTAGACAAAGGCCCGAATCCAAGGTTTGTTGTTACCAATTATCCTGATACAGAATATGAAGCACAGGAACTTTATGAAATCACCTATTGTGGTCGCGGTGAAATGGAAAACAGGATCAAGGAACAGCAGCTCTGCCTTTTTGCAGACAGAACAAGCAGTCACTTCATGAAAGCCAACAATTTGCGTCTCTGGTTTTCGTCCATTGGATATGTACTGATGGATGCTATTCGTACACTTGGCCTGAAGGGTACAGAGATGTCCCAATCTGTCTGCACCACGATCCGTTTGAAGTTATTCAAGATCGGGGCAGTAGTCCGTGTAAGCGTACGCCGAGTCCACCTCGCAATGAGTAGTGCCTATCCATATCCCACATTATACAATAAAGTACAACAGAATCTCATTGCTGCATTGACTTGACAAAATAAAAACCGTCAGCATCTCCAGCCTGAAATACCGGCAGTCGCAGCGGTGTGCCCTGAGAGTTGCATATTGCTACATATATGAATGTAATTATCTCCCATTGGCACACATTACCTCAATTTACTCTGATAGACGTGATTGTAACCCAAAATCAAGCCGAATATGTGTTTCGATTGACTATTTTAAAAAAGTGTGATGTATTCGGGCTAGATCCTCTTATACCACCGGGTGATGTTCCACTCATGATACCACCAGGAACCGGATCGGTACCAATCATCAGGAAACTCTATGTTGTACTCATCAGCGAACAAAGAACCCCCACTATCTCTATACCAAACAGCCTCAAGCTGACCATCGAGCATTCCACCGGGATAGTGCATCTCCCAGTATCCAGCTTCATAAACTATGGTTGAAATGACTATACTCTGATCATCACTGGTGAATGTGATTTCCACATACCCATTTGAGTCATCAAATCTTACGATTCCATACAATATATGGTTCACTGCAAGTGGTGTAACTTCATCAACAGGTGCCGTTGATGTTATTGGCGCTATTGGCGCTACCGCCCCAAATGCAATCATTGCCGCGAGTAATATCATCATATATTCTTTTCCTTTCAATATGATACACATTGATTAGCTCCCCTCCTACCCCTTAACCATAATATATATTGCAATCCTCTCGGTCAATGCTTCATTTCAGTAATAACTCATTATTTGCCTGCTGTTTTGTATCAATACTTCATCCATCTTCTTTTGTTCCAGATACCATTCCCTATTACATCCATCTACCACAGCATCAAGTTTTCTTGTGTCACTTTTCCGTCTCTGCAAGGGAACACTTAAAAGCATCTTCTGCTATTCTATTTCTAAGGCAGACTGGACATCACTCCATTAATGTATCTATGTTACTGTAGAGTTTAATCTTTTTTTACAGCACAGGCGGTGAAACATGATCATTCTTTCCTGAAATAACAGCAATCGGGCAGTTTTTCAGAAAGGATTTTCATGTATCAAACTTTTTTGCGCTTCACCGATGTTTCATATACATACCCCGGCTCCATAAATCACGCGGTGACTGCTGTCTCTCTGAACCTTGATTCAGGCTGGACAGCGTTCGCGGGTGCCAACGGTTGCGGAAAAACCACAGTTCTCAAACTGGCCACAGGACTTCTCTCTCCTGACACCGGATCAATTGTTTCCTCGGGCACCACCGTGTACTGCGCTCAGAGAACAGATGCTCCACCTGATAATCTTAATGAGTTTTTATTTGACTGGTCTAGGGATTCAATAAGACTCAGGAATACCCTTCAACTTGGAGACGACTGGGCAGACAGATGGAATACCCTTTCTCACGGTGAGCGCAAGCGTCTTCAAATAGCAGTTGCAATATGGACAGCACCGGCTGTTCTTGCTCTGGATGAGCCCTTCAATCACCTTGATATCCATGGAAGATCCCTTCTTTTGAAATCAATGAGAGAGTACGGCGGTTGCGGTCTTCTTGTCAGTCATGACAGACAAGCCATGGATGAACTGTGCTCTTCCTGTGTCCTCTTCTTCCCTGAAGGAGTGCAGTTGTACAGGACAGGCTATACTTCCGCCAGAAGAGCTGACAGTGAGCGGAGAGAACTCCTCGTTCGGCATCGAAGGGAAGCTGAATCCAATTACATTCGCCTTAAGCACGAGGCGAGAAAGAAAATGATCAGGGCCAGAACAATTCAGGCTCACATCGCAGGTCATAATTTCACTTTTAAAGAAATCTGCAAGTACAACTACGACGGTGCCTCGCAGTATCACAGCGTTGTGCAGAAAGCCGGCCAGAGAAGCCGCGAAGCTTCTGCTCGTGCTGACAAGGCTCTGGAACGCATGGAATCCATTACCTACAGGAAAATCCACAACTCCGGAATTAAACTGTCTGGAGAAGAATCCACCAGAAACTCACTTCTGAATATCCCGGCAGGAAAAATCAACATGGGAAACGGAAGCATCACATATCCGGATCTTGCAATCTATTCCGAAAGCAGAATAGCTTTGATCGGTAAAAATGGATCGGGAAAATCCACTCTCCTGAATCATATCAGAACTGAACTGAATTGCTCTGAAGACAAACTTATCTGGATTTCTCAGGAAATCACCGAGGAGGAATCCAGCCTTTGCCTGGCAGAAGCCAAGAAACTCTCCGGCGATGATCTGGGACAGGTAATGACCATTGTGAGAAGACTGGGAAGCGATCCGGAAAGAATACTCACTTCCGCTGTCCCAAGTCCCGGTGAATCAAGAAAACTGCTGCTGGCGCTTGGCCTCGCCGGAATACCCTGGCTGGTGGTTATGGATGAACCAGCGAATCACATGGATCTGCCCTCGGTGGAATGTCTTGAAAAAGCGTTGAACAACTACACCGGCGCTCTTCTGCTGGTCAGCCATGACAGAGAATTCCTGAGCAGCACAACAACCGCTCAGTGGGAGATCAGAAATGGAAAACTGTCTGTCGTAAAAAGCTCTGCCGGCTGAACAGCAGTTACAGCAAATTGCCCGGTAAGCAGGAAAGACCCAGGTTAATTATTGTGTATGAATCATCGACCCGGTCAGACTGCTCGTCGGGAAAAGCCGTATCCATCCTGGCTCTGAATCTGTTCAGAACACCTCCGCCAATGGTGAACCTGCCCACCCTGCCGGAAAAACCCATGCCGAAGCCGAAACCGGCTCTGTTAGCAACTCTGTTATCGTCAAAACTGACTGAAATAAGAGCTTCCAGGCTTTTGGTAAGAGGCATGCTTAGAAAGAGCTTTCCTAAAAAAAGATTATGGTCAAATGGAGAGGCAATTTCAGCCTCAAATCCAATTGTTGTCTTTTTAAGATGCTCTGCATATGCGCTTCCGCCAAAAGCCAGAATGTCTTCCATGTATTCAGTTTCCGAAGAGTAGGAGATTCCGGACTTGAAGAGGTCTCCGTTTAACGCCAGCCCCGCATGCCACGCAAATTCGCTCTTCTCCTTGGACCATGCATCCGATGAATCGGGAACAGAGAAAAGGAAGCTATCGAAAGAATACTGGTACTCAGCGGCAGCGTGGCGTACACCGCCGGAAAAGCCTGCGGACAGAGGACCGGAGATAACCGTTGATACGCTGCCCATAGCCTCCACCTGAGAACCATTGGATTCGAGAAGCGCAAGACCTACCTCCGGAGCATCGGGATCATCAAAAATGATGAGCATTCCGTCATAGCCGAATTCAGCGACCTTGACCACACCGGCACCGAGTGTAATACCGCCTGCGGGGTAAACCACGGCAGCCATACCGTTGTTGTTTGTCATCAGGGTTCTTATGGTTTTATCAATATCAGATTCGATCACTCTTTCCGCCCACGATATTGATGAACCTGAAAGCTGAATCGTAAAAGGGTACGCTGCTGTCTGAGCCGGATTCGTAAAAATACTGGCGGGCTCCGACGCTCCAACAGCGCGCACAGTTCCCAGCGCGACTGTATAGGGTGAAAATCCACCCAGAACTGTACCGTTTGTAATCGCGTCGTGGTATCCGAATCCCAGAGCCTGTGTGCCCGTAAGAGTCAGGATCACAATAATAATAGTCGATGCTCTCATTTTCACTCCGTGTTGATAGTGTGATGTTCGCTTTGTCATCAGACTCCGCAGTAGTAGTAGTAGTTGTTGTTGTTGTTGCTGTATTATCGTCACTAATGTACATTCAGTCAATACGGCTTACTGCGTGAACACAGCCTGCAGCACATCAAGAACACCGTTCTGAACATCCGAAGATATCATGCCCAGTCGCCTGACAAGTCTTGATTTATCCACCGTTCGTATCTGATCGCAAACTACCTGCCCTTGTTTCCCTGGAAATTGCAGGTAATGTCAACTTCATGAAAAAAACCTGAATCTGGTTGAATGTATCGTAATTCATAATATTCGCAGAGTGAACCTCAAAGATGGAGCTT
>JAUVIS010000216.1 GCA_030592635.1 Candidatus Fermentibacteraceae bacterium | reverse complement strand
TTGCCTGAAGTGTCATAGTAGGTCCAGTACATGTGTTCGTTTGTTTCAGAATATGCAAGACCCAGTGATGTGTGAACATTGCTGGCAGGACATGCTGCGCAAGCCATGAAGTCCATAGTGGAGCCATTCCACTGGAAGAAATAGATGTTGTTGATTCCGTATGTAGTTACTGCTATTCCAAGGTTGCTGCCATACGGAAAAACAGTGAGACCGCTGATTTGTTCGGTGACTTCAGGAATGGCTATGCTTTCCTGACTTACACCTGGCTGGAAGCGCCAGAGGTTGCCGGCTCCATCTGTTTCCCAGTAGTCGATTCCGTCAAAGTCTATTCCTCGCGAGTTGGTACCGGCAGGATCAGGTACTGTGATCCAGGAAGAGACGCCATCGTGGTAGTAAAGATCGTCTTTCAGAAAATCATTGACATAGTATGCCGGCGTGGTGGAGTTGTTGTTCCATGCGACACCCCAGGCATACATGTTTGTGGGAGCAAGAGGCATAGTTACGCCGGTGGGTATTCCTGTTGCAGCATCGTAAGTACGAAGGAGATCCTCTTCGTTGCAAACCGCGTTTACATAGAAAACTGAAGATCCCTCGATAATATCAATACCAATAACCTGATCGGCCACGGTCCAGTTATTCACAACCGTGAGTGTAATGTCATCGCTGCCTGCAACCTGCGGATTGACAGCAGGGCCGGTTTCAGTGCAGCCGTTATTGTTTGCAAAAGACAGAGCAACAAATAAAGGAACGAAAGCCAGATATTTCATACCGCGACCTCCTGAATAGAAGCTGAACCATTACAGCTCATATATTTATTATTATTCATGATGGATATGTCAAACCGTTTAACATGCAGACAGTTGCAGATAGAATTTCCCTGACAGCCGGAGGAGCTTGAATGAAACTTAGTAAGAAAACAGTCTGGGTACCTGTATGTCTGTTTGTTATCAGTTTTCCCGCCCTTTCTGAAGATCAGGCATCTTTCAGATTGCTGGGGTTTTCCGGTGACGGTGACTATGCCGCCTGGGAAATGGGTGGTGTTCAGGACGGCAGCGGTTTCCGGTGGATTGAGCTGGAGGTGCTTGATACGGAATCCTCCCTTCGTGTGGATGGGCTCACGCGTGTGTGGGATGAGTATGTGGACGAGCTGCCTGACAGTGCGGATATTGCTTCGGCTGATGAAGAAATACGGGAGATGTGCCGGAAATACGGGGTTCAATCCGATGGTTTTGAAAGTCCTCTGGTTTACCATCCGTTGACAGATCTGAGCGTCTGCTCTGACTCCGTTGTTTTCTGTCTTGAGAGTTATTCTCCCAACTACAACAGTGGCGAGATTACACTGACTCTCTCAACCCTTCCCGCAGACATGGATCAGGACTACCCTGACTGGTTTCCCCCGCCCGCAACTCCCGTGCTTCACATCAGGGAGAGCGGAGAGAAACACCTTTTCTTCAATGAAGATGTTCTTCCGGAGCAGCACAGCATGAATTTCGCTTACTCAATCGCCGCTGTGTACCATAATCCACGGGTCAATAACACCCTGCTTGTTGTACTGCATTCAAGAAAACCCGGCTTTGAAGGGCCCGATGGGAGGTTCAGGGTGGTTTCCGGCTGTATTTAATGCATATTCTGCGCGGGAGGTGTACATGGAAACCAGATTGACAGAGAAGGATATGGAGACCCTCTTTATTCTAAGGAGAGTTTCTTCAGACGCGGTTATGGATGTTCTTGGCAACTGCCCGGTTATTGATCTGAAGCGAGGGCAAATTCTTCTTCGGGCAGGTCAGAGCAATCAGAATCTTTACCTCATCCTGTCCGGAAAGCTGGCAATTTTTCTTGAGTATCCGGGAAGCGATCCGGTCGCTGTTCTTGATCAGGGTGAAACGGTGGGAGAGCTTTCCGTTATTGATGACAGCCCCACAACAGCCTATGTGGTAGCTGTGGAAGACAGTCGTATACTTGAAGTGGACGAGACAGCATTCTGGAGAATGATTTCCGAGTCACATGCTTTCGCCTGCAACATGCTTCTTCTTCTTTCGGACAGGATGCGCTCATCGAATGAGGCTTTACTCAAGAACATCCACTTAAGGAGGAGATTTCAGCGGGATGCCATGGTGGACTCGCTTACAGGTATGCACAATCGCAGATGGCTGGATCTGCAACTGCCCAGACTCATCAGCAGGCATGTTCGCAGTGAAAGACCCTTCTGCATCATAATGTTTGATGTGGATCATTTTAAAAAATTCAACGACAGCTACGGCCACGACGCGGGCGATGATGTTCTTATTCAGGTTGCCCATACAACTCTTTTCTCTCTGAGACCAACAGATCTCAGCGCACGGTTCGGAGGGGAGGAATTCGTTGTTATGCTTGCGGGCATTAACATAGAGCTGGCCTGGATTGTGGCAGAAAGATTAAGGAAGACAATAGCGTCTGAGCGTGTTGTAACTGATGACGGCAGAGATCTGCCCCCCATAACAATTTCACTGGGCATCGCCGAAAGTCGAGCCGGAGACACTGCGGATTCTCTCCTGAAAAGAGCTGATACTGCTATGTACAAGGCAAAGGAAACCGGCCGCAACCGCACCTGCAAAGAGGAATGATCAGTCGGTAATTCCGGCCTGATTCAGCAGGAAAGCGTACTTGGATGCAGTGTCTCCCAGCCAGCCGTAGCGTCCGGAAGCCCCGCCGTGACCTGACCCCATGTTAATTCTGAAGAGAACCGGAGCGTTGCCGGTATTGGCGC
>JAUVIS010000147.1 GCA_030592635.1 Candidatus Fermentibacteraceae bacterium | reverse complement strand
TCTGTCCTTAAACGGAACCCGGTAGAATCTTTCTAAAAAATCAGGCTGCCCTGAATTCTTATTCCGGAAAGATCGCTGTCTGCCTCGCCGGCGAGTTCACTTCCGATGGGAACCCATTCACCTGTAAGGGTGATATCAAAGAACATGTCCTCGCTCATCTTCACACGAGCACCCAGTTCAGCACCGATCATGGCTCCTCCGGTGCTCTTTGAATCAACATTTTCGTAATCGTCATCCACTGAATCCCAGACGACAATTCCCCCTCCGGTGAAGCCAATAAACGGCTCAAGGCCACGGGCTCCGGCATAGGGTCTGTAGAAAGGATACTTCCTGTAGCTGAGGTTCAGCATAACAGAGGTAATTTTTTCGTACTGCTCTCTATCGGAATTGCATAAACCTCCACCAATTGAAAGACGGAATTGATCGCCCTGCGACATTGGTGTTTCTGCTCCAACCAGAAATGCCGAACCCACTTCCAACTGGTTATCGTTATTAAGCAGTCCCGGCAGCCAGGCACCGGCTCCAATAAAAAAATCCATACTATCCCGAGGAGGATCAACTTCCTGAGCGGCAGCCACTGCGGCAACAAGCAGCAAAAGTACAAATACTCTTTTCATAACATCTCCTTCAATTTTCAATACCCGACCTGGCTGAGAGTTTCTCAGTATCGTAATAATGCTTGACGGACACCATCTCGGTTACAAGATCCGCCACCTCAATAACACCATCCGTCGCGTACCTGCCGGTAAACACTACCTCTACAGTAGCCGGTCTTGCCGCGGCAAGTTCCAGAACCTGTTCCTCGTTAAGCAGACCCAGATGCACAGACACGCAGATCTCGTCCGCCACAACCATATCATAATCACCGCCCAGCATTGCATTGTTAACCGCCGTCAGACCCGCCTCTGCCAGCTGAATGTCCTGTAGAGACGGCTTCTCACCCGGAAGGATGAAATCCGGGGTTCCGAACTGCTTCATTGTAATTTCAGGGAATCTTTCGGGCAGGCACAGTTCCGAATAATCCTGCCCCTTCATGAACTGACCGATGTAAACTCTCATGCCCGAGCAGGCGGCTCTTACGGCAAGCCCCAGCATTGCTGTGGTCTTGCCTTTCCCATCCCCGGTGTAAACCTGCAATCTGCCTTTTCTCTCCACAGTTACTATCCCCCCGTCAATCAACAACAACATGAGAATCAAACAACTCTCTGTAATCAGCCCACTTCTTTTTGTCCCAGTGAAGCTCAGAAGAAAGGCAATCGGCGGCAGCAATTCCCATTTCTATAGTATGGTGGGTGTTGTCATGCACAAACAAGCCCTGCCGTCCCAGCGAAATCGTCTGCGTCAAAGAGCCAAGCAACTTTTCAATGATTTCAAGTCGACTGGAAAAGTCGTGATCGTATACCGGATAGACATTTTTCTTCCTGCGAATTGTAAATTCTGCTATTTCGGGTTTCGGCAGATCTGTTTTTCTTAAATCGTTCAGAACCATATCCAGTATATCATCGTTGCCAAGCCTCCATATATCATCCTCATCACTGCAGGGTATCTCGAAACAAAGCCCTGTGCGACTGGCAGGTTTCTCCGCCATACTGTAATTTTCCGGTTCGGACAGTCTTGAAAAACAGATATCAGCTCCCGGAAAGTAATGGGCATCGTAAGGTGTGTATTGAGAACTTTTCACTTCCAGAATACAGAAAATCATGGATCTGAATGACAATCCTTCGGAGGCCTCAATTACGGAAGCCTGCGGGACTGGCTGGAGAAGTCTGATAAATTCTGTGACGGGAATGGTGGTGAAGAGGAAATCGGTATCAATTCTTTCCCCGCTTGAAGTTACTACAACTCCCTGCCGTCCATTCGCGGGAATGGTTACCGCGGTTGCTTCCACATTGTATAGAATCCTGGCCCCCTTCTTTTTAATAGAGGCAGCGGTTACCTCAGCAATCTGCCCGAATCCCAGCCTTGGATAGTAAAAGATACCTGTTTCGCCGGAAGATCCCTTCAGAGAAGAAAGAGCTTTCTTTATCATCTTTCCGATACTTCCAGAGGCAATTCTCTTCCTGGCCTGGACAGGTGAAAGCTCCAACGGAGGGAGCCCCCACAGTTTTTTCGCATAGGGAAAATAAAATCTGCTGCTGATGGTTTTCCCCAGACCGGCGAGAAGAGTGTCCTCAAAGGAAGAACCTTCCTTTTTTCTTCTGAAAATAGATTGCAGGGAATCAACTGCCACCCCGAAAGAGAAGGAAAATGGAAGATTGAAAAGAAGATCCAAAGGCTTTAGAGGAAAAGAAATGAATTTCCCCTCCAGCCATATTCTTCCGTTTCGGGGTCTTTTCAGCAGATCCCCATCCAGCATATCCTCTATTCCTTTTAGAAGCTCGGGATCAGTAGCGGGGTGCAATCTGTGACTGCCATAGTCAAAGATCATGCCCCTGTATTGAAAACTTGCAGTAATTCCTCCGGGAACATCCTCTTTCTCGATAACTGTAATATCAATGTCAGTGTATTTATTCAGCAGTGAAAGAGCAGTCCACAGTCCAGCGGGACCTGCCCCTAAAATTGTGACTTTGCTTCTCACGAGCGAACAACCCCCGGATTGATATATGATTTGTAATCGCTGGTTGAAATGTACATCTCGTACCACATCATGTAGTTCAGTATTCCCCACAGTGCCCGTCCATGATCCTTTTCCTGCCGGTCGTGCTGCATCCAGAGTTTCTGGACGCCTTCAGCGTTGAACAAACCTGTGGCATTCAGTCGGGTCGGGCTCAGATACTCCATGGTTATTTCCTTCAACTCTTCTCTTATCCATTTTGAGTAAGGCATTTCAAGACCGACTTTTTTCTTCTTGATTATGCAGTCAGGCAGAATACCCTTCATGGAATTCCTCAGCAGATATTTTTTCTGCATTCCCGGGAACTTGAGCTTTGCGGGAACTTTTGCCAGAAAACGAAACAGTTCCACATCGGTAAAGGGAACCCTTGCCTCTATGGAGTGAGCCATGGTCATGCGGTCATTTTTTATCATGAGATCGTGGGGCAGGTGACACGAAGTGTCAATGCAAAGAAGTCTGTTGAGATCAGAATCTGTTTTACAGGCTTCAAAAATATCGCTGAAGAATTGTGAAGAATCGTGAAAGCCATCAAACCGCTCAGGATTTCTTAAAACTTCCCTCCTTGCGTCATCTGACAGAACAACCCGCCAGAAAAAGTGAGAAGCGGGCATATCCAGCTCCGCGCCTTCTGTGAATCTTTTAGCCTTGAACTCAAAACTGAGCTTTTTGTGGGATACAGGAAGCCTTCTGACAAGATTTCTGATCAGACTCTGTCTGATGAAACCGGGGACAGTTTTTCTGTAGAGTTTCCTTGCCTTAAAGGCAGCATGAGTGTCGTAGCCTGAATACACTTCATCTCCGGCCTCTCCCGAAAGCAGTACAGTAACCAGACTTGATGCCTTTTCGGCGAGAAGCCAGGTTGGAATGGCGGAGCCATCGCCATAGGGTTCATCTATATGGGCAAGATACCGCGGAAGAAGACCGGCGACTCTGTCAGGCGTCACAATTATCCTGTGATGATGTGTTCCCACAGCCTCTGCCACGATCTCCGCATAGTCCGATTCGTCAAAACTCTTATCCTCAAATCCCAGGGAAAATGTGTGAAAGTCGCTGTCTCCTCTGGCTTTGGCCATGAGAGCTGTAAGAGCACTGGAATCCATTCCTCCGGAAAGCATTACACCAACAGGAACATCGGAAATAAGCGTGCGTTCTACGGCTTTCTCAAGCAGTTCTCTGCTGTGAACCAGAGCAAATTCAGAAGAAATGGTTTTATCTTCCGTGTAATCAAAATCAAAAAAACGCCATTCCTTTCTTTTGCCGCTTTCCCGGTCAATCGATATTGCTCTACCGGGCAGCAATTCATGAATATTCTCGAATGGAGTAAGGGCATCCGGTACATAGTCATACGAAAGGAAGTGATACAGAGCCTCCAGAGATGGTTTCCGTTCAACTCCGTCAACTTCAAGAAGGGCCTTTATCTCTGAAGCGAACCAGAAGCCTTCCCCTGTGGTGGTATAAAACAGAGGTTTGATCCCGAAAGGATCCCGCGCCAGAATAAGCTTCCCTTTTCTTCCATCCCAGAGTGCCAGCGAATACATACCGTTCAGCTCTTTGAGAAAATCCTCACCGAGGGTCTCGTAAAGGTGAATAAGAACTTCTGTGTCCGTCCCGGATTTAAAGATGTGTCCGTCAGCGTCAAGGTTGTATTGTCTGCGCAATTCCCTGAAATTATAGACCTCGCCGTTGTAGGCAATCCAGATGCTTTCATCTTCGTTGCTCATTGGCTGATGCCCGGATCGACTCAGATCGATAATACTCAGTCTTCTGTGTACAAAACCGCACGGACCTTGAATCACAGACCCGTTATCATCCGGTCCGCGGTGGGCCAGAACAGCCCCCATTCTCTCAAGCAGCCCGGAAGAATGGAACTGCTGCGGATTAAGAAGCAACCCCCCGGCAAATCCGCACATATCTCAGCCTTTTCTTCCAAAAATATCTCCAGCGCTGAAACCCCGTTTTGCCATGGCTTCAGCCACCATTCCCACAAGAAGAATTTGAAGAGATGCAAGCAGAAACGCTATTGCTGTGGAAGATACGATGGGAAGAACCATGAGACTTGCGCCCGTATCGTTGGAAATGCTGATACCCATTACCACATCATGGATAAGTTTCAGGAATCCTATGGAGAAGCAGAATACCGAAACAGGAACGAATACTCTCAAAGGTTTAAAAAGCACAGACAGCCGCAACACAAGCATCACAAATGCAAAGAAGTCCACGGGAACTATTTTAGACTTTCCCTGACGCTTGTGGTAATTGATTGGTACATATTCCACTTTGCAGTTATCACACATGGACGCAACGGTAATTGTCGAGGTAAAGGAAAACCCGTTTGGGTACAGGTTGTAGTACCTGAGAGCCATATCTTTCCGAAACACCCTCAGACCCGAGTTCAGGTCGGGAATCGGTCTTTCCACAATATACTGGGCAAGACGGCGAACTATCCATTTGAAAGGCTTCCGGATAAGGGGAACGGCCACTTCCGCGCCGGTTCGTGCGCCAACCACCATGTCAGCACTGCTTTTTTCCATC
>JAUVIS010000011.1 GCA_030592635.1 Candidatus Fermentibacteraceae bacterium | reverse complement strand
TGCACCAGACTCAGCGACAATCCAACACTGGGTCCAAGAAGCGGTGCTATTACCATGGCTCCAATGAGTATTGTCGCGCTGTTTCTGTAAAGACCCGCCGCGGCAACCACAGCCGAAAGAAAAGTCAGTATCCATGTGGACGGTGACGGGCTGGTCATTTCAGCAATATCCTGCTTCAACTCGTCATAGCTTATCATCCCGGATGAGCTTTTCTCTTCCGGTATTGAAGCTTCCACGGGAAGACAGATGATCCTGATATCATCAATAGTATCAGAGAGAGCAGAAGTCAGTTTTTCCGTGACTTTCTCGCTGTTTGCTGAATCAGAAAGAATGTGAAGCTGAGAATGGGTTTCCGACAACCTCTCCGTCCAAATAGAAGTAATCCTCAAACCGCTAACCGAAGATCTGGCCAGCTCCAGTCGTTCCGTGGGAAGAAAAACCTCTATCAATCTTCCTGCCACAGTATCCCCCTACTTTGCAGGTATTCACCGAGAAATTCAGATGCCTTTTCCCCAACAAGAGTTGCTCCGGCCTCAGTCATGTGCATAGCGTCATAGAAGTAATCGCTGCTGTGCGGTATTTCCGAAGCAAGGTCGTAAACCGCGGCATTCTCCCGAATACAGACTTCAACAAGATCATTGTTCAGTGTCTCCAGCATACGACAAAAGGTGGCCGCTGATAATGCTTTTTCCGAGTCCCCAAGCCATTGTGTAGCCTCCTGGATTCCTCTCCAGTGGTCATTATCCTCGAAGAGCAGGGGCTGGGTCATGAATACAGGTGTGATTCCAAGCGCTCTGCACTCGTAAATAATCTGCCTGATCCGATCCCGATAGAACTCCGGATCCTCCAGCAGGTCATGAAGGTCTGCGGGAAGCGGGAGTTCTTCTTCAGTCATCGGGATTTCTCTGTAGTAAGGATCCACACCCTGTGAGATTACCGGAGCTCCGTCGATATACACTTTCTTCAGTTTGTACATCAGCTGAAGAACCATACTGCGGGAAAAGAGTTCCGGCCTTACACCGGAATCGGGAAGCCTTTCCACAGAGCTGCTGCTCCCGCGGAGAAACGGACCCATGTCATTTACTCCCACAAGGAACAGCGCCACATCCGGTTTGATCTGTGAGAGAACTTCACGGACGAAAAGAGAATGGGTATCGGCAGAGTGTCTGGGTATTCCGCCGTTTCCAACCCATGTTCGGGGCTGGATTTCCCGAAGTCTGCTCTGGATAATGTGTGACCAGGTCAGCTTGTCATCAAGGTAATAGTTAGCCGTAGTACTTCCTCCCACAGTTACAATGGTCAGGTATTCATCCCATTGCTCCGGAGGATCTTCTCCGCGCAAACCCCACATATTTGTGGATAGTACTCCCCCCGGCATCACTCCGGGAAGATCCACCTCAAGAGAAATTTTCTGATGCGGCCTGAGACCAAATCGGGGATTGAAAATACTCTCCGGCATAACGGCATGCAGAGCAACCTCCGCCAGAACAATTGCGATAACGATAGAGAACACCATCACAACCGTTCCGCCCAAAACCGATTTTCGCCTTTCAGGCCCGTAAAGAGCCATAACCAGCAGACCGGGGGTTAGAGAAAAAAGCGCGACTCCAGTAACAAAGCTCTTTCTCTGGAGAATAGGAACGGGAAACAGGAACCAGATAACGAAAAACGCCAAAGGCAGCACTGTGATCATAAGACCCGCGCCAAAGTCCGGAATTCCTGCCGCAAGAGAAGAAAACCTTTTTATTAATAAGCCAGGTCTCGCAAACAACAGAGCAGTGGTAAGAAAAATGATTAACACAGTGAGCAGGAAAAGGGCCATGGGAATTGACCACCTTCCCAGTATTCTTCCATCTGCGCTGTTAGAGGTAAGCAGAGTAAAAAGCACCAGAGCAAGAGCCAGGCAAACAATTCCCAGTGATGCCCTCAGAAATGTTCCGCCGACTGTCACAGGATATCACTGGCCAGTTCAGCAAGTTTGCTGCGCTCACCTCTCACAAGGTTGACATGGGCATAGATGCTCTGCCCCTTCATTCTGTTCACAAGGTAGGCCAGACCGTTTGATCTGCTGTCAAGGTACGGTGTATCTATCTGATAGATGTCTCCTGTAAATACGAACTTGGTTCCCTCCCCGGCTCTGGTGATAATTGTCTTTACTTCATGGGGAGTCAGGTTCTGAGCCTCGTCCACGATGAAAAACACCTTTTCCAGACTTCTTCCCCGGATATATGCAAGAGGTGTGATGACGAGTTTTTCAGAGTCAACCATATCCTGCACCAGTTGATGTTCGCCACTGTCTCTGGCGTACTTGTTCCTGATAACTCCCAGATTATCCCACAGTGGATGCATGTACGGAT
This sequence comes from Candidatus Fermentibacteraceae bacterium, assembly GCA_030592635.1. GTDB lineage: Bacteria > Fermentibacterota > Fermentibacteria > Fermentibacterales > JCC-6 > Sabulitectum. The sequence continues at coordinate 29,456 of JAUVIS010000011.1, read as the reverse complement.
CCAGCTTGGATTGAATATCACCGGGCAGAAAACCCATATCCCTGTTTGACAGGGGAACCACCGGACGGGCCAGATACAACTGTCTGTATCTCTTCCTGAGTTCCAGGGATGCGGCAAGAGCGAGCAGTGTTTTACCCGTGCCTGCCTTTCCCGTAAGTGTGACCAGCTGAATGTCGGGATCAAGCAGGGCATGAAGTGCAAAAGCCTGCTCCGCGTTTCTGGGGTCAATACCGAAAGCTCTGCATTTTCTGACCCTGTGCAGCAGGCTGTCTGCTGGTGATTGACAGGCCAGTGCGCTTCTGCTTCCATTCCTGAGAATGTAGAACTGGTTTGCCGTGGACTCTTCCGGAAGGGGTATCTGCCCCGGCTCTACCGAATATGGCTGTTCGTAAAGAGCCGAGATAGCATCCTGCGAAACCCCCTCAACCAGTGCACTCCCTGAATAAAGATCATCGGGGCAGTCAATCTTGTCTGTTATGTAGTCTTCAGCGGCGAGGCCAACTGCCAGAGCCTTCATTCTGAGATTTATATCCTTGCTGATCAGAACTACATTTTCATCGGGCATCTGTCTCTGGAGTTCCGCTGCTACCGCGATGATCCGGTGATCCGGTGTGTCCTCAGTGAATATTCCATCAAGGGATTCGATACCGTTCTGCGCGTGCCGTACTATGAGTCGTCCCCTGCCTTCTCCCAGTGGAATGCCGTCAGGCGGCAGTCCTTCATCCGCCAGGGAATCAAGCTGACGGATAAATGATCTTGCGGAAAAGTTGATGGAATCACTTCCTTTTTTAAACGAATCAAGCTCTTCGAGAACAGTAATGGGGATGACAACATCATGCTCCTGAAAATGATCCAGGCACTGATGATCGTGGAGTACCACATTTGTATCCAGCACAAAGGTGCTTTTCTCCCTGTTAGTCATCTTTTCCTCTTTCTCCGGGAACAGTCAGGAGTTCGCCCGAGACGAATCTTCTTTCCCCGCTGTCCGTTAAAAGCACAAGAGAACCATTTCCATCTATCTGCCTGACAACACCATGAAAAGTATTTTCTCCCTCTGACAGAGTAACCTGCCCGCCCTTTCGCCAGAGGATTGAATCAAGCTCCGCTATGATTCCATCCATTGGGTTGTCTTCTCTGTTCTTCCAGCATGAGTCAAACTCCATAAGGAATTTCTCCAGGAGATCAGCGGGAGCGGGAGCGTCTCCGAATTCCATCCATGATCCCGCAGGAAGAAACTTCCTCGCCGGAATCAAAGGAGATTCAGTCAGGTTGACCCCGATACCCAGAATGAACCAGCTTTCAGGGAATGACCCGGCTTCCGCGATTATTCCGGCAACTTTCTTCTCGTGAACTATCACATCATTGGGCCACTTTACCGAGGCAGGTATGCCCTGCCGCTTAAGCAGACGCGCCAGCATAACTGCCGCAAGCAGTGATACGCAGGGAGCCAGTGCTATGGGAGGAGAAGGTTTAAGCAGAAAGCTGGCATAAAAACCCCCGCCGGGTGACTTCCATGCCCTGCCGCTTCTTCCACGACCGGCAGTTTGAACTCCGGCAAGAATTACCGTACGGTCAGAGAGAGCGGAAACCCTCTCACGCACCCATTTCTGCGTGGAAGTAACTGAATCTTCGGTGAATATCAGCCAGCGCTTCAATCTGTATTGTTCAGCCATAATGTCAATATAAGCAGTTTCAGGCTCATGTCACCAGTTGCACCCTTTTCTCTGAAAATAGTATGATACCGCTTGCGGTGGGCCGCTAGCTCAGTTGGCAGAGCATCTGACTTTTAATCAGAGGGTCGGGGGTTCAATCCCCCCGCGGCTCACCATGGTTGTTTTCCGTCAATTGTGTTGACGGAAACTGATGGAAATGTTATCGTACCGCTCACTTCACAGTGGCCCCATCGTCCAATGGTAAGGACACCGGCCTTTCACGCCGGCAATACGGGTTCGATCCCCGTTGGGGTCACCATTTTTTTCTCGCTCGGCTCCACACCAAATGAAGCCTCCGACCGCCCCAAGGGGCGGGGTATCTGTAAGCCAAAGAAAAACAAAAGGCAGAAACCGATTGTTCGCCCCAAGGGGCGTTATGCAAAGCTTTGCATAAGCCACCTTATGCAAAGTAAAGTATTATGCTAAGTAAACCTGCCAACTCCAATAGAACTAGTGGTTTACATCCCATTTACTTTGCATAATATCTTCACTTACTTCAATTCAGATAGCCATGAAAGCAGTGCCTGATCTTCGCTCCAGTCAGGCAGGTTGTTATCAATCAGCTCCGGATAGGCACTCTCGATTGCCTTCCGTTTTGTTTCAGTATCTGTTCTTGCGTAGATTTCTGTAGTTTTTAGATCGACATGTCCCAAAAAATCCCGGCTGTAGATCAAATTTACACCTGCCTGCAAAAGGTGCATTGCCTTGCTATGGCGGAACATATGCACTTTTACCTTAGGGGTACTAAGACCGACGATCTCCTTGCCATCTTCACATATTTGGCAACTATATATGCTACGCCTTCTTTTGCAAAACATCCTCCTAAATGATATTGAAAACCAGGAAACTTTCAATTATCATTCAGGAGATTATGCAAAGCAATTTTAGACAGAACTACCTAAGCATAGGGGTTTTGTTGAATTACTTTGCATAATACTTTACTTTGCATAAGGGGCGGGGAATTAGACCCTCCTCAGATTAACGAGGGCATTTGATCTTCCTGAGCACATAGTGCTTTGACTCTCAATCTATAATTCTCAAAGTTCCTGAATCCAAAGGCCTTTCTTACAATCATTTTCATCTCTCTTTTTGCACCCCTTGAAAAAACACCCATCATGAAGGTTGCTCAAACTGTAAGGGTTCCATGTAAAGAGATTCCCCTTGACATGTTCCCTAATTGATTACGATAGTAAACTTTATATTGCACTTGATGAATGCAGAAAGCAGGCAACAATGAAAATGAAATCAGCATTTGGAATTCTTGTTACCACAGTCCTTCTGTCAATAACAGCTCTCTCCCATTCAGACTCTCCACCTGAAAACACAATTCCCATAGTAGGTTTGAAACCTGCATTGAACGGAATTGATACCGAGTTCTTCTGCTTCCTCTCATGGAACAACTTTGACGGCCTCAGCAGACAGTTCTATCATGCGGATTCAATCCTTGCAAATGTGGTTCTTCCAGGAGATACAACAGGAATGCTGACAATAGTTAACCCGTGGAATCTCACATCAATTAACAATTGGTACTCCCACATGTTTGCCATGAATACAGATTCAGCCTATGCAAGACCTGGATGGGATGGTTATGTGATTGACGAAACCCACACCTGCACTTCCGACACTCTGATTTCCAAAAAGTGGCCCCACGAAATGGGAAGCATGATGGAGGATGTTGCTGAAGACCTGGAGACTCTGTTCAACCAGAATTCTCACAGTGTATGGTTCTACTACGGATACGATGAAGCCCCGGCATGGCAGTGGAATCATATGATGAACGATACGGCAAATTTCCATTACGACAGTTACATGCCAAACCTCTTCACCCTTGAGATGGACAGCGCGTACAGGCCTGAACTGAATCTGGGCTCCGACAGCCTGTGGCAGCCCACATTTGCAAAGGTGGATTCACTGGGAGTTTTGTCGTGGATGGCAAGGCACATCCATCAGGCTGATACCACAAGGGAAATGAGCTACATCACCTCTTCTCTTCATACCATCGAAGACTGGGCTGATTTTGACAACATACCAGAGAATCCTGAGAATGCGTATCCAGGCACCCCTGCTGTTCAGGCAAATTCCATCAGAGCCATTTTTTCAACAAAGTATCAGGAATACGAGGTTGTTCCCCCTTTCCCAGATGCCGTGGATAACTACCACAGTTTCATCTCTATGGATGCTTACCCGTTCAGGCTTGTGGGAACTGCTTACCAAATTGATAGCTCCTACACTCCCCAACTGGGCACTTCCCTTGAAAACTGGATGGTTGACCACTACGATGAATGCATGGATTCAACTTTCATAACCGCCTGGAATATCAGGAATGCTGAAGACAAGGATATTTCTGTGTTCTTCGTGCCCCAGTCCTTTGGAAGGGCTGGGGGAACAGGTATGTGGTTTTATGACGATGATTTAGAGAAATATATTCTTGACTACGGCTCCTACTCCTACCGCATCCCAACCCCCCAGGAGTTCAGAATGACCTGCAACAGCGGTCTCATCAGAGGGGCAAAGGCAATTCTACCCTATTGTCTAACAAGCTATATGAGCGGATCTGGAGAAGAAGAAACGACCGACGCCGGTCTTCTTGATGAAAACAACATCCCCTTCGATGCTCCCTACGAGGAGTGGGTATACATGAATAGGCCCGTGGACAGTATTTCCTACATCTCACCTGACTCCTTTCCTCCATTCATGGACGGGTATGACCCGTTGTATGATCTTCCATCAAGACCCTTACCAGCTCAGGGCAGTCAGAGAAACACTGAGAACTTTCTTCTCTGGAAGTTCGCAGCTTACGGAAGGCTTTGGAACAGCGTCAGAAGGACTTTTGGAGTGATTGCAGGAGTCGCACCTGAACTTGCACTCTTGAACTGGTGGGAAGATCACGAGGATGACGCAGAGATTGAATTTGACGGAATCGTACCGATGATGTTCAGAGGCCCTCAAATAAAGGTATTCTCTGACGAGAATCAAGATAACTGCTACCTCTACTACCTGAACACTTATTGCAGAGCAAACGGGAATCCATACGAAATAGTTGTTGACGCAAATGACTTCCCTTCGGGAACCGGGTTTAGCGAATACGCCCTGGATCACAGCAGAAGATTTCTTGTTGAGGGTGATGAGACTGGAAGAGACATCTACACATTCCTTGATACGCTTGGTGCAGGTGAAGCAAGACTGCTCCAGATGTTTGATGGCACTCTAGCCGCTGATATCAGAATCACAGACCCAGATCTCTCACCAATACTTCCGGCAAAGGGTGATACACTTACTGATTACAGAAGCGTTCAGGGAGAAACTGTTGATATTCTGGCAAGGTTCTACAACATGGGAACCGGATCATTGAACCGGGTTCAGGTATATCTCCGTGATGATACTTACGGAGTGATGCTTGATACTGCTGAAGTCAGCTTCAACGGCCTCAGCACAGACTCCTGCTGGAAGGTTGACAGAGATGATGTAATACTCGAATGGGACACGAGAAACACAACTACTGGTGTTCACCGTCTGAGGGTGTATACAGAACAGATCTTTGGTGAACCCGACCCGGAAGACAACACTGCGAGGCTCGTCTATGTGATAGATCCTCCCGACTATGCAACTGAGGAACTTGATGATCCCTGGGATATGACAGAAGCAACAACCGGTATTCCAGACTGGAAGACAAATGATATCTCAGCAATTGGAGGAGTTTGGAAATCCACAGGCTTCACAGACTCTGTAAGTGGTATGTTCGAAGGGGTTCTTGATCCTGCAATAAGTGGCAGTATCTTTAGAGGGGACATCAGTCTGGCGATTCCTGAAGACTCCACTATTGATACAGATGAATTCTGTAACCTGAGTTTTGGAGCTGTCTGCATGAATCCAAACAGCAATGCCACAACTGCTGCTGGAAGTGTACTGCACCTCTGGTGGATAGATTCAGCGGGAGACACTCTCACAGCGAACCTGAGTAATGAAAGCGAAATCGGTGCAATTAGAAACGGGACAGATCAGTGGAAGAGGTACGGCCCTCTGGATCTTAGCACCGTAAGCGGTTTAGGCTGGGTCGCGGAAGAAGCTTCAGAGTTCTGGTTAAGCTTTAGAACGGGCAAACCTGCCGCACCTGAAGTTCCTCAGCCTGTTGACATCAGAATCGGCTGGGTTAAGCTTACTGAGTGAAAAGGAAAGAAGTAGCGCAATGAAGAGTATCATCCAGGTATTGATTCTTTTATTTCTTTCAACAACCGCTCTACTGGCAATGGACCCTCCTGAAGTTGAGTGGGAAAGGGTTTACTTCCCTGGATACTATTCAACATTCAAAAGTATCACAGAGACCAGTGATGGTGGATTTGCTGCAACCATTACAGTTGCAGCAGAGGTCCACTATGCATTCTATAGACTGGACACAGACGGCAATATCCTGTGGGCAGCAAGATCTGAGCTGGATAATCAGGGAGGTCGGGTTGTAAAAGAGCTCCAGAATAATGACTTTGCTGTGGCTGGTTTTGGAAGAGAAACCCCATCTTCAAGCTCAGCTCTCATGCTGGGCAAATACAGTTCCACCGGACAGGAGATCTGGACAAAACTGTACAATTCTCCCTATCCCGGTTCAGAAGTTGCTCTTTCCTTCGATCTTCTTCCCGACGGAGGTTTCGCTGTCTGCGGAGAGATTGATCCAGTGGAAGGCATGAACCAGGCCTGGATCCTCCGCACCGACTCCCAGGGAGACACCCTCTGGACAAGGGAATGGGGGTGGCAATACAATGACAAAGCCGTAAGTGTGCTTTGCATCGACAATGGACTAACTGTTCTGATGCATGGAAACACTCCCACAACTCCCGGTGGCCCCCATCTGGTCAGATACGATATGGATGGTAATCTGCTCTGGGAAACTGATATCCCAGAGTGGCCGGGAACCGTTGCACCTCATGCCCAGGCAATGTGTGAGGCCTCGGACGGTGGATTACTGCTTATGGATAACTACTGGCCTGCAATAATGCATACCGACTACCTGGGTAACCCTGACTGGTGGTTCTGGCCTCCAGGTGCTTCTCAGCCCTACGGTTACTCCCTCAGCACAACAATGGATGGTGGAATTCTCTACGGGGGAAAGCAAACTGAAGTAATGGGTAACGATCCGCTTGTTTATTGTGGGGTGATCTCAAGGCATGATTCCCATGGTGACCTGATGTGGTATGACAATGTATTCAATTCCTCATGTAATGCTATCTATTCTGTGAGGCAACTCTCTCAGGGTGGATACATTGCTGCAGGAACTACAGGAAGTCAGGGCTTCCTGATGAAATACGCTCCTGAACTGGGAATTGAGATTGAAGAGCCATTACCTGTAATTTCCCTTGATATCTCCCCCAACCCATTTTCGTCAGGTTTGTGCATCAACTTTGACATTCCAGAGCCTGCTCCTGTTGAACTTTCAGTCTTCGATCTTTCAGGAAGGCTTATTGAGAATCTTATCAGCGGTTCAGTTGCTTCAGGTGAACATCTTTCCGTCTGGAATCCCGGTGCTTCTACTCCTGCTGGTTGCTACATTGTTAAGCTGTCAACTCCTGCTGAATCACAATCAGTAAGGTGTGTCTATCTGAAATAAAGCAGGTGCATTGTGGTTCCGAATTGTTGTGCCAGCTGCCTTTCGTATTCATGTTTGAACAGGGAAAGGGGTTTGTCCGATAAGGATAATGCTCGAAAGAACCCTTCTGAAGGGCATCAGGAACAAACTCCATCACAGCGATTCTGGTAATATTTATAACGGGTAAGAATACAAATATTCCGGCATTAGCCATCCTTCAACAACATGACAATGCTTTTGAGACAGGTCAGGAAAAAGTTCGAACTTTTTGACACAAGGGTCACCATTTTTTCCTTTCACCCCATGCTACCGGTACTCTTCGGGTATTATCACTCTGCGTTCCGATTCTCTTAACAACAGGGGTCCCATATGTTCTCTGGGAAGAAAACTGCATTCCAGACTGTTACCTGCTATCCAGGTCCAGGAGTGTAGAGCTCCAACCAGAAGAAGAGCCCAGACTGCAGTTCTAATTCCCTTACTCCATGTCTCTTTCAGCAAATTCCCCCATACCAGTATTGAAGCAGGTACACCTACTGTAGCTACCAGATTCCAATCGAAATATGGTCCCAGTCCAAGGTACCAGACAAATGCGAGTAGCACAAGCATGGCGATACATATTCCCAGGACGGCATTGTAGGCAGTGGAACGAAATCGTCTGTAAGCAGCCATAAGAGGAATCATGAGCCAGAATGGAAAGAGCAGGAACAGAACATTTGAAACAGATGCATAGTACGAAACAGAGGGCTTAGCCAGCATGTCAAGAAATCCTTTATCAGCTGAACCCATCGCGTGACTTCCGGTTAAACTGCGAATTGAAAGACCGGCGTCTGTCACTATGATAAATACAAATCCGACAACAGCAGTCAACAGCAATGTGGACATCACTGTACTTCTCCATTCCTTTCTTCTTATCCCTCGCAGAAACAGAAAAAGATATGATGGGAAAAGCCAGCCGGCCAGCAAGTGGCTGCAGACAGCAAAGCCCAGTACCACAGAGGGTAAAATTAAACTTATCCTGCCCCTCAAATGCTCCAGAACCAGTAAAAGGTATAATGCTGTCAGAGCAGCGACCATGGCATAAAACTCTACATCTCCAAAAAACAACTGCACAAAACCACTGGATAGACAGAGAAGCAGAAACAGAGGCCATCTTCTTCCAGTGAGTCTTCCTCCCAGAATTACTGTGACCCACACATACAACCCGCCCCATACAACAGAAAATGCGGAAAATGAATCCTCCGGTCGGAATCCGAAGATACGCGACTCCCATATCCTGGTTATGGAAAGCGAAGTCAGCATTTCATCATGGTGCAGAATACTAACCCCGCCAATAAGAGACTGCATGTTGTAAAGCCCATCCGCATTAATAAATCCGTTTTTCAACAGCCAGAAAAGGGGCATAAGAACAACGGCCGACAATGAAGCGGGTAACAGAAGCCGACGGAGCGGAATTGGCTCAGAGATCTTTGAGGTGGAGGTATCTCTTCTGTGGATCAGTATCAGCAAACCAATAATAACCATCGCAAAACCCGCGGCAGTCGGGAAACCCAGTCTACTCAGCTGATCAAACCCGTAGCGGGGCTGACTGGCAGTGAATGCCGAATAGAAGAACCATACAGCCATTCCTGAAGCAAGAATGAAATACGCTGTCCGTTCGCTTACTCGAAAAATGAATCTCTGATTTATAACTCTAATCTCCCGCCTCCAATGAATGTGAAACTGGATCTAACTCATAAGCAGAAGTGTCTTCCTCTGTGTCGTCCCGCTCATAAGAAAGCAATATTGGCAAGAACATAAAACAGTCATAAACCATAGTCGAAGGTCGCATTTCTTTTTATGCGTCAGTAGAACACAATCCCGTCTCAGTTGCTTGAACATCAGCAGCAGGACATCATTTTACTCAAAATTACATGCCTGCCAGAAAGACAGCGCCGCAAACCAATACAGTATGAATATCTGTTATTTTACCCAGGCTGAGCTTCGCGAAAATGCAGGCATATCTGAAGCCTCTTCTTTCTGAAAAGGAAATATATCATGTTGGCATTATCTTTGTGAATTCCTGTTCCTCATAAATATACAGTGCATGTTGCTCATTTGAATTTCCAGCCAGGTACTGGATATACGGTACGAGCTGAAAAGAAGGATTAAGCAACGAAAACACTAATATTACTTACTATTCTATCTGCAACAGCATTTGCAGGTTCAGGTACGGAGCATGACTGGATTGCATCCTTAGGAGCCGGTGCGGAGTTTTAGTGTTCTGTCAACGACTTACGCAGACCATCCTCAGGGTTAAGTTGTCTGCCGTTGTGTTCAGCACCGCGAAGTAGATACCCGGAGCAATGCCCGCACCACCTTGATCTGTTCCTGCCCATACTGCCTGATGAGTACCAGCTGAGACTGGCGAATCATCCAGCAGAGTACAAATCATCCGACCGCTGGTATCGTAGATCCGCAGTGAAACTGTTTCATTGAATGCAAGACAGTAACTGACTGTGGCGGTTGATGTGAATGGATTGGGAGAGGTTCGGAGAGAAAGAACTGCCGGTTCGGCTCCGTTCTCAATACCGGACGGGTCATAAATGTACTGCACATATTCAGGGTGATCTATGAAGGGATTCCGGTTGTTCTGAATGTCATAAACCGCTTCATTGCGGTCCAGTTCCTTGTCGCTCACGGGATCGCTCTGGTGCCATTCCATAAGCATATCAACAGCCCAGTCTCTGAGGTCAGCTCCATCTGTCATGGCGCTTCCCGGCCAGCCGCTGTCCTCGCCCTTGTATCTGGTGGCCATATAGAAATAATTTCTGGCGAAATCACCTTTGTATCCATCAATGGGCTCGAAGGCCTTTCCCGAATAACCCGGTGTAATCGAATATCCCAGACGGCTGCCGTTCTGTGATACCCAGGTAGTAGTACCGACTTCAGCATAGGGCTCGTTGCCCCTGCGGTTGTTTACATATATATCGCTGGGAACTATCTGAAACAGATCGGTGTACATCGGTGACACATTCCCTCCAAACCAGCTTTTCGGCCAGGAGTGCTCTCTGTTGTAGCCTTCTCCCTCTCCGCTGGCAGAGCCTCCCTCATCATCGCCAAGGGTGTAAAGATAGGGGGGTGTTCCCCCCGGGATATCTGAGTACATATCCCAGACCTTGTTACCATACCTGTCATCAGTGGTGTAAAATGCTGTCCAGAGATAGTCATAGCTTTTCACTGTGTGATTATCAATGATGTTATGCAGTGCCCACTGCAGCGCTTCCCCGGAAAGACCCTGAGCGGAATCATAGTATCCGGGTGGAATTTGTGCGGTGGAAACCAGCGGGAGAAGAAGAGTAACAAACAGCGCAAATCTTTTCACAACCATCGGACGCCTCTCGTTCATGCTATTGGTAAAGTTTCTTCGCTGCAATAATAGCACCAAAACACGAAAATCACAAAGCTGATTTCTGCGGTACTGTCAGGGAAGGGAATACTCGGTAATTATGGGCAGGCTTTCGCCGGATCGGCTCAGCACTGCGATCAGGCAGTTCCTGAGAGTGGCGAGATTCAGCGGTTTACGAAGAAGAGCAGAGCAGCCCTCCGCCTGTAGTGCTTCAATATCCCCGGGCTTTATCTGAGATGAGCAGATAATCAGATCTGTTCTGCCACCGATGACACCATTATTCCTGATGAGTCTTACAGTGATTAATCCGTCCTTCCTGGAATGATCTCCATCAAGGACGGCGACCTCAACGGGATCAGCACGCTCTGCTGCCTCCCTCAACTCCGTTAGAGCCGTTGCACGATCTGACACTGCTGTGACCCGGCAGCCCACGCTTTGAAGCATTTTAAGATATACATTCTGCAGCCGCCTGTCATTCTCCATAACAAGCACATGAACGCCCTCCGGAATCTTCTCCTGTAATACACCTCCGGCCTCGCGCCCTTCAAGGGGTACAGTCAGCCAGAAGGCGGAATCAGGAGTGTCCCGACCATGCAGCTCACCTCCAACTGCCTGCGCGAACTTTCTGCAGGCAGCTATTCTGCTGTCCGGTTGTGATGAATCCGCGTCCGTAAATGACTGGCTGGCTCCCTCCGGGAAAAATTCTGATCCCGACAGGCCTGCAGAAAACCTGATCTCCATTGTCCGCTCATCCGAAGACACGCATGTGACCCTGATCTCAATGGCATCATTTGATGATCCGGACAGAAAGTAGTCCATCAATACCCGCAGAGTGCCTTCTATTCCACGGGCTGGCCCGAAGAAAAGATCAGGGAGCAGAGGATCAATCTGCACATCAATATCAATGCCCTTTTTCACGCCTCTGCCGCGGAATGGGGCAATGGCGAGTTCCAGCAGCTTTCTTAAAAGGAATTCATTCGTCTCCAGTGGAAGTTCTCTTTGAATGCCTCCCATTTTATCCTGCATGAGACGCACCGCATCAGTCTGCTTTCTGAAGTCAGCTTGAACAGCAGTAAGCAGATTGCTCTGCTCGTCTGTCTGCTCCGTTTCCAGAAGCAGATCCACCATACCAACGATGCACCCGAGAGCGGCTATCTTGTCTACCAGAAGTTCTCCATGAAGTTTCCGGTTTTTCTGACTTCGATTTTTAATTCTTCCCGCGTTTTCCTTCAGGTCGTCAACTGCGCTGCACAGATCTCTGTTCTCTTCTTCCAGGTTTGCTTCCAGAGATTTTATTCCCGAAACATCTGTAAACACTTCAAGCAGGAAATCCTCTGAATCAATTTGAACGGGAATAACGGACTTTACAACGGAGATAACACGACCATCTTTGTGAAGAACAGAATGCTCCGCCGGATCAATCTTCTGATCAGGAGCCGGGCAGAAAGCGGAATGATAAATTTCCCCGATAAGTTCTTTTCTTTCCTTTCCCAGAACAGCGCAGGCCCTTTCATTGACTTGTCTTATACGCCTGTCCCTGTCTACCAGTACCACTCCCGCCGGAAGACTCTCCAGAATCTTCCCGGTAGTGGCGAGGGTATTCTTGAGCAGTTCAGCAGTTTTCACCTCTTTTGTGATGTCCCGGTCTCCCCCTCTGTATCCCTTCAATTTGCCGTCTTCATCGAATACGGGGATACCGCTTGTGGCTACAACAACCTCATCACCGTTCCTGTTTGTGCAACGGTTCACAAGATTCCTGAAGCTCTCATTCCGGGATGCGATACGATTGAAAACTGAGGCGATTCTTTCCCCTTCTTCGCGGGGCATGAAATCAAATGGAGTCTGCCCGAAAAGCTCTTCGGGAGAATAGCCCAGAACCTCCCGAACTGAAGAAGAAGCAAATGTATAAGTTCCGGCGGAATCAATCTCCCACAGCCAGTCAAAGCCGCTGTGTGCCATGTCTCTGTATTTCACCATGGTTCGCTGTAAACGATCACGATCATTTCTGCGAAGTGTAACATTTCTTACCGCAACTATGTAGCCCTGTATATCGCCCCGGTGATCCACTCTGGGAGAAACCGATATTTCCACAGGAATTATCTCTCCCATTTTTGTGGAAAGGGATACTTCCAGGGGAGAAGAAGTCTGCCATTCTCTCAACAGTGCCAGATCCTCGGCAGCTGCGGCAAATTCGCAGAAATCAAAACCCGAGATATCTTCAGAGGAGGAAGCTTTAATGAAAGTTAGAAAAGACGGGTTAGCGTACTCCACGAGAAACTCCCTGTCAAGGAGTACTATCCCATCGATCATCTGTTCAAAGAACAGATATTTATCGCTATTAGCATGATCATACATTGGCTCTATCTCCATGTACATATAATAACGAGATTACTGATCCAGATGTAAACTCCGCAAGCTGTCGTTTCAGCGGATGCTGGTTCGGGTAATGAGTATATCTCCGTTTGTAGTTTCTATTCCGGCAATCCAGTCTCCGTCAATGAAAACCTCATCTTCCTTTTCAACACCGTCAACAATGATGTCTCCGTTCGTCGTCTCTGCTTCAAAACCGATGTGATCCGGTATTTCAACTGATATGTCGCCATTTGTGGTTTCAATGACAAGAACACCATTCTGCCCTGATAAAAGTGCAGTGATATCCCCATTGGTGGTTTCCAGAGCATGCGAACAAACAGCTTCCACATAAATATCACCATTGGTGGATTTGATATTTGCGATTACATCGCCGGTGATCAGAGTTTCTCCATTTGTGGTTGTGCAGTTGATTGTGTATCCCATGTTGTCAGGTATCATCACAAGAAAGTCCACTGAGCAGAAAGACATACCGCCGGGATAGTCCACAACGGCAGACAGGTGATTCTCCAGTTCCTCAAACCCTATGTTCAGATCCGGAGGTACTCCACTGCCGGAATCGCCGTATATGGAAGTCTCTATCCGGACAAAATCCAGTTCCCATTCTCTTACTTCCAGATCTCCATTGGTGTTCTCAAAACTCAATTCAGAACCGGCTTTTACTTCGAAATCACTGGTTCTTGTCTCAAGCAGATCACGGTTCATTTTTATCGTAATGCAGGAAGCTGCCAGACATGCAGCGGACAGTAAAAACATTTTGTACTTCATTTGCACTCCTATGCGTTCTCATTTAGAGTTTCAAGGGCATCTCCCACGCTTATTTCTCCTCTGTGAAGCCGTTCCAGCACATTAATTGATGTTTCTTTTGCTTCCATCCGGCCCTCAAGTGTATTAAACATCTCCTCAATCCTGGTTCTGGCTGTGGGATAAGAAACTCCGAGCATCCGCTGAACTGCTTTCAGATTGCCTCGGGCAAAAAGAAACAATTCAAGGAGGCTCCTGTTTTCCGCGTCCAGAGAACATGCCGGGCACACTGAGAAATCTCCCGTGACCTCCGTTCCACAGTCAGAGCAGACATATTTAACCGGGCTCAATAGTCCGTTGCATGAAGGACACCTGGAAGGTGCTGCAATCCTACTCATCCGGTTTCCCTTCTATCACTATCCCTCCACCCATTGAAGTCACTGTGAGTTCAGGGCAGTTCTCATCGCTTCCGTATTGAACAGACATTTTTGATTTTCCATGACCTTTTCCCGAATCGGATATGATCTTCGGCTCGTTCCCCTCAATGCTGATAGATCCGCCAAGAGTAGTTGCGTTGATAAAAGCCGGTATATCATCAGTCAGGCGTATGGAAATGCCACCACCCATGGTTTTGGCTTTGGAGTTTCCCTTCCATGTGGAATCAAGTGAGATATCCAGTCCTCCTCCCATGGTTTTGATGGAAAAACTATCCCCCGGATTACTGATTTTAATACCCCCGCCCATGGTCTTCAGCTCTACAGGAACCCTGACACCGGCGGAACTGATGCCGCCGCCTTTTGAAAACACCTTCACAAAGGACAGTTTGTCAGGCACCTGAACGCAGAGTTCCCCGGATTTCCAGAGCAGTATCCTCTTGTCATCTTTGCTGCCTGTTCGAATACAGCTGTCGTTATCAAGAGAGGCCCGCAGAATTTCATCTTCACTTCTTGACAATACGACGGAAAGACTCTTTCCTCTTCCTCCCTCTCCGTGTATCACCAGTTCCTGCCGGTCTTCCACTTCCTCGGATACGGATTCAACTTCCTCAAAAGTCATGTTCTCATATGTGTTAAAGGACTTCCTGCTCTTGAAAACATCTCCCATTGTTGCCTGTATCACGGGGCCAATTTCTGAAATCATTGTTCTGGTTTTAGTGATTCTCCGCTTTCCGGCTGCTCTCTGCTTTTTCTCTCTGTAACCTTCTGAACCCAGAGCCTCCAGCAATCTGGCGCCCTCTGAAGCAGTGATTGTGCCGTCAGCCACCATTTCCAGGACTTTTTCCTTCTCTTCGCTCATTTCAACACCTTCTTCCTTGCATCCAGTTAGATTCTTTACATTATGATAATGCAAGTTTCTTATTTGTCAAGCGCTGGTTGCAATTCTAGCAATTATGGTGGCTATTCTCCGTTCATGGTCTTCTCAAGTTTATCAACATGCGCGTAAATCTCCTCCATCTCAGAAAGAAGTCTGCTCTTCAGCTCATGAAGACTCTGCTCCAGATCCTGTGTGGCCTGGCTGAAACGGTTAATGAACTGGGCGTTTTCCGTATCCATAAACAGAGTCAGAAGCCTTTCCGATGTAAGCGGATCGTTCCTGGCATCCCCCCGGATCTTGTAGGTTCCACCTGAAGTGCTGTACGGCTTCTTCAATCCTGATGGTATCTCAACTCGTAGAAAAGGTTTTTTTCCTTCGCTGTTCTCAAGAATCACGAACACTTCAACGGGCGGGGTGCAGCTGCCGGCTTTCCCCAGAATGGACAGCTTCGCCCTGTCCCCGATCTCGCATCCAACGATCTCGGTAATCTGTCTTCCCTTGCCGTCTTTGTTTTCCCTGACTCCCAGAAGAATTGTCCCACCGCTTTCACAGTTCGCGAAGGCAACGAGATCGTCGGAAGAAAGTCCGCCAACAGATTCCTTGAAATCAAGTTCTCTGCTTTCCTGACTGCCGAGCAACTCTTCAGCTTTCTCGGAAAGCCCGGCGTATTCTGTAACAGTCTTTGATTCGGTCAGTGCATCCTCTCCATCCAGGGGTTGGTTTCCTCCCACTCCGCCTGGTATTCATACTCGCAGAAGTACACATTCAGGTCGGCCTGGTACTCGTACTCCACATAGTGTATCACTACATCAGACTGATACTCATAATCGCAGAAATACCATATGCAATCATCATCAGCAGCCTGATATTCGTATTCAGCAACCCATACTGAAGCATCAGCCTGATACTCGTACTCAACCGCGTACACATTGATATCAGCCTGGTACTCGTACTCGGCAATGTAGATTGATCCGGCAGATACCACCCGGGCAAGCAGCAGCACTGTAAGAAATGGCAAAGAATTCTTTAACATTTTACACCTCCATTGGTGAGATGATAATTCACTTCATCTCTGTTCACAATACCCGGCAATTCATATTCGGCTGTTTATATAGCTTTTAGCAATATTCCTGCTGTTCGAATTATTGCTGCCTTGTTTATAAAACAATCTCCCCTTAGAATTGAATAACCCCGAACGCAATACTGAAAGGAGAATTGATGAAGTTCATTTCACTACTGATGATTCTTGCGGCAATAGCAGGCGCTGAGTGGATTGATTTCGGACTTGATGGCTTGCCCTCCGCCGAAATAACTGTGCTTGAGGCAACCCCTGCCGGAATGCTTGTGGAACTGAATGTCCCCGGCATTGAGATTAACCGTATCGCCGAAGAAGGCAGAATTTATCATGAGCTGTCCATACCCGGCATGATACCAAACGCAGCCGGTGAAGGTCATCCCTCCATCCCTTCTCTCTCTTTTCTTGCTGCTGTATCAGATGCCGGTGTATCCAGTATAACAGTGGAACAGGCTTCCTGGTTTGAGCTGGGTCAGTTCACACCCGCACCAATGCAGCCCATCCCCGCTGACAATTCCTATGAGGCCGTACCCTTTACCGTAGTTCCCGAATCTTACAGCGGTATACACCCCTTTCAGCAGACCTCCTGGGTCAGCGACGGCGTACTCCGCGGTGTGGATATTGGAAGAATCAACATTTCACCGATAAGATGGAACGCTGAAACAGGAATCCTCTCGGGCTCCCCGAGAATGCTGATCAGAATAGAGTTTGCAGGTTCCGTTTCTATGGAACAGCGTCTTCACAGCAGATTCTGGAACTCAACTTTCCAGCGAACACTTGTAAATGCTGATGTTCTCGGCTCACCTGTGACTACAGTTAACAGTACAAATCCTGTTTCGACAAAGGCTCTCACCCGTGAGCAGGCAGATGACATCACAGCCGCCGATTTCCTCATCATCGCAGGAGATGATTTCGTTGATACCATGATGGATTCTTTCACGGCCGCGAAGATGGAACAGGGCTTTCTTACTGCCCTGGTTGCCGCGGGTTCATGGTCTCAAGCAGAGATAGAAACTTATGTACAGAACGCTTATGACACATGGACTATTCCCCCAAGCTTTGTTCTCTTTGTTGGAGACTCGGGAGATCTTATTCCCTACACTGGAAACGGAATGAGCAGCGACAACCGGTATTGCTGCGTTGATGGCTCGGACTACATGGCCGACATATTCAACGGGCGCTTCGTTACAGGAACAAACAACTATTCCGCTGTCGAGGATAAGATTCTCAAATGGGAATTCGATCCTCTCATGGACACAGACTTCTGGAACAACGGACTGTGCGCCGGAATGCTCCAGGCTCTGGGCGGTACAGTCGCCGACCGCTGGTTCTGTTTCACATGCGAAACCGTCCGTGACACTTATCAGAACATCTACGGGAAAACTTTCAACAGAGAGTATGTGAAGGATACAAGCGCCGCGCCCCCCTACTACTACCGCAGCGACCTGCCCAGCGCAGGGCAGATGATCCCGTCAGACATCGTCTGGGATGGTGACGCCGCGGGAATTCTTTCCAGCATAAACAACGGAGTTTTCCTCGTTCAGCACAGGGATCATGGAGACGTGACCGGCTGGGGCGATCCTGCTTTCTATATATCTGATCTTGCAGGCCTCACCAATGGCGAAAAAACTCCTATTGTAATGAGCATCAACTGCCTTACCGGTCAGTTCGTAAACAACTGTTTCGCAGAAAACCTTTTTGCCCGGGACAACGGGGCAGTAGCAGTGGTTGCTGCAGTTGCAGTGAGCTACAGCTACTTCAACGACTACTTCTGCTATGGCGTATACAAGAGCTTCAATGATGAATACACCAGCCCTCCCTTTACCTACACCGAACCGGGCGGCAACTATATGGGTGGTCAGGCTCTCATCAACGGAAAACTTGAGATGCAGGCTGCGGCTCCCTACAATCCATACGGAAGCTGGGAAGCGTATGCTGAAGACGAGTGGGATCTCTTCCAGTGGTTCGGTGATCCCACCATGGACATGAGGACTGATGTTCCCCACTCCCTCACTGTTACCTCACCCTACTCTCTTCCCTCGGGTTCAACAAATGCATTCTTTAATGTAACTGATTCTGATGGACCGGTTGAAAACGCCATGGTCTGCATGCAGCATGAAAGCGGTCTCTGGGTCTCCGGCATTACCGATGCGTCTGGAAATGTAACTCTCACCTTCGATGCGATTGGTGCAATTAATGACATCACCTTCATGGTAACAGCGCACAATGCTCTGCCAAATGAAGGTTTCATCAACGGTGTTGACATCGAAGAGACATCCGCCGGTATTGTCACAGCCTCTGTGGGCAACCCGTATCCCAATCCGGCCGCATCCTCAATCTCATTCCCGATGACTCTGGATGGCGCAGGCAATGTTAACATTACTGTGTTCGATATCACCGGCAGAACTGTAAACACAGTCGAATCCGGTGAACTCGAATCAGGTTCGCATGCCCTTGTATGGAATGTTACAGAGGTTCCTCGGGGAATCTACATGGCCAGAATTACAAGTCCGGGTGGTTCGGTAACTACTCGAAGAATTGTAATAACCAGATAGATTCAGGAACAGAATTAAAGGTGGGAGTGGCTTTGCTGCTCCCACTTTTGTTTAATACCTGTATGTGTAATGCAATTCCAGAGAAGGATCCTGAGTACCCGTGAATGTACTCTTTGTGCTGCCCTCAAGAAAGAAATCTCTGTTGAAGTAGTACTGAGCTTTCAGTGTTCCGGCATCGGAAGAAAAAACATCACTGGAGAAACTGACAAACATATCCGGAAGCACATACTTACCCGCGTTAACCACGAGGGATGTTGAATCGGAAGAAAAATCCGGAGTAAACTGAAGAGCGTCCAGCCCGACATCATCCCTGATACTCATGGCCAGCCACTGTCCCAGAACATTCCCTGCAACATTTCCAAGAGCGCTGCTGTCGAACTGCTGCAGTTCTCCGTAAGTCATGCCCGCAGTGAGGAGGGTTACAATATCCTGATCCCCTATCCGCCCTGCAGGCCCCTCTCCATCCAGTGCGATATCCGGCTTTTCCGGATCTCCGGTTACAGTTACGGTAATGATGTATTCAGCGCCGCTCACTGTGCTTCTGATCCTGGCTTCGGCCTGTACATCCAGTTCAACTCCAAGTGGCGTAGTCTGCAGTATCCGAACATCTCCCTGTGTGATCTGGAATTCCCTGCCCAGCAGATATACTCCGCCCCGAACAGCTTTTATATCCCCGCCAATCAGCAGCTGCCCTCTTGCCGTTGAAATGTCCACTGCGGCAGATAACTCGACATTGGCGTAGTTGTTTCTGAACCAGATATCCCGGTCTCCAGTTATCCTGATGCTTAAATCAACAGGAAGCTCACTGCTCCGTCCGGAAGCTCCTTCTCCGGAACCCTCCAGAGTGCCTCCTCCACCCATGGAGATCGTCGCCCGATCAATGTTCAACTTTCCAACAATCCTGGGTTTCTCCTGAATATTATCACTCCCCGTATGAACAGAACCTGATATCTGAAGCCAGCCGATCCCTGCAACAAGGGTTTCCCACCTGTCGAAATCAGCACTGAAGCTGTATCCGTTCAGCGCAAGAGGAAGAGTGCCTTCGGTAAATGGAAGATTCTCCTCCACATCCAGAAGCACAATACTCTGAAAATTGACAACTTGACCTTCACCCGAGTGGAGAGTCAGTCTTCCATTGTACGAATTACCTTCCTGCTGGTCGGGATAGGTCAGATAGAGAGAGGCACCGGGAAACTCAATTCCGGGATTTGTGAGATAAAGTCTGTTAAAATGCGAGGCAATACCGGCGGATAACTCGGCTGAATCCCTCTGATACTCCACTCTGGCACTGACACTTGCGCCGCTTGTTTTGAACGGCATGGGTAAAAGATAGAAAAGCTCATCGCCAACTCCGGTGAGTTCAGCCTCCAGCCAGACAATACCAGGCAGTCCAATGTCCAGCCTGCGATCCGCGTCCCATATCTGATCCAGAGCAATCCTGAAACCGGATCTCACGCCACCTGTCCAGGTCCAGACACCATCCACAACAAGGGAATCCTCCAGAGAATACAAGTCGATAGTAAGACTGTCTGACTGATCCCACTCGTCATAGGTAGGGTGCTGAATATCCGCTGACAGCACCGTTTGAAGATCACCCATCCTGCCGTGGGATGAAAAATTAACCTCAAGAATTCCCGAGACGGGAACACTGAGCCCGAGCATTGAGGTGAAAGAGGCAATATCAACATCAGCCAGGACTGCCGACGCGCAGAGAGAATCTCCGCGCATCCAGCCGTCAGCTGTAATTCCCCGGAGGGCAGATCAAGCCAGAGAGTATCAAGTGTCATCCCTGAACTGTCTGTGACAAACTCCAGATCCCCCTGAGAGATAAGACGAAGCTTGCCTGCTCTTGTCAAAGCTATACCATCCATTGAAAAAGCCAGACTGTCAGTACCGTATCTAAAATGACCGGAAAGATCAAGTGAAAGATCACCTGGCGCGCCCAGGCTGAGACTGTCAAGATGGACGGAGCCCGGCTCGGCAGTGAACACAGCAGAGAGGGAGTAGGGAGCGCCGGCCATCAGAATAGAGTCCACACTGAGTCTGCCCGTGCCTTCAATCCCGCTGCTGCCCATGCTGACATCTCCCAGAAAAGTCATGTCTCCGGCACCCAGGTCGTTGTACTGGATTGAGCTAAAACCAACAGTTCCTGAAGCCTCAAAATCAGAAGGTTCGCCTGATACATCCACATCCGCGTAAAGTTCTGTGGCAGAAAGCTGAATGGAGTCCGATACCGCGGCGGAATCCACGGTAAACTCTCCATTGATCAGCATTCCTGATGAACCGCTGGATACAGTTCCGGAAAAGGCGGCGTTCTTTACACCAATACCTCCGCCGGAGAAAGTACCTAATCCAATATCACCGTTCAGCGTGAAAGCCGACATGCTTCCCTCTCCGGATGCTTTAACGGTTAATCCACCGGCGCCGGCGACAACGGGATATGTAAAAGCCGCAAAAATACCGCAGTCCGCAATGGAGGCATCAAGATCAGCGTTCCATGCCACCGGCATGAAATCCAGGCCGAGTGAGGTTGAGAATTCTGAAGAAACACTGCCCCCGTCAAAGACAGCCTGCATGGTTCCCGACAACTCTCTCTGATCAACTGCGCAATCAAGAATCAGGCTGGACAACAAATAGTCGCTGACCCGGCTCCGGTCAAATTCGCATCCGACTCTTCCGTTGTTAAAATAGCTTCCTGTTCCCGAGCCGGAGGCGGTGATGCCACCGGTGATGTCTGTTGATGGAGATTCCGGAAAGAAAGTCGATACATCAGCGCCGTGCAATGAACCAATAGCGGATCCCTGCCAGGCCAGATCAGAAAATTCAAACCCGCCGGATGCGTTGATAGAAACTCCGTCTGTGGATATGGAAAGACCGTGCAGCGTACATTGTTCCCGGGAAGAAACAATACTGTCTGCAGCCAGACCGATAAGCAGACCCCTGTAGTTCATACTGCCCTGCGAAAGACTGATGGAAGCGAGAGGATCCATAATAGACCCGGCGCCATGCCCGGTAATCATGCCCGAGGCGGACGGAACTCCCGGAATAAATCCGGTAGAAACCGATCCGCTGAAAATCACAGCAAATGTGCTGTCAGCGTTAAGATAACCTGTGAGCTGGAGAGAACCGGGAGGGCAGTCGATATCGAAACCCTCCAGTGTGGTTCGTGTAGAATCAATAAACAGAAAACCGGATGCCTGAACTGTACCGAACTGAGGAATGAAGGCCGATGCTCTTCTAACATCCAGCTCGACATTTTCTATATCTGCTATTCTCGCATTAAATTTCATAGAATCAACAAGGAGAAGGCCATCATCATTGACAACTCTGCCGTATGAGACTTTGATGGTATCAGTTCTTGTGACCATTCCCGATAAGGTTCCAAGAAAAATTGGTGCCAGCGACGAATCAGGTGGCCCGTCTGAAGAGCGGGGAGTACGGATGACCAGACTGTCCACGAAAACACATTCCACATCACTTCTTACCAGATAATCAAATGCGCTTCCTTTAACATCGGCACCAAAAACTGCCACTCGAAGACCCCTGTCATTAACAACCACAACAGAATCGGCTCTGACATACGAGAAGATATCCGATGACCCCCCGTAGACATGAACAGCTTCACCATTACCGGATGTAGCCTGGAGAACAATAGAGTGGACGAGACCTCCAAGAGAACCGGAAGCCAGCAGAAGATAGAATGCCACAATAACCAGTGCGACAATCACAAGTCCTGTGATAACGCACCCGGGGGCTTTTCTTTTCTTAGAAGGCCTGGCCGATGGCAAAATACACCTTTCCTCTTCTGAGTGAATTCTCCCATGTTGGAGCGAACCCGTAATCAAGTCTTACAGGTCCTATGAGAGTGTTGTAGCGAATACCGGCCCCTATACCAAAACCGGCTGTCTTGATCGAGATATCCCGCAGCTCTGTCCATATGCCGCCTGCGTCACAAAAGAGAACCGCTCCAAAATTTCCGAGTACGGCAAATCTGGCTTCAGCGTTGCCAAGAGCCAGGACATTGCCACCCAGTGGATTTCCCTCACTGTCTTCAGGACCAAGGGTCTGAAAGTCATAGCCCCTGACTGTGGTTCCGCCACCGAGATACAGTCTGTCATTGGGCGGTATGCTCGTGTTTCCATCGTATCCCAGAACCACACTTCCAGCGGCTCTGCCAGCTAAAACAAATTTGTTGCTGAACGGAAGGAAAAGCCTGTATTCGCCGTCTGTTGTGTAGAAATCAATGTTTCCTCCGGCGATACCGCCGGAGACACTGCCCGCTATTTTGATCCAGCTGCCACGAACAGGATTTATCAAAGGCATTCTTGTATCCCGGGTTAATCCGGTGCTGATTCTTGCGATGTTTGTCCAGTCCTGTACCACCTCAGCTGAGTCCTCTTCCGTGGATCTGTATCTGAGCCTTTCAATTCGATAACCTGTAGTAAAGCGCCAGATATCCATAAACTTCCTGGAAAACCCAACCTCTCCGCCGTAGCTGCGTTCCTCCTGATGATCTCTCTGCATATAGTAATAGTCAGCTTTCAGCTGCGCACTCCATCTTGAGGAAAGAAACCAGGGTTCCTCATACACTATCTGAGGTTCAAATTCGTTCCCCGAATTATCACTGGCAATATATCTTGTGTATGTTCCGCCCAGCTTCAGCACCTGGTTGTTACCCATTATGTTGGGTTGTCTCCAGAAAACCGACCCGAATACCGCTTCCGGAGAAATGTAACCACTTGCCACATCAATTTCAATGTAGTCCTGCTCGGTAACATTCACAACAACATCTATCGTGTCTCTGCCCCCGGCAAGCCCGTTGTATTCAATTTGAACATTGCTGAAGAGCCCCAGAGAGTAGACTGCGGAAAGTCCCTCGCGAATCACTTTCATATTAAGCGAATCGCCCGGAGATAGATCAAATTCCCGAAGAACAACATCTTCCCGCACCTTTTCACTTCCGGCAACACTGATTCCGCCAAGATAGCACCTGGAGCCTCTTGAGATTGTCAGTTGAATGCTTCTGTAATTGCTTGAGTCAGATGTGAAAGGTTTCAGCTCAATAACCGCATCCGCTCTCAGATAACCCAGGTTTGCATACTGGCTGAGGATTGTGTTCCTGAATGATGCAGTGTCCGCCGGGCTCACAGGAGAGCCGAAGTCCACAGGGCAGAGTTCTGTCATCTCTGAAATCGAAAGTGTGGTATCGCCAAGAAAAACAAAACCTCCCAGAAGGCTCTGCCGCCCGGTAATTACATTGATTTTGACTTCATAGTCCTCTGATTCCCAGCGGGGCCAGTCAATGCTCACAGAGCAATCCAGATACCCGTAGGATCTGAGGTTTGACGCCACCGCGTCCCTGACCTGATTGCTGGAAACCATAAAGATGGAAACCCCTTCATGAAGACCGCTTCCCCGAAGAAGAGATTTGTCTGAAAAGGGGAGATTGCCTGAAAAGGTAACCGTATCTATAGTAGGTTCCGACAATGCTTCAACTTTCGCAGAAAAAGTGAGCAGTATCAGCAGAGACATAATAAGTCGTATTTTTTTACTGTTCATGATCAAGCGAAACCTAACACACGAAAAGGCAAAGAGGCCATAGTGAAATCAAGACCAGTAGTACTTCTTGCAGGTGGAACCGATCCCAGCGGTGGAGCAGGTCTCGCAGCGGACATAAAAAGCTGTTCAGCCCTGGGAGGACACGGTTGCATCTGCGTGACGGCAATCACCATACAGAACAGCGGCGGAGTGGATTCCTGGAAACCGGTTTCTCCGGAGATCATCAGCGCTCAAATGGAAGCCACCTGCGATGATGGTATACCTGACGGTGTAAAAACCGGCATGCTGGGCAGCAGTGCCGCTGTAGAAGCGGTAGCCGGAGTCATCAGGAACAGACTGAGCGCTGTTCCCTTTATTCTGGATCCTGTGATGGTGGCCGGTTCCGGTGACGGACTTGCAGAGGACAGCCTGGAAGCAGCGA
This sequence comes from Candidatus Fermentibacteraceae bacterium, assembly GCA_030592635.1. GTDB lineage: Bacteria > Fermentibacterota > Fermentibacteria > Fermentibacterales > JCC-6 > Sabulitectum. Next base: position 4,746 of record JAUVIS010000011.1, on the reverse strand, counting down.
TCAGGAAACACCTTCTTCCCCTCGCTACTCTGATAACGCCCAATCTGGATGAGGCAGAGGCGTTGACCGGAAAACCAGTAAGAAACAGAGCAGCCATGGAGAAAGCCGCTCTGGAAATCCGGGCAATGGGAGCCGGGAGCGTCCTTCTTAAGGGCGGGCATCTGGAAGGTGAACCGGCGGATGTTCTTGCAACTGCAAACGGGATTACATGGTTTCCCGGCACAAGGATTATTCCCGGCAAGGTTCACGGAACAGGATGTACACTTGCCTCTGCATGCGCTACTCTTCTTGCGGCGGGTTACACCCCGGAAAAAGCTGTAAGCAACGCACTGGCCTATCTCAGGGGAGCAATCGCGGGGAGCTTCAACAGAGAACTCGGTGTTCTTCTCGGACATTTCCCTGCAATGGGTCCCCTCCCCGGCAGTACCAGTGGAGGTGCATTCTACAAAACCCCCAGATTCTGCCCCGCCTGTGCCGGTGAACTGATAAAAGCAAAACCACACCCGATATGCAACAGATGCGGCTTGATTTACTACAGAAATCCGCTCCCGGCGGTCATACTTGTCCTTGAGGAAGATGGTAAAGTGCTTCTCGCCCGAAGAGCCGCCGCGCCCGCAAAAGGAGAGCTTGGGTTTCCCGGTGGTTTTGTTGACCTTGGCGAAGCCCCGGAAACAGCTGCCAGGCGGGAGCTTAAGGAAGAAACAAAACTTACCGGTGCGTCATTTGAACTGGTCGGAGCTGATATGGACCATACCGATTACGGCAGTGTTGTGCTATACATTTACAGAGTAACAAACTGGCAGGGAAAGCCTGAAGCCTCGGATGATGTGTCTGAGCTTCTCTGGACAAAGCTTGAAGATATCCCCCGACTGGCATTTTCGGCCCACGACAGAGTAGCCAGTAGAATCATAAATGAAAGGAGCAGATAATGGCACTTGTGAAATGCGCCCTGTGCAAAGGAACGGGTATTGACGGCATTGGAGATTCCCCCTGCGATGTTTGCGGTGGAGACGGTCACCTTAATGTACCGGAACCCGCAACCCCATGCGGCAGATGCAAAGGCACAGGCAGAATCTACAACGAAGTTCTTGAAGAACACGGCAGGTGCGGAGGGTGCAACGGCTCCGGCTGGGCCAGCTGAAAACACAAGTAGAAGGGAGCTGCCGGACAGCTCCCCTCTCAAATTCAACTATTTAATAAGTATTTCAGCTCCTGCCGCTGTACTGACTTCTACCGCCAGAGCGACTGGAGTTTCCCCGGGAACGATCACCGCGGTATCCGCCACTTTTCCTGCTTCCACCGCTTCTGCTCGTACTGTTCCAGCTGCCTTTCTGGCCAGCGCTTTTGCGCCCGAAATTCTTCGGCGCGGGCTGTACTGATCTGGAAGCTTCCTCGCTGTGAAATTCATGATGCATGTCGGCAGGTACCTGCTTGCCCAGCAGGCGTTCAATTTCCCTGAGGTAGGATCGATCTTCAGCACTGCAGAATGAAACAGCATCACCGTCTGAACCTGCCCTTGCGGTGCGCCCTATCCGATGCACATAGGTCTCGCTCTCTACGGGCAGATCGTAGTTGAAAACATGAGTGATGTCATCTATATCCAGTCCCCGGGCTGCAACATCCGTGGCAACCAGAACCTTGTAACGCCCCTTTTTAAAGCCGTCCAGTGCTCTTGTCCGCATTGCCTGGCTTTTATTACCGTGGATAGCGGTACCATGTATCCCGGATGCGGTAAGCTTCTTAACCACCTTGTTGGCAGTGTGTTTCATCTGAGTGAAAACGAGGGCTTTTCCAACCTTTCGATCACTTAAAAGCGAGGCCAGCAGTGCATCCTTGTTTCTCTTTTCCACAAAAAGCACCTTCTGAGTGATACTGTCCAGCGTGGGTTTGTCCGGCTCAATTGTTACTCGAACAGGGTCAGTCACCATTGTCTTGGCCAGCAGCTCCATTTTTGGAGCCATTGTTGCAGAGAAGAATAGTGTCTGACGGGTGTCTGGTATTTCAGCCAGCACCTTGTTGATGTCGTGGATGAAACCCATGTCCAGCATACGATCAACCTCATCGAGGATAAAGACCTCCACCTCATCAAGATGGATAAAACCCTGCTGCATAAGATCAAGCAGCCTGCCGGGAGTTGCCACAAGAATGTCAACACCCCGGTTAAGAACCTTGACCTGGCTGTACTGCTTCACCCCGCCGAAGATCACAGAATGATGGAGGTTCAGGTATTTTCCATAATTCATAACGCTGTCACCAATCTGTGCAGCGAGTTCCCGTGTGGGAGCAAGAATAAGAGCCCTGGGTGTTCCCCGTCTTGGTCGGCGGTTGTGCCGGGAAAGACGCTGCAGAAGCGGCAGTGTAAAAGCTGCTGTCTTACCTGTACCTGTCTGTGCGGTACCAAGCAGGTCTCGGCCTTCCAGAAGATGCGGAATACACTGCTCCTGAATTGGTGTGGGTGTAACATATCCCTCAACGGCAATCGCCTGTTGAACTGCGGGAATAAGAGTGCCGAAGGCACCGTCCAGTGGCTTATCAAGCGGTTTGGGAGTAAGCCTGGGACGAACCGGTTGTTTAGGTGCAGAATTCCGATAGCGTCTGCGCGACGCGTTTGTGTATTTACTCATTTTTTTCCTGGTCCGGGGTTAATACAAATCTCTACCCGCCGGACGCGTGGAAAAGAAAGGACCGCAATAATCGCGGTAGTCGAGCATCCATTGTAATAAAGGAATGCGCGGTATTTACTGACTGGCAACACCTGGGACGGTATCACCATTATGTCAGCGAAACCGTCACGAGAGAATAGCCTCTCAGCGAGCAATATACACAAACATCGAAAGAATGTCAAAATTCAGTACCCGAGAGACAATAAATCTCACCATCCATAAAGCGCAGTATTCATATACTGGCATCTAGGTATTGACATATATGCAGTAATTGGTTATAGCCATTTAGATCAGGAGGCATGATGCAAATAGGAAATTTTTGCAGAACCAGAGTGGGTCATTCGTTCAGAAAGAAAATTGTTAACGACCCGGAAGGTACCACAAAAGTTGTTCATCCAAGAAACATCTGCGGAGATGGCTTTCTTAGATTCAGCACCCCTCCTCTTCATACAACCATAACATCCAAAAGACCACTGAAAAACGGTGAGATCCTTCTTCAGAACAAGGGGCGCTTCGCTGCCGCCGTGTTCAACATGCCGGAAAATGAATGCTGGATAACACCTGCATCTGTAATAGTACTAACACTGAAAACAAAAAAAGTACTGCCGGAGTACATTGCCCTTTACTTGAACTCCGCAAAAGGCCAGCGGAAGCTGAACAATGTAAAGGAACTCAGTTCAATTCCCTTTGTCACAAGGCCGAATCTTGAAGGAATTGACATCCCCGTCCCCTCCATAAAAAAACAACAAACGCTTATCGACCTGAACGAAACAATATCAAAGTACAAAGAGCTTACAAAACAAAAAACAAAATTACTCATAAACATCATGAACAGTGAATTGGAGATGTAGCGCATGTCGCAACCAGTCACATACACACAGGAAGACCTCAACAGAATTCTCTGGAATGCCGCAGACTCATCCAGAATGAATGTAGACGCCAGCATTTACAAAGACTATGTGCTGATGTTTCTCTTCTACAAGTACATGAGTGATCTTCACAACAGCGAGCTGAAAAAGCTGAAGGAAAGATTTGGCCACAGAGAAGAGCGAATCAGAATGCGTCTGAAGCAAACCAGATTCGTACTCCCGGAAGAAACCAGCTTCCACGATCTTTTCAAGAAGAAAGATGAAGACAACATAGGTGAACTTATCAACATAGCCCTTCACAAGATTGAAGACGCAAACGGTGAAAGGCTTGAAGGGCTCTTTTCAATCGACTTCAACTCAGACTCAATTCTAGGTAGAACAGATCAGCGCAACAAAATGCTTCGCCACCTGTTTGATGATTTTGCAACAATCGACCTCTCAGCTGGAGATGGCGACATCATCGGCAACTCCTACATGTACATGATAGAGCGTTTCGGATCTGACGCAGGCAAGAAAGCCGGAGAGTTCTTTACAGTTAAATCAGTTGCCTCTCTTCTTGCGCAACTGGCAAACCCCCAACCGGGCTGGCGTATCTGCGACCCTGCATGCGGCTCCGGCGGTCTTCTTCTTCTCGCCGGTGAAGAGGTTGAAAAGCAGAACTCGAAAGACTATGCCCTGTACGGTCAGGAGAGCATAGGCTCTACATACAACCTCGCCCGAATGAACATGTTCCTCCACGGAAAAGATTCCGCGAGGCTCGAGTGGGGCGACACTCTCAACAATCCCCGACTGATAGAAAACGATGCCCTGATGAAGTTCGACCTGGTAATTGCAAACCCGCCCTTCTCCCTGAAAAAATGGGGTGGGGAGAATATCGAGAACGACCCATTCAACCGTTTTCACCGGGGCATACCCCCGAAAACAAAGGGAGACTATGCCTTCATCAGCCACATGGTTGAAACAGCAAAGGCAAAAGAAGGTAAAGTCGTTGTTGTAGTTCCACACGGAGTACTCTTCAGAGGAGCAGCAGAGGGCAGAATAAGAAAGCATCTTCTTGAAGAAAACATCATAGACACTGTTATCGGCCTCCCCGCCGGGCTCTTCCAGACCACAGGAATACCAGTGGCAATCCTCATTATCGACAGATCCAGAGAACTGGGTGGAGAAAACGAAAACACAAAGAATGTGTTCTTCATTGAAGCTTCAAAAGAATT
>JAUVIS010000003.1 GCA_030592635.1 Candidatus Fermentibacteraceae bacterium | reverse complement strand
TGGCCTGTGGTAAACGGTACTTTTGCAGGTGTAGCAAGAATCAGAGAAATACTGAATTACCGGAATGTAACCGGAGAAACACTTGAGGAAACCCGCGCAAATTACAAACTGCATGGTTCAGGAATTGTGGGTGCCTATTTTCTGGTTAACTGGATGGACACGGAGTATTTTGATCTGACCATCACTGTGGAAACGCTTGGTGCATACCCCTCCTCAATGGTTTTCAACTACTGTTTTAACCTCGAGTCAGGAGAGGAAGTTGTTGCTGAAGATATGTTCATGGAAGACAGAATCCCGGACCTTGTTCAAATGTGCAACGCAGAGCTTCAGAACAGGATAGGCAGCGAGATCGAAGAGGAATTCACCTTCACGGCGGAAAACCTGGATCAGCTGGGAATCAGGCGCGGAGGAATTGTGTTTTACTACGATTTTAACTTTCCTCACGCAACTGCAGCTCTGGAGCCCGACGGAGAGTTATTCTTCTACTGGAGTGATATGAATGAATATCTTCTACAGGAAGCCAGGCGATAAAACTGAGCACTTCTGACAGGAATAGAGGGAGGATAGTTCCATGCTGAATATCGCGTTGTTTGGAGCACCCGGCGCCGGTAAAGGAACTCAGTCGGATCTGCTGATGAAGAAACACAACCTTGTGTATATTGCGACCGGTGATATTCTTCGCCAGGAGATTAGAAGCGGTACTGAACTGGGTCTTGCGGCAAAGTCAATTATTGAGACCGGCGGTCTTGTTTCTGATGAGATCATCGTCCAGATAATTGAGAAGAAGATTTCCTCCAATCCCGACGCGGCAGGCTTTCTCTTCGATGGTTTTCCCCGAACATTCGTACAGGCCTATATTCTGGAGGGGTTGCTGCTGAAGATGCACACATCTTTGACCTGCCTGCTTTTTCTGGATGTATCACCGGAGGAATCGTTCAGGCGTCTGCTGAAACGAGCCAGAACTTCGGGCCGCAGTGACGATACCGAAGCTGTCATAAAGAATCGTCTTAAAGAATACCAGGAAAAGACGGCGCCGGTAGCTCAGTTCTACAAGGATCAGGGTCTTTTCTTCGCAGTGGATGGAGTCGGCTCCGTTGAAGAAATCAACCGGAAGCTGGAAGAAATAATTGATCAGGAACTTCGCAAGGTACTCTTCAACATTGTGCTGCTCGGTTATCCGGGCGCCGGTCGAGGAACCCAGGCGCGCAAGCTGGCGCAGAAGTACAATCTGGTCTACCTTTCAACCGGTGAGATGCTTAAGGAAGAGATCAGGAAGAAGTCTCAGGTGGGACGAACCGTACAGTCAATCTGCGACAAAGGTGATCTGGTGCCTGATGAAATCGTAATCAAGCTGATTGAAAAACACATCAGACGAAATCCCGAGGCCAGCGGATTTATCTTTAAAGGTTTCCCGCGTACCCTTGTTCAGGCCTATATCCTTGATGGACTGCTTCGCAAGATCAACTCCTCGGTCTCCTTTACACTGGATATCCAGTGTCCCACACTTGAGCTTATCAAGCGGCTGGATGCCCGGGGTAAAACCGAACGGCGAATGAATTACGATATGGAGACCTCAACCATTGTTCACCGGCTGGAGCAGCACGAGAAGATCTGCCTGCCTGTGGTGGATTACTACAGAAAGCAGGGCAAAATGACCGTTATTGATGGAGACGGCTCGCCCGAAAAAGTCTGGAGCCGCATAGAGGAACCAGCGGAGAACGCCTGGCGGAGGGCCAGATAATTAATTCAGATAGACACACACAAACAGCATATGTTGATAATTGCTAACATCCTGTTGCGCAGAAGTATACGAAAGTTATTTGTCAAGTGGCCCAACGACCCTGCTGCGGTTGACACAGTGGCGTAACATCGGCATTATCGAACAGGAGGTGTGGTTTAACAAATGAAGTGGCTGGGGGGGCGCAGTTTCAGGAGAAGGTTAATCGCCTGTGAGGTGATAGCTTTCCTGTGTGTTATCGCGCTCATCTGGCTTGATGAGGTAATTGATATACCTCATGTGCTTCTTGGAGCTGAACCAACGCCTGTGAACTGGAGGGAATCCCTCTCTGAAAGCATAATCATCATTGTTGTTGGTACGGCGATTATCGGCTACACAAAAAGACTTCTTCAAAGAGTAAAGATTCTTGAGGGATTGCTGCCCATTTGCGCCTCATGCAAAAGAATAAGAGACGGCAATGATCACTGGCATCAAATGGAAGCATACATTCGCGACAGATCAGAGGTGGAATTCACTCACGGTATATGTCCGGACTGCCGGAAGAAGTTCGATGACGAACTCAAGAGGGACTTGTAGCATTAACCGGAATCAGCCGGTAAAGTTTATCCTGTGATATCGTTTCTTGCCGGCTCTCAGGAGCAGGGAGGATTCTTCCAGCATGTTTTCAGTGATCCTGTCTTCCGGTGTCGATACCCTTTCGCCCTGAATGTAGAGACCACCCTGCCTGCCCAGTCTTCTTACTTCGCCGCGACTTGGGCACAGTCCCGTTTCCGTGAACAGGTCGATGGCCGAGACACCATCTGCTAAACGGGAAAGAGGAATATCCGTGGATGGCACATTTTTCTGATTACCATTTCCTGCAAATAGAGCTTTTGCTGCATTCTGCGCCTTTTCAGCCTCTTCGAGGCCATGGGCTATTGCTGTTGCTTCAAAAGCAAGTTTCTCTTTGGTTTTTCTTGTGTCGGCTCCAGTGAGTTTTTCGAATTCAGCGATCTCTTCGACTGGAAGGTATGTGTAGAGCTTCATGAAGTATGCTGCATCTCTGTCATCAACATTGATCCAGAACTGGTAGTACTGGTAGGGTGATGTAAGGTTCGGATCCAGCCAGATAGCGCCTCCGGGCTGTGACTTGCTCATTTTTTCACCGGTGGAAGTTGTTACAAGGGGGCAGGTAAAACCGTACACCTCGGCAGATTCCTTCCTGCGGATAAGGTCAATGCCCGCTACTATGTTACCCCACTGGTCGGCACCTCCCACCTGAAGGATGCAATTCCGCTCTCTGAAGAGATGCAGGAAGTCGTAGGACTGCAGGAGCATGTAGTTGAACTCCAGAAATGAGAGACCGGTCTCCAGCCGTTGTTTCACACTCTCCGCTGTCAGCATTCTGTTTACGCTGAAATGTTTCCCGATGTCCCTGAGGAAGTTGATGTAATTAAGTTTGTTGAGCCAGTCGACATTATTCAGCAGAACAGCTCCGTTGGTATTTTCATCATCGAAATCAAGAAACCTTGTCATCTGGACCTTGAGCTCAACTGCCCAGTTGTTGATGGTGTCCCGACTCTCAAGTGAGCGCTCTGTGGATCTGCCCGAGGGGTCGCCCACAAGAGCGGTAGCGCCGCCAATGAGTATGTGAGGCTTGTGTCCGGCTTTCTGAAGGTGGCTTGCAATCATCAAAGGAACCAGATGACCGAGATGAAGACTGCTCGCGGTTGCGTCAAAGCCTATATAGAAAGAGAGAGAACCAGCGTTAAGGAGTTCGTTGAGTCTTTCCTCATTGGTCATCTGGTAAACAAGATTTCTGTCATTCAGACTTTGAAGCACTTCCATTGTCAGTTCCTCCCGGGGTTTAGTGTGCGCATCTGGCGAGTGTACTTGTTTTTCTGTATTTTGTCAACAAACAACAGAAGGGGAATAAACTTTATGGAAATGATAGAATTCGAGCATCCTGTTGCCAGAGATTTCGTTACGAGATTGCGAAGAAAAGACGCTTCTCCCGCCAGATTCAGAGCCTACGCCAATCGACTGTCATACCTGCTAGCGGTTGAAGCAACTCGGGATCTTCGCACAGTTCCCGCCGAGGTACAAACTCCTCTTGAGAATACACTGGGTGAGGTGCTTGTTGATCCTCCGATAATTGTTCCAATTCTTCGGGCGGGGCTGGGGATGCTGGAAGCATTTCAGGATATGCTGCCGGACTCTGAGGTGGCATTTATAGGTATGAGCAGGAATGAGACCACCGCGGAGCCGGTCTGGCATTACTCTTCCATACCCAATGTGGCAGGCAGAAAGGTTATAGTTCTTGACCCCATGCTGGCCACGGGTGGAACTGCGGCGGCAGTTCTGGAGTACCTCTTTGAAAAGAAAGCGTCAGAGGCGATCCTTGTCTCTGTTGTGGCAGCTCCTGAAGGGATTGCGAGACTCAGAGTATTTGAAAATCTCACAGTGATTACCGTTTGTGTCGACAGAGAGCTTGATTCAAACTGGTACATAAGACCGGGACTTGGAGACTTTGGCGACAGACTCTTTTCAGACGGTATCTGACCGGCTCAGCGGAGGGAAATTGCTTCGATACAAACGAAACGGAACCGCGGTCGCAATGATTTTGGCTGCCGCGGCGGCTACAATGTTTTTCACGGGTTCAAGTGATGAGAATGCCGGTGAACCATGGGGTTTTCACAGGAACATAGAGGCGATGGAGGTTTGCCGCACGGAGATACTCACAGTGGTTGCGGACACCATTGATATCTGTACATCCACTGTTGGTGATGGATTTCTGGGTGGAGCGGTGCGTGAGCTGGGCATTTCAGGAGGTCAATACCTTGTCACATGTGAAGTACTCATGGACAGTCTGGGGTGGACTGTTCAGAGGAGTGGTGATACCCTTACCGCAATGTACTGCCGGGGAGAGCTGACGGAACTTCGGGCGCATCCCGGTAACAGAAGAGGTTTTTACCGGGTTGCTTACAATGAAGGTAATCCCTCTTTCTGGGAGTATGTACCTCAGGAGAGATGGATTCGTCAGAGGGCTGTTTCATGCGAAGTCTCAACCACAGTATGGGCTGCCCTCTGGGACACTGCTCTGCCTCCGGATCTTACAGAGTCCGGTCTGCTGGTTACCGACAGAGACTCATCGCGCGCAGTTGGTTACATTTCAGAATTGCAGAGGGCTCTTACTGACAGATTGTTCGTTTACGATATTGACTTCTATTACGACGTAAGAGTGGGAGACAGTCTCTGGATCCTCATTGAGGAGAACCGCTATCCCATGGACGGAGAGACAGGTTTCAGGAGAATTCTTGCAGCAAAATACCAGTTTGCGTATGGGGGGATCGCAGAAGCGTTTCCTTTCTTTCATCAGCCGGAGGAGGCTGATGCCGCGGAGATCATCCTTGATCATTATCACCGTGACGGTGCCTCTCTAAGAACAATGTTCCTGAAAATGCCGGTGCCCTTCGGCCGGATCAGCTCCGGCTATTCCAGCTCCCGGATGCATCCTGTTCTCGGATACACACGGGCTCACCGGGGAATTGATTACGCATCACCAATGGGCACGGAGATCTATGCAGTGGGAGACGGAATCATAACAGTCCGGAGATGGCTCGGCGGGTACGGCAACATGGTGCGAATAAGGCATGCCAACGGCTACGAAACAGGATACGGTCACATGAACGGCTATGCTTCCGGGCAGAGTGTGGGAAGCTATGTACGGCAGGGTGAAATAATCGGGTATGTGGGTTCCACCGGGTTGTCCACTGGCCCTCATGTACACTTTGAAATGAAAAAAAATGGCTCCTATGTAAATCCTGCCACGGAAATAATGCCCCCTGCCGACCCTCTCAACGGAGATGAGCTGGAAAGGTTCCTGGCTGAAATGCCGGTGATTGAGGCGCAGTGGTCTATGCTTGCGGGAATGGATCTGCCGATTCCTGAAGTTGAGCCGGAGGCAGCGGGCGGGGAGCCTTCCCTGTGAATTCCCGGATAATCGATGAGTTTTTCTGGGATTCAATTTTCTCCGGAATGCTGGACGGACTTTCGGAAAAACCGCGAACAACAATGGGCGGTCTCGGTGGAGCATCGCTCTCTCTGGCAGTTGTTTCAGCCCACAGACTTGCAGGTCCAACTATTGTGGTGGCACCGACAGTAACAACTGCTGAGTCCATTCGAGACGACATGAAATCATTTACAGGACGGGATGTGCTTTACTTCCCCGCCTACGAGACGCTGCCATTTCAGGGCGAAGCTGCCCATCAGAGCGTTATCGCAGACAGGATAGAATGTCTTGCGGGTCTCCACTCCGCCAGACCTGATACCCTTGTGGTTGTTCCGGCCCGCGCTCTGGTGAAAAGGCTGCCGCCTTCAGATTCCTTCAGGGTACTGTCGGTATACAAAGGGATGCGTCTGGATCCGGATGAACTTGAAAGCTGGCTCCTTTCCGCGGGATACAGCAGGGAAGCCTCTGTTTATGAACAGGGCAGATGGTCCAGAAGAGGCGGTATTATTGATATAGGAACTTACGGCACAGACAACCCTTACAGGATTGAGTTTTTCGGGGAAGAGGTTGAGTCGGTTCGTATTTTTGACCAGCATTCCCAGAGAACCATCAACCGGGTCGGTTCCGCGAGAATACTGCCCGCAAGAGAGGTTGTTCTTACACCGGAGGAATGGAACACCGCAGCCGATCGGGTACCCGAAGGGCATCCCCTTGAAGAATACATGTACGGCTCCAGTGATTTTCCCGGAATAGAGCATCATCTTCCTCTTTTCTTCCGGAAGTCAGCCACAATTTTTGATTATCTCGCGGAAATAGGAACACTGATTCTTGTTGAGCCCCAGAGGCTGAACTCGGTGATACAGGAGACAATTGACTCCAGAAGAACTGCCTTCCCGAAGAACCTGCCTTTTGCTTTTCCGGAAGTTTTTGCTTCATGGGAAGAGATTGAGAAGAGCATGGGCGGTTGCAGGCGGGTTCTGGAACACACTCTTGTTCCGTCTGAGAGTGTTGACATTTACCTGCCCACTGAACCCCAGACAGGATTCATGGATCACAGGGATGAAATGTTCAGACAGATAAGGTACTGGCGGGACAACGGTTTCAGGATAGCTGTCGCATGTGATACCAACGCGGAATTGAGTTCTTTCAGAGACCTTCTTCCTGAAGATATTCTTGAGTATGCAGAGCTTGAAGTGATCTCTATTTCCGACGGTTTTATACTGCGATCCGACGATGGCGGCGGGGTGGCATTTCTCTGCGAGAGAAGACTGCTCAGTACAAGAAGGCGCCCTGAAAGGGTAAGAAAGTTCCGCGGTGGCGAGATACTTGCTTCATGGGAAGAGCTTCAACCGGGAAACTACATCGTTCACGAGTCTTACGGAATTGGTCAGTTTCTCGGACTGAAGCGGTTGTCAATCGCGGACGGGGATGTTGACTGCCTTGAAGTGGTTTACCGCGATGGAGATAAGCTGCTTGTCCCGCTTGAACAGATTGGTCAGGTTCAGAAGTATCTGACCCCCGGAGGCGGCAACCCGCAGCTGGACAAAATTGGCGGAACAGCCTGGAACAAACGACTTTCAAGGGTAAAGAAAAGAGCTCAGGAGATTGCAGGGAGACTGGCGATTCTTTACGCTGAGAGAGCTGTCAGAAAGCGACCGCCCTTTCCATCACTGGGCAGATTATCAAAGGCTATGGAAGAGAGTTTTCCTTACGAGGAAACTCCGGATCAGGCTGCTGCCATTAAGGCAGTGATGGCGGACTTCAATAAAGATACTCCCATGGAGAGACTTATCTGCGGTGATGTGGGTTACGGGAAGACTGAAGTGGCTCTTCGCGCGGCATTCAGAGCTGCTGAAGCCGGTGTCCAGGTTGCGATTCTTGCTCCTACCACAGTTCTTGCGGAGCAGCACTACAACACATTCCGGGACAGACTCGCGGAGTTTCCCATGCGGGTTGAGGTACTCAGCAGATTTCAGAGCAGGGGGGAACAGAAAAAAACGCTCACAGATCTTTCGCAGGGAGATGTTTCAATTGTTGTTGGTACTCACAGGCTTCTTCAGAAGGATGTCCGGTTCAACAATCTGGGTCTTCTCGTGGTGGATGAGGAGCAGCGGTTCGGTGTCAGACAGAAGGAATACCTCAGGGAGATGAAGACAACGGTTGATACTCTCACAATGACAGCCACACCTATTCCAAGAACTCTTCACATGGCCCTTTCCGGGTTCCGGGAAATTTCAATCATTGCCACTCCGCCCCGCGACAGATATCCCATTCAAACCGAGATAACAACTTTCAACCACGATATCATCGCCAGAGCCGTGGCCAGAGAACTGGAGAGAGACGGTCAGATATTCTTTGTTCATAACCGCATCAGTACTATTGAAAAAATAAAAACCAGACTGGAAAGCTTTCTGGACATAGATATCGTTACAGGTCATGGTCAGATGAGTCCCCGGCAGCTTGAGGATGTAATGCACTCTTTTATGGGTGGCAAGTACCAGATGCTCTTGTCCACCAGCATTATCGAGTCCGGGATTGATCTGCCGAGGGTCAATACCATGTTCATAGACAACGCCCAGAATTTTGGTCTGGCAGAACTCTATCAGCTCCGCGGTCGCGTGGGAAGAAGCCATCACAGGGCATACTGCTACATGATTACTCCCGGAGGACCGGGCAAATTGAAACCCGAGGGCAGGAACAGACTTGAGGCAATTCAGCGCTACACAAGACTGGGCAGCGGCTGGCACATCGCCATGCGTGACCTCGAGCTGCGCGGTGCCGGAGAGTTCCTGGGAGCGGGCCAGAGTGGTCAGGTGGAATCAGTAGGGTATTCAATGTTTGAAGAGCTTCTCTCCAGGGAAGTCAGTATGCTCAAGGGCGAGAAGGGCGGCATAAACAGGCCGCAGGCCCGTATAGAGCTTCCGGGAAAGGCTTTCATCCCCGAGGAATACATGCCGGACACAGGTGAAAGAGTAAATCTGTATCGGTGGGTGTGGCGCTCAAAAACAGAAGACGGTGTGGAGAAGTGGCTTGACTATGTAAAAGACAGGTTCGGATCAGTTCCGGAGCCGGTAAGAGGAGTGGCTCACAGAGCAAGGATAAACAGCCTTGCCATGAGAGCGAATATTGAGGATGTGGTTGTTACATCTTTCATGGCCAGGCTTGTGTTTCTACCGGACAGCACCCCCCGGGTACAAAAAGTAAGAGCGATGGCCGGAGAAAAGTGGAAGGTGCTGGAGGAGAAGACCGGAAGAGTGATCCTTTCAAGAAAATTTAAAGATGATTCGCCTGAAGAAAGAATGTCCGCGTTGCTTGCCGTTTTGCGTATATTCGCCCAATACTTTGGGGATTGTTAGTACTACATTAAGGCAGAGGTGGAACCAATGCGTGTGTTTCTTTACATTCTTTTCGTCGCTATGATTATGATTTTCCTGATTTCTTCCTGCGGGAGAACCGGTGATCCGGGCTCTGTGGGAGGAGTTCCTGTTACCACGGAAGAGTATCTTGCTGTTTTCAACAACCTTCCCGCAGACGAGCAGGTCGCGGTTCTTGAACCTGGCGGAAGAATGGAATTGATGAACCGGATAATGGTGAAGAGGATGCTTCTCTCCGCCTGGGAAGAGGACAGAACAGTCTCCGAAGGCTGGGAAGATCTTTACAGGGTATCCATGCTTGCTGATTCCATGTTCAACCGCATTGGATTTGCATTCGATCAGCCGGGCTATATTGATTCCATGGCCTCGTGCGGATATTCCGACTTTACTCTTCGTGTTGTTCTCCTGGATGATTCGCTTGCTGCACTGGAGATGAACGATAAGTGGAACAGTGGTAACTACGATGTCTCCGTTCCTTCTATGTTTGCTCCCTGGAGCCTGCCGGATGGATCAAGCTACAGAAGCTTTACAGGTCCGGTTCAAAGAATCACACCTTCCTTTTTTCCTCTTCTGGCCATGGAGACTGGAATCGCCCATGTGCTGCCGATGTATGGAGAGTGGTGTGTTTGCATTCTCAATCTTACAGAGGGAGAATGGATACCCGCGGACAATGCTACAAGTCTGGGATTCATGAATACTGTTGCCGTGATCACACCGGACACCATTCTTTCCAGAGGAATCTCCGCCCTTGCGGCCAATTGCACAGTAAGTGGAACCCGGATCGTTCCAGACGGGCCCGGTACTCGGGAGCCTGTAGTTCTTCTGGGCAGAGACACCCTTACCGTTGCGGATATTGTGGATGTAATGATGATGGCGGATCCTGTGAACTTTCCCGGAGAGGTGCCTGAGGAAATAGCGGTTTTTTCACCGCCTGAAATATTTATGACCACTGAAGCTACCCTCTGGTTTTATGTCAAATCGATAGCACAGAGGTATGGACTTGCCGAACTGGCGGTAGAAAACGGGATTATCCTTCCGGAAAACGCTCTTGACTACGCCAGAGCAGAGTGTGTTATGAGAAGTCGTGTGCTTGAGGCAAGTATTCCTGACAGCGCCGGTGTTGTCCTCTGGTTTGAAGAGAACAGAGAGCTGTTCCACTTACCGGAAAGACGCTCTGTTCTTCTCGGCTACACTGACAGCTCCTCAACTCTTGATTCTCAGACTGCCTTGAGCTTTGATGAACTGGCCGGTTATCAAACTGTTCAGGATCGGAGTGGAACAATGATGCCCACACCGCTTCAGGTTGAGCGGGCTTTCGGCGGGGAACTCGGATCCGCAATTTTCGCCGCTGATTCCGGAGTCTTTTCCGGGCCGGTATTACTGGATGGGGAACTTGCGGCATGGTTCAAGGTAGTTGAGATTGTTCCTCCGGGGATCGCTTCACTGGAAGATGTTTATTCTCAGGCAGAGCTGATGGCTGCTTCCATGATGTTTTCCTCCGGGTTTGAGGGCCTGATGAACGATCTTAATGCCAGATACTCTGCAACCATAGATACTGCCGCTGTGCGGGAGATTGATCTCTGGGGCGGAACACGGTAAATGGAAGGAAAATTGATATGAAGACCCTTGTATACATGATAATGTTGACAGCAGTTCTGTGCGGCACCGCCGTCGGGGATGTGCTCGCTTCAGTTGATTCCAGTGAGCTTGTCTGGGAGGATCTGCTTGGAATGGTTGGAGGCCCGGAGGCTGTTTCAGGTCTGGGAATAACCACAGAAGCCGCTGCTTCCGAAGTACTTGAACTATGGGTAAGAGAGCAACTTATTTTAACTGCGGCACAAGAGAGCAACATTGCTGCCCGCTCGGATGTGGCGGCTGTGATTGAGCAGACTGTAAACCAGATAATTATTGAGGCCTACATTACAGATATTCTTGGGGATGTTGAAGTGTCGCGGCTGGAGGTTGAAAACTACATTGATGTCTGGGGTGAAACATATACCCTTGAATACAACATCAGGCACATTCTTCTGCCTGATGAAGTTATGGCGTCATCTGTACTTTCCAGGCTGAATGCCGGCGAATCCTTTGTTACACTGGCTGCCCAGTTCTCTGTGGATCCCAGCTCTTCCTCCGGGGGCAGCCTGGGGTGGATCAGCAGAGGCATGGTCTCGCCGACTTTCATGGAGGCTGTGTGTCAACTCTCTACGGGTGAGATATCCGGAGTAGTTGAGACTTCGATCGGATACCACATTGTTCAGCTTATGGAAAAGAAGCAGATGGCCGCTCAGTTCACAGATGACGAGATCATTGAGCTGGCCGCTATGGAACTTGTATCCGCCAAACAGGAAATACTGCTGGTTGATCTGCTTGAAAATCTGCGAGAGGAGCATGTGGTTAACATGTGGCCGGAGCGTCTCCTGAATCACATATAGAAGGACGGGGAAATCAATGGGAAGATCAGTGCCCCTGGCTTTGTGGATACTCACCGGCATTGTTGCGGGAGTTACTCTGTTTATTCTTGTTTCGCATTCAGGAACTGTGAGAACTGATTCACCTCCGGCTGTTGAACCCGGGAATCTGGAAAGAGAGATTCTTGCTTCCGTGGGCACACATGTTCTTTACGCTTCTGATGCCGCCTTTGTCAGGGCGGGCGAAGGTGCGGCAGATGAATGGATTGAGGATCAGCTGCTTGCCTGCGCGGCGGAGGAAGCCGGTCTGGAAAATCCGGCAATAAGCAGATTTGTTCAGGAGAGAGCTAAGCAGCTCTACCTTCGTGATCTCATGGTGGAGCATGTTATTGGATCCGTAAACTCGCCAGTTGAGGCGGAAGTACGGGCTTATATGATAGCGAATCCTGATCTTTTTCTTATTGAAAGGCACTACTTTCAGATTATCGCTGCTGACAGCGCCATTGCCGAGTCCCTGCATACCCGTCTGGGCTGGGGTCAGAATTTTCAGGTAACAGCACAGAATTCTTCACTTGGTCAGAAAGCGGCAATAGGCGGAGATCTTGGCTTTGTCACAGGCGGTGAGATGCTCGCTCAAGGTCTTCCCATGGGTATTGCCCTTCTTGACGGGCTCAGTGAGATTGTGCACTCCAGCATAGGATGGCATATCTTCAAGGTCTCAGAGACGCGGGCAGTCACAGATACTCTCCGGGTCATGAGAAGTGCCGCGGAGGACTTGTATAATTCCAGAATTGATGCTGCGCTTGACAGTGTGCTTCTTGCGACAGAAAACAGATTATCCGTGGAGGTAGTTCATTGATAAATATCCTATTGTGCGTTGCTGCGATGCTTTCGGTACCCATGACACTGGAGAGAGTAATCGCTGTTGTGGGGTCAGAACCTGTACTGCACTCTGATGCGGTATCATTGTTGATTGAGTCGGGTATTGATGAGGAAACAGCTTACGGGATTGATCAGTCCAGTCCTTCCTATCAGCTTGCTGTGGAGCAGCTCATTGAAGAGAAACTTCTAGTGGAGGCCGCCAGACGCGAAGGTATCTATCCGGAAAGAGTGGAAATTGAGAGTTCTGTGGACAATGTCATGGCCGAAATAAGAAGTGGATTCTACTCCGAGCAGGAGTTCATGGAATTTCTTGCTTCCACAGGAATGACCGTAGCCACCTTGAGAAACAGTTACTACTCCATAATGGGAGACAAGATCGCCAGCGAGAATTATGTCCGCCTGAAGGCAGGAAGGGCTATGACCACCATGCCATCTGACGCGGCGGCATTTTTTACTGACAATCCGGAGATTGTTCAGGAGGCGCTTGCTCCGACAAACCTCAGCTGGATATACCTTCCTGTTCTGCCTTCAGACACAGAGGAAGCTGAAGTTCTGCTGTCTGAAGTAAGAACTCTCATTGAGACGGGCGAGATTACCTTTTCCGCCGCGGCAGCAGCCTATTCGCAGGATGGCTCCGCCTCAGTCGGGGGAGATCTGGGCTGGTTCGAGCGGGGAGATATGACCGCTACTTTTGAAGGTGTGGCATACGCCCTTGAACCCGGCGAGATTGCCGGTCCCTTCCTGACTCCTTTCGGTGTTCATCTGATCAAACTGACGGACCGCGATGATGAGCGTGTCCGCGCAAGTCACATTATTATCATTGCTCAGCTTACACCGGCAGATCTGGAGAGAACCTTTCAGCAGGCAGAGGAACTGGTTGAGGATTTGGAAGCCGGAATGGCCTTTGCCGACGCAGTGGCTGAATTCAGCTTTGATCCCGATCCGCATAATACGGATGGCTTTCTGGGCACAGTGAACGCCGGCGCCTGGGAAGGTGAGATGAGGGAGGCTGTTATTAATCTGAGCCCCGGTGAAGTTTCCCGACCTGTAGCCATTGAACAGGATATGGCTGTTGCTGTTTTCAAAACCGGCGAGGATCAGAATATTGACTGGACGGTCTTTACCAGTGACGAACTCACTTCCATGCTGCAATCTGTTTACTGGAAGACATACTACTCGGAAATGGTGGAATCTCTCAGAGCCGACATCCCAGTCGTGATTAATTTATAATGAGAATTGATCTGTTTCTTAAGGTGACCGGGCTGCTGAAAACGCGGTCTATCGCCTCGAAGGCAATTGGGGCGGGTGCGGTTGAATTGAATGGCTCCCGGGCGAAAGCGTCATCCGCAGTGGAAACCGGTTCTGTAATCAGCCTTATTAAACCCGACGGAAGCAGAACTACTATAAAGGTGCTTGTTGTTCCTGCGGGGAAGAATGTGTCCAGAAAGGACAGAAGCTCTCTTTACTCAGTGATTAATGAGGAGGCGCCTTGCTGGTAACCATGAGTGGTGTTCGGTTAAGCTACGGCAGATGGCCGGCTCTGGATAAAATTGATATGGAAATCACGCGGGGCGAGTTCCTTGTTATCTCCGGTGCCAGCGGCGCCGGGAAGACAACTCTGCTGAGACTCATATGGATGGGAGACAAGCCTGATTCGGGTTTTGTTGAGGTTGGTGGATTCCGATCCGACAGGATACGGAGGAGAGAACTTCCTCAGCTCAGAAGAAAGATCGGCATAGTGTTTCAGGATTTCAGGCTTCTGCACACCAGAACTGTGTTCGATAATGTGGCTTTGCCCTTGCAGGTATCCGGAACCCGGAACAGAACAGTACAGAAGAGAGTGATTTCCCTTCTGGCAAGGATGGGCTTAAGTCACAGAAGAAACTCATTTCCCCATGAACTCAGCGGCGGCGAGCAGCAGAGGGTGGCTATTGCCAGGGCTATGGTCGCGCATCCGGTGTTACTCCTTGCCGATGAGCCCACCGGTAACCTTGACCCTGAAGTTTCCAGGGAGGTTGTTGAGCTTCTTCTTGAAATCAACCGGGGTGGAACCACTGTGGTTATGGCTACACACGATCCCCGGCAGGTTCCCGCAGGCAAAGGCCGCTTCCTTTTCCTCGATAGAGGTGTCCTCCGCGGAGCGGACAGATGGACAGAACTGGATCAGGACTCATGAGCTTTATCCGATCTGCTGTCCGGGAAATCACCCTTAATCTGCATTTCAGACCAGGCGCCCGCCTGATCACACTGCTTATGGTGGCGCTGGCATTCGTAGTGTTTAACACATTTCTGATCATTTCATGGAATCTTCAAAGCATAATGGACAGAGAAGAAAACCTTGTGGGAATGGAAGTATTTCTCCAGAGAGATATTTCACCGGGAGAGGGCAGAGTTGTCGGTGATCTTATAAGCAGTCTGCCGGGCATCAAATCAGTTTACTATGTTTCTCCGCAGGAGGCTGAGGCACTCTTCAGAGCAGAACTTCCCGGCAGGACGGATCTTCTGGATGTGATGGGCAGCGATTTCAGGCTTCCCGCGTCTCTTCAGATCGCTTTTGAGACGGAAGCCATGAGCCAGGAAAGAATGTCGGAACTTTCCCGGACTATTGGTGCCATTGAAGGAGTGAAGGATGCGGTATACGGCGAGAATTACCTTCCGGGCCTTATTAAAACTGTAATAACAATCCGGCGACTTGTTATTCTTCTGGGTATTGTTCTTGTATCAAGCATCTCTCTTGTAGTTTTCTATACTGTGAGATTGTCGGTTGTGCGCAGATCGCTCACTGTCAATATTATGAGAACAGTTGGCGCGCCATGGTGGTTCATCAGAGTTCCCTTTGTTGTTGAGGGAGTATTTATGGGGATGACCGGTTCCGCCTGCGGACTTGCCCTGACGGCTGTTTTGTCAGAAGTACTTTCCGGTGCTGTGACTCACAGGTTTATGCCCCTGTCCTGGATGACTCTTGTAATCTTACTCGGCGCGGTTACCGGAACTGTTGGTGCCCTTGCCGGTTCATATGAAAAGGAAAGGTAAAAATGAAAATCAGAAATATTGTTACAATCCCGGTTTTTCTCGCGGTGTCAGCCATGGCCCAGGAAACAGCCGGAGGCGCGGAAGAGGCCGCCTCGCCCGCGAGCTGTCTTGGCGGAGGTGGAATCATGGGTCTTCTTCCCATAGTTGCCATGGTGGGTATCTTCTACTTCCTGATCATCAGACCACAGCAGAAGCAGTCAAAGAGGATGGCTGAAATGCGTGAATCCATGCAGAAGGGAAACAATGTTGTAACAAACGGCGGAATCCACGGTGTAATTACCAATCTCAAGGGAGATGTTGTTACAATCAGGATTGCTGATTCCGTAAAAATCGATGTTGACCGTACTGCTTTGACCATTCTCGGGGAAGAAGTGTCTTCCAAATGCAAAACCTGCTGAATAAAGTTCGGATAATAGGTGATCCTGTACTGAGGCGGAAAAGCAGACCGCTGGTCTTTCCTGATGATATGCCGTACATAGTCAGCCTGGTCGGAACTATGGAAAAGACTCTGGAAGCCGCTGAAGGGCTGGGTCTTGCCGCTCCGCAGGTGGGAGAATCCGTCAGGCTGTTTATAGCCATTCCGGATTACCTTGATGAGCTGAACGGACATGTGGTGTTCATCAATCCGGAAATACATCCCTACGGAGATATGGAAAAGAGAGAAGAGGGATGTTTAAGTGTGCCCGGTATTTATGAGATGCTTTCACGGTCATCCAGAGTGAATATCAAGGCTGCGGATATACGCGGAAACATTTTTTCTCTTGATGTCGGCGGACTTGCAGCCAGGCTGATACTTCACGAGGTTGATCACCTTGACGGGATTCTGTTTGTGGATAAGCTGAGCCCGATCAAACGAAAGCTTCTCAAGGGAAGACTCAGAAAACTGAGAGAGGGCGGGCGGGTGTATTGAAACTGATCTTTCTCGGTACATCGGTGTTCGCGCTGCCGGCTTTAAGATCTCTTCAAAGTTCTGAAAATATTGAGGTCGCGCTTGTTATTTCCCGTCCGGACAGACGATCCGGGCGGGGAAGAAAATTCTCAAAACCTCCAGTGGCCGCTCTTGCGGATGAACTGGGAATAAACCTTCTGCAACCCGAGAAGCTGAAGGATATAAGGGATGTACTCAGAGAGATTTCACCTGATGTGATGGTCAGCGCATCCTACGGAGGCTGGCTTCCCGGGTGGCTTCTGGGTATAGCGCCACTTGGAGTGGTAAACATTCATCCCTCACTGCTACCCGGACACAGAGGCGCTGCCCCTGTTATCAGAACCATTCTCGAAGGAGATAAAGCAACCGGTGTCTGCTTCATGCTTACGGATGAGGGCTGGGACACCGGCGATATTCTTTATACAGTCTACCGGGAAATCGGTGGCACTGAAACTGCCGGTGAGCTGGAGAAATCCCTGGCGGAAGCTGCGGCTCTGGCTCTTCCCGAGGTTCTTGCCGGATACTCCGCCGGCACATTGAAGCCTGTACCGCAGACGGGAGCAGAAAGCTATGCGGAAAAGGTTACACCGGAGGAATCGGTAATCAACTGGCAGAGCCCCGCTGAAGAAGTTGGAAGAACGATCCTCGCCTTCAATCCTGTTCCCGGAGCGAGAACAATGAACGGGCCAAAGATTCTAAAAATATATTCCGCGGAACCCTCCACGCTCCATGGCGCACCGGGAAAGGTGCTTGAGACCAGGCCTCTTGTTATCGGATGCGGCACTGGTTCCATTACCATTAAGGAAGTGCAACCACAGGGGAAACGCAGAATGAGTGCTGATGAATATGTGAGAGGCTACAGGATAGAGAGGGGGGATCATCTGGGTGAGAAGTAACAACATTTTTCATTATCATCTGGGGTTAACGGTCTTTTCCTTTTTTCCGGCGGTTATTGTTTTCCTCACAACCCATCAGTGGTACTGGGCTGCGGCAACAGTTGTTCTTGTTAACATTCTTGGCTTATTCAGAACCGGCATGTTTCTCGCTATTTCCTTTCATGTTCTCAAACCCATGGCCGGCATTCTCGGCGGGGAGGGGTTCGCGGCAGAGGAAATGGTTATTTCTCTGGGATCGGATAAAACACTTCGAAAGCTTGGCGGCTCAGTTCCTGCCGGTAGAATTCTTCTTCTTCTTCCACATTGTCTTCAGAGGCACGACTGCGATCGCAGAATAACGTTCAATCCATACAACTGTATCAGGTGCGGCGGGTGTCCTGTGGGATCGCTGCTTGATCTGGCCGACCGTACAGGTGTGAAGATCGCCATAGCAACCGGTGGAACACTGGCAAGACGCCACATCAGGGAGCTGAGACCTCTTGCTGTTGTCGCGGTGGCCTGCCCCAGAGATCTTGGTCAGGGAATGCTGGATGCCCGTCCGGTTCCTGTTGCGGGTGTGGAAAACACCAGACCGGCAGGAGATTGTCTGGATACTCAGGTAGATATACTCACGGTGGAAGAAACTATAAGCCGACTTACATCCGCTACCTGATTGAAACCAGAGAATCTTCTTCGGAGAGCTGGTAGTTTTTTTCCATGAAGAGCCGCATACAGGCTTCAACAACCTGTCTGTCAAAGTAGATTCCCGAGCCTGCGGTAATAGTCTGAAGAGCCTCATGAAGCCCCAGACTTGCCCTGTATGGTCTCATTGTGGCCATGGCTTCAACAACATCGGCCACGGCAAGTATCTTCGATTCAAGTCGAGTGTCAGCTCCCTTGATACCCAGCGGGTAGCCGCTGCCGTCAATTCTTTCGTGATGCTGAAGAACTATGTCTGCCACAGGCCATGGAAAGTCAATGGATTTGAGAATATCATATCCGTCTTCCGCGTGTTCTCTGAGCAGGAGCATCTCACTTCTTGTGATAGAGCCCGGCTTTGTGAGAATTTCAGTAGGCACTGCCATCTTGCCAATATCATGAAGTATCCCCGCGATTCTAAGACCATCAATCATGTGGCGCTTCATTCCAAGTTCTTCTCCGATTGCGCAGGCAAGATCCGCCACTCTTTTCTGGTGTCCGGAAGTATACGGGTCTTTCATATCCACCAGTCGACTCATTGCAAGAACAACACCGTCTATGGTTTTCTGAAGCTGCTGGAACGCGTTCATTCTACTTGTTATATCAGTAACAACGCTCTCGGCAATGGAAACAGAAGCTTCCGTAAGTGTGCTCATTGTAAATGATGCCCAGAAGGTGGAACCGTCAGTTTTTTTCAGGAGAATCTCGCGGTCATCAATTCTTCCCTTACGCTGCAGGAGACTGATAATGTTACCCGCTTCCGAAGGGTCTGCCGGGAGGTCGCTGATTCTTACATTCTGGCTTCTGTGTTCAGAAAATCCAAACATTCTTCTCAGGGCGGGATTCATAGAAAGGATCAGACCGTTTTCTCTGATCTCGCTCCTGAATACCCCCACCGGGATGGTCTCAGAGAGTTTCCTGTAGTTCTGCTGTGTAGTTTTCAGGGCTTTTCTGCTGTACACCTGGTCGGAGATATCAACGGTGAGTACCACCACCCGCTGCACGGAGTCATCCGGGTTCAGTATCGCATAAAAGTGCTGTGAAACCCAGACATCCAGACCGTCTCTTTTCTTGCTCGTTTTTACTTCCGGAACGAAAAATTCCTCTCCGGAAGTGTACACATCAATGAGCTTGTCATGATAATTGGCCAGGTAAGAGTCGGAGCTATCCAGCTGGAGTTCAGTTCGAGTATGATTCATGTCAGCTTTGACATCTTCAGCACTGTTGTTCCATATTCTCTGCCAGGCTTTGTTGTAGGAGAGGAGATTGCCAACGGAATCACGGACGGAAATGCCAACAGGGGCATTGCGTATTATCGCGGAGTTGACCGCTTCACGACTGCGGTACTCTTCCATCTGATCTTCTTCGCTGGAGATGTCCCGCATAATGCAGAAAGTGCCAATGGGCAGATCCAGCTCGATAAGGGGTACCTTCAGGCAGCTGAAAACTCTGGTTTTACCATCACCCTCTTCAAAAGAAAGCACTGTCCGCAGTGAAAAACTGTTTTCCATCGCCAGTTTGTCAGTTCTGGTGTCTTCCTCGGCCGCCAGGGGGGGCATGATATCTCCTGAGCACAACCCGTGGATTTTTTCCGGAGTATCCATGCCGAAGAAATCAGCAAAAGACCAGTTGCAGGTGAGGAACCGCAGTTTGCTGTCTTTGACATAGACAAGTTCCTTTGCCTGATTGAAGGCAAGCTCCAGATACCGGCTCAGATGATCTTCTTTATTCTTCAAGCAGATTCTCCAGATCTGACACGAGACCACTCAGTCTTTTCATGGCATCCCCAACAGGTACAGGGGTTTCAAGATCAACTCCTGTGTTCTTAAGAAGCTCAAGGGGCGGCTTTGATCCGCCGGAGGAGAGGAAGTTGAGATAACCTTCAACAATCCCTTCATCACCATTCAGAATTCTACTGCTGATCGAGGCTGCCGATGCCAGACCTGTGGCATACTTGTACACATAGAAGTTGTAGTAGAAGTGTGGTATTCTGGCCCATTCAGTCTCAATCAGAGAGTCTTCAGCATCAAACTCAAAGGCAT
The DNA here is from genome assembly GCA_030592635.1 of Candidatus Fermentibacteraceae bacterium. Taxonomy (GTDB): domain Bacteria; phylum Fermentibacterota; class Fermentibacteria; order Fermentibacterales; family JCC-6; genus Sabulitectum. The sequence goes on along the minus strand of JAUVIS010000003.1, from coordinate 26,383 downwards.
CTCCATGGTAGAGTTCTACGAGATTCAGGTATGATTTGTTCAGCCAGTCTGCGGAAAGAGATCCGCCCTGCTCAACCTGCCGGTGGATCAGCAACTCAAACTCGGCGAACATGGTCTGTCTGAACAGTGTTGTTCTAAAGTCATTTATCTGGCTGTCTATCAGGTATGCAACAATATCACGATCCTCTGTTCTGCCTCTGAGATGATTTGCCAGAAGCATTTCATTGGTGATACTGGCCACTTCCGCCACAAGTATTCTGTAGTCGGATGTGTGGTAAGGCTGATTTTTTCTTGAGAACCAGCTGTGCATGGAATGTCCGGCCTCATGCGCGAGGGTGAATACAGAATTCAGAGTACCCGCGAAGTTCAAAAGCATGTACGGAGGACTGTCGTAGCATCCGCCCGAGTATGCGCCGCTCCGCTTTCCAATGTTCTCATATTTATCTGTCCAGCGATCCCTGAAGCCCTGACGAAGGGTATTTTCATACAGCTTTCCGAGGGGTTTAACGGCTCCCAGAGTCAGTTCCTCAGCCTGGCTTACAGTGTACTTTACATCGATACCGTGTACAGTGGGGGTGTAAACATCGTAGATGTGCATCTTCTCCAGTCCCATTACTCTTTTTTTCATCCGGTAGTACCTGTGCAGCACAGGAAGACTCTCATGAACCGAGCTGATAAGAGATTCGTAGACAGTCGTGTTTACTCTGTCATGAAAAAGAGATGCTTCAAGAGCGGATGGATGGTTCCGGGCTTTCGCCTGAAAGATGTTTGTCCTTACCTGGCCATCCAGCAGTGAGGCCATGGTTTCCGTGTTTCCCTGGATTTCTTTGTAGAAACCGGTGAATGCGCTTTTTCTCACTTCCCGGTTGGGACTCTGAAGAAGGGGGACGAAGTTTCCGTGTGAGATTTTTATCTTTTTCCCGCTCTCTCCCGCGATTTCAGGCAGTCTGGCAGGTATTTCAACATTATTCAGTTTGCCGAAGGTTCCGCTGAACCCTCTTGTGGCATCCGAGGCAAGAACCATGATCTTTTCCTCAGCGGCGGACAGAATGAAGGGCCTGTTCCGGAGAATGTTTTTCAGCCATACTCTGTATGTTGAAAGAGGAGTTTCATTGATCCATTTGACCATGATTTCCTCCGGTACGGAAAGTACCTCGGGATTGAACCAGCTCAAAGATGTCGCCAGCCTGGTAAGAAGATCCATTGCCTTCTGGTTCATCTCACTGCCTCCGGGGTCAGAGAGATCCTGATCCTGAATCATGTGCGCGTAAGTTGAAATTTTCTCCGCCCTGCGACTTGCGTGAAGGATAGCCTCAATGACTTCAAGAAGAGATTCCGGGGACTTCATGGCTTCGTCCCTGTATGCCGCAAGCTTTTCCGGTATCTCTGAGGCTTCTTCCAGGTCTTTATTCCAGTCTTCCGCAGTTTTGTACATTGCGGTAAGATCCCATGTATCTTCCCGGAGAACATCGGCTCTTTTTACAGGCTCTTTTATCATTGTCCGTCCATTCATTTCGGCTGGTTGGCTGGCGGGAAAACTATAGTAGTATATGCCGATAGTTATCTGATCGCCATGTTTTGCAACGATACACTCTATTGTTTATCTTCCGTGATTCAAGGGGGGAGAAGTCGAATGAAAACACCACTTGTGAAATTGCTTGCAACAGTCATTCTACTCGGTGCGGCAAGTACAGTTTTTATGAGTGTGATGCCTGACTATCTCAGCAATGAGCTGGGTATCGACGGTGAAGTGCGCGGAGCCCTGGAAGTTCCCAGAGAGCTTCCCGGATTCCTCCTGGTGTTCATCGCCGGATTCCTTGTGAGGGTTCAACGGAGGAAAGCTGTAACCATGGTTTTCGTGGTGGGAGTCGCTGCATTTCTCGGGTTTGCCTTCTTCGCCGATTCACTCTTCCGATTTGTTCTTATCATGGTAGTATGGTCGTCCGCCATGCACGCTTTCATTCCTCTCAGAGACAGTACGGCAATCGAGCTTGCCGGTTCAGGTAAAAGAGGCTGGGTGCTTGGCCGGGTCGGGGCTTACAGGTCAATCGGCTTAATACTGGGCACGGCAGTTGTCTGGTTTCTGATGAGTCAGTTGAAGACGGATTACAAAATTACCTGGATCGTCGGAGCAGTTCTTCTGGTTCCCGGGATATTGATATCCATGAGTCTTCCGTCTTCCATTGGTGAAGCAGGGCGAGCCACGGCCAGAAGATTTGTTTTTAGAAAAAAATACCGGTTGTTTTATGCGTTGTGCATGCTCTTCGGTGCCAGAAAGCAGATATTTCTGACATTCGCGCCCTGGCTTCTGGTATCTGTCTATGGCCAGAAGGCTCCGCAGCTTGCTCTTGCCATGGGGGCAAGCGCTCTTATCGGAATATTTCTAAAACCGGTGTTCGGTAAACTTATTGACAGGCTTGGTGAAAGAACCATCCTTATGGCTGACGCGGCATTAATTGCGTTACTCAGTGCCGCGTATGCTGTGGTTCCCAGTCTGGCAGGTCCCGGCACTGCTCTTGCGCTTCTTTACTGTTTCTTCGTTCTTGATGAGCTTCTTTTCAGTCTGTCCATGGCCAGAACCACATACCTGTCCGGAATAATCAGGAAGGATTCTGAAATGGTTCCCACTATCGGTCTGGGAGGAACAATTGATCACATAGTATCAATGGCTGTGCCTGTGCTTGGCGGGGTTCTCTGGGTAAAGGTCGGGCCATGGGCTGTCTTTGCCATGGCAGGTTTTGTCGCCGTGATAACTTTTTTTACAGTGTCTACGATGCCGGCGCGGAAGTAAGTCTGATAATACAGCTTCCGAGTACACTGGCTATCATTTCCAGCCTGTTTCTGGCTGTTGTACTCATGGTTCCTCTGCCGGCTAAAAGCAGGACGCCGGTTTCTCCGCCCGGAGCGGCAACAGGAACAATGGCAGCGCCATCGGGGAATTCATCGTCAGAGGTGAAGGGAAGCCTGTCGGATGGCAGGTAGAGGGGAGAGCTGAAGTCAAATTCAGAGGAACGGCAGGGAATGGCATTGGGAACTCCTCCGCCGTAAAGCAGATCAAACTGGTCATTCTGCTTTACATAGATGCCGCAGGTTGGTACTGAAGTGAGACTCTTTATTGCGTTAACTATATCCGGCGCTGCTTCTTCCAGGGTTACTGAGAGGTTCATCCTTGCGGCAAAATCCCTTCGAAGGGCTTTGTTTCTGTCCACCTCCGGTACTGAGTGAACGATTGCCAGAATAAGTGTTTCCCGGCCTCTGCTGTACGGAATAGCCTCTATGAGTTTGTGCGGGCAAACCACACCGTCAACCACAAGCACTTCATCTGTTCCGGTTGTCAAGGCTTTTTTTACAGGGCAGTTATCGAAGCATTCCAGTACGCCTCCGAAAAGCTCCATGCATTTCTTTTCGGCCATAAATTCCGAACTGTGGCCGAAGAACAATTCGGCAGAAGGATTTGCCCAGATCACCCTGATATCGCTGTCAAAGATTAAAGCAGGCTCTGAAATAGAGCAGAGAACAGTTTCCGTAAAAGAATCCGGGATATTTTTAAACACAACCAGCCTTTCCAGACCCCTCCGGAAATCTCTCCCCTAATATTAAAAGCATTAGCGCCGATGGCAAGGCCACACGGCCTTCAGTTGTGAACTGTGAATGCAATACCCGATGTCCCGTGCGGGTCTTCCAGCAAACGAATATGCTATTTTCTTACAGCCCAGCGCAGTTTTGCGCTGGATGAACGCGGATTGTCGTATTTTTCCTGAAAAGAGGGACGAACCGGGCGGCGCACGCATTCAGAATAAATTCCCTGTTCGACAAATCCCTTGAAGCTTTTCTTTACACGGCGATCTTCACCTGAGTGAAATGAAAGAATTGCGACTCTGCCGCCGCTTTTCAGGCATTCCGGAATCGAATGAAGCAGTTGATCGAGAGCTTCAAATTCATTGTTTACTTCTATGCGAAGTGCCTGAAATACCCGCTGAATTGACGGTTTGCATTCTGCGGGTTCAAGCCCTTTACTCTGCAGTATCCCGGTAATGACAGACGCAAGACCAGTGGTTGTCTGACATTCCATTTTTTTCGAGAGTATGGCCCTGCCAAGAAGCTCCGCGTATGGCTCATCCGCGTTTTCCGCTAAAAGATCTGTAAGAGAATCCTCTGTAACGCGAAGGATCAATTGAGCCGCAGTCTTTCCTGAAGAGTTATCAAGCCGCAAATCCAGCGGAGCGGAGTTCTTGAAAGAGAATCCTCTGCCGGGAGTATCCAGTTGCATTGAAGATACACCCAGATCCGCAAGTATGAAATCAAATCCTTCAGGGCGCACATCAAGACAGTCTCTTATCTGTGAGAAATTCATGTGCCGAGTGAAAAACATGGATTCATCGTATCCATGATTACGAATGCGTTTCTCAGTTTTTGCCAGCTCAGTGGAATCAATATCAATCCCGATCAGTAAGCCACCAGGCAGGATACGCGGCAGTATTTTACTGCTGTGTCCGCCGTATCCGAGAGTACAGTCTATTCCGCTCATACCCTGTTTCAGTTTAAGAGCTTCACAAATCTCATGTACACAGATCGGCAGATGCATCCCGGCCGGGGTTTGTCCCCGCTCTTTAACTTTTTTCACATCACCCGGATACTTTTCCGGATCAAGTTCTTTGTATTTCTCGCTGAATTTCCGGGGATGGGTTCCGGCATAGCGAACCCGGCGTGTATGTTTTACCGGTTTCTCAGTCATAGAGAATTACAGGAAACCGGCTTTCAAGTGTTTCACAAATATTACTCACAGCGTTTCCTTCCCTCCCTGACATTACCCGTCTCCTGCCCGAAAGCAACAATACTCGCTGAAGTTTCTTCGGTCAATAATATGACCGACACAGTCCAGCTGACAACATCCTTTTGTTCACATCGGCTTCACAGAGTATTTCAGGAACCCCATCATACAGGCAAACTGAGACTTCCGGAGGAACTTAGGGAAGAGATTGAAGCAATGTGGGATTACCGGGGGAGGAAATTAGTAACAGAGAGAGCATTGAGGACAAGAAAAGAGAACTTTTAACTTCTTGCCTTATTGTCATCATTGGTACACAGAAGTAACCCCCTTGTATTTTGGTTGAAAGTGGAGGTTACTACTGCTGACGGGTCTTGAGAGAGAAGTTAGTTTGTGGTAGAATCAGATCAAAGGGAGAAATATCATGAGGAAGTTCGGATTGCTCCTGATAGTTCTGCTGGTGTTTGCAGGATTGTGTTATGCCGACTGGCTTGAATTTAATGCAGGCTGCCCTTCCGGGGCTTCTCCATTGGTCAGACACGGGATAACCGCACCGGATTACATCTCCTTTGATGTTGAACTGCAAGGTCTTCTGTCCGAGACACTGACACATGACAGTACCCAATATCTCAGATTTAATCAAAGTCCTGGAACGGTACCCATGGATGTAACAGGTTATCCTGAAGTACCGTTTGTAACCTGTTTCGTCGCGGTGCCTGATGGAGTTGATCTTGATCTTTCTTTTTCCGCATCCTGTGAAGAAACGATTGCATGTCTTCCAGTCTGCCCGGCTCCTTATGACAGTCTGGTTCATGAGCAGGGAATCACATACATAGATGAATTCTTCGAGAAGAATCCAGCAGCATATTCCTCTTTAGAATGGTATCCTTCTGTAACCGCTGAAATATCAGGAGAGTTCAGACTCCGTGATCAGCGGGTTGCGATAGTTGATGTGTACCCGGTTCAGTTCCTTGCTTCTGAAAACAGGTTGAGGGTGTGGAGTGATATTGAAGTAAAAGTCAATTTCCAGGGTACAGATCCGGTCTGGAACCAGGCTGGGCTTGGCTATTACGATCAGATCATTGATGACAGGCTGATCGGGTATGAACCCGACCCGGATCCGATTCCAATGGGGCTACCCGCAGGAAGTGTGTTCAGGCACGAGGACACTCTGGATCCGCCACCCTTTGTACCGGACTATGTGATAATTGTCGCTCCGGGGCTTGATGGAACCTTTGTAGACGATTTCGCAGCGTACCGGGCTTCTCTGAACGGCTTCGATGTACTGATAGCAAATATTGCAGATATTATAGAGGGGTACGGAACTTCTGATTACTATTTTATAAGTCCCGATATCATTCGAGACTACACGGAAGCTCTCTGGAGTTGGGGTAGTCCGGGTGACAGACCAACTTACCTTCTTCTGATTGGTGATCATGATGATCCAGGCTGTACCACATACACCTACTGCCTGCCTACAATGGAATACCTTTCACATTACGGGTACGGCAACGACGAGTGGTTTGTTCTTTTCGACGAACCGAGAGAGGTTATCTCCGGTCTCCCAGACATGATAGTCGGCAGACTCCCGGTAACAGAGATCGAGACTCTCCAGAACATGTTCAATCTGATTGAGTCATATGAGTCAGAGGCAGTACCTCCCTACCCGGGAAATCTGATTAACCGCAGGCGAATCACACGGCTTGCCGGTACAGATCACAGTGGTGCATTTACATACGACGATTGGAAACCTTCAGCTGGCTGGATCGACTCCCTCCGCACATGGATGGGTTATGAGTGGGATAATTATTACTGCGGTGACGGCGAGAACACATTCAACACTGATCCTCCAAATCCGGATGGCAGCAGCATGACCAGTGCAGACTGGGTGAATGCCTGCAACACCGTATTTGAACGAGGGTCGCAGATCGCGTTCTATTCCGATCATGGAGATTTCCACATGTTTTCAGCAGGTCTGAACTGGCAGGAAGAAAACTTTGGTGTACCGGACTCTACATTTAATAACCTTGATGTACTGGCACTTACTCCTGACCCGGATCACTGGACACCATTTGTACTTATGTTGTGCTGTACTGCTGGAACATTCAATCACACCGCAGTTGAGCATGAGAGCATAAATACCTGGCAGTGCCTGTGCTACGATAACAATGCTTCACCTCCATACGATTTTTCCACTGACTGTCTTGCGGAAGATTTCATAAAGCACACAGAGTGTGGAGCCATTGGTGTGTTCGCCGGATCTAACTCCTCATACATTTACATCTACAAATACTATGGAAAGGGGATACTGACTGCCGTATTTGAAAGAGGTATTACAAGAATGGGAGATGCCATTCTTTCAGCGAGACTTCAACATCTTGATGTTTTCACATCCACCAATTATGGACTGAGGGGATTAGCCCAGTTTAACCTGCTGGGAGACCCTGCAGCAGACATTGGTGACAGAATGAAGTTCCGGAACTGCTGCGATCTGATCATCAGTTCTGCAGACATTGAGACAAACAGTTATCCCACAATAAGTAATAATGGATCAAGACAGGCAGTCATTTATGTAACTGTCAGGAATGCAGGCTGGCAGGACGCAGGTCCCTTTGTGGTTACTATGGAGGTGACAGATGGCAACAGTATCCCCGATATTATCACAGCGCAATGCTCAGGGCTTTCAGCAGGTGATGAAACAACACTGGAGTTTCGGTGGAATAACACTTGGTTCACACCTCCGGGAACATTGTTTCTGACAGCATCCGCAGTAGATCCCGGCGGTCTTGCTCCTGATTCGTGGATGTCGAACAATTCAGCAGCAACGAGTCTGGATATACTGGACTTTTATCCCAATGAATCAGGCTGGCCAACTCAAACGGCACATTCCATAATAGTACCGCCGGTTCTTTTTGATTTTGATGGTGATGGGTATCTGGAGATTGTTATTGCTACAGAAAGTCAGATATGTGTTTTCCGGAGTGATTCCCCGGGAGCACCTGTATGGGGATCCGATCCTTACCCGTTCTTCTACACCCCCCAGGGAATAGATATCTATCCGAGCATACCTGTTACCGGGAATGTGGCAGGGAACGGTCTTTCAGAGATAATCGTTGATGGTCGGGATGAACTGATGATCTTTGATAGAACTTCGACTGAGCCGATCTGCAGTTACACACATTCCGGCGAATGGTTCTGGCAAGGGAATCATACTGTTGCGCTGGCTGATTTTGTGGATGAGGCAGGTTTTGAACAGAGGGATGAGATAGTGCTTTCCCGCGGTAGGGATATCTATGTCTTCGACATAGTTAATGATGCCCTTGTACCAATTAGAACAGTCCAATTACCAGGCATCCCGGCAAATGCAAATACGATCTCAAGCTGGCCATTACTTGAGGATCTGAACGGTGCCGGCAGCTTGGAGATTATTGTAAATCTCCACTGGAATGAATTCATGCAACAGAATTCAAAGTGCTTTGTGTATGATTACGATGCCGATTCGTTCCCTTCAGAGAGGGACTGGTCAGGTGTTCCCTGGAGAACTGTTCCCGCAGTTGGAACTCTGCCTCAGGGGCAGCTAATTTCAATGCCCACAGATCAGGCAACTTCAACCCATTCTCCTGCGTTACTGCTTGATCCCGGAGATCTGACAACAACTGCCAGCTGTCAGAGCAACCCCGGTCTTAACTCCAACCATGTTCCATACTGCATTGTGGCTGACTGGGAAGCACTGACACCAGGTCCCGACAGAATTATCGCCAATACTGAAAACCAGTGCTTTGCGTGGGATGAGGGTGGGTTTCATATGGACAATTATCCTTTTGAATATTCTTCTGCCGGTGAAGGCAAGCCCCCCTTCCCCGCACTTGGTGAACTGGATGATCATGATTTGTTTGAACATGCGGATGTAATCACAGCCAGTCGAGAGGGTGTAGTTTTTGGAATTTCCAGTTCAAGTGAACCACTGGCTAATCTTGGTTTCCCCTACACCCTCCCTGCATCAGTTCAGGGCGGTTTTGTAATAGCCGACATTGATAATGACGGCAGGGTAGAGGTTGTCTTTGGAACCATGGACAATTACATTCATATCTGGGAACTTGGCAGATGTATACCGGGTTATGCTCCATGGCCCCAGTGTCAGCATGACGCTGCAAGAACAGGAGTTCTGGAGGAGGATTAATGTTACCGTCGATGATTTTGTCCGGCTTGTTTCTGATGACCCATGCCCCAGGGTGGAGCGATCCTATAATCACTGAGGATCTTTGGTCATACAGCAGCCAGCAGCACAAATCCATTCAAGTTACAGGTACTGACACGCTGCATCAGGTATGGGGATATCTCAATCAGGAGACAAGGGTAGGTTACAAGGTTTATCTCTCAGACGGCACAGTTATTTTTCCGGAGACTATGATTTCCAATCAGGTATGGTCAGGCTATACCACCAGCTGTTTGGTGAATGAGGATAGTGTTGCTTTGTTCTGGAGAGAAGGGGCTCCCGCCTGGCACACTATTCGGGACAGCTCTGGTGCAGAACTTGTACCCACCAGCCTTCTGATCCCCGATTCCTATGTGAGTCGCCCAAGAGTGGAAGCTTCCAGTGACAGTCTTGGGCGTATACATGCTTCCTTTGAGATTTCCGGTGGGGTCTGCTACGCAGTGTTCGAGCCTGGAGTTGGTGAGGTATTCAGAGACACAGTTCCAGGTAGCCTGGATGATATCTCAAATATCTGTGTTGATGGTAACAGGGTGCATGTGGTTTACCTTGCCGGTTTTGCTCTTCCCGCCTACATTCAGTATGATCTTGAAGGTAACATCGTGATACCACCTGTTGAACTGGTTCAGGGACTTGATTTCTTTCGTCCGACTACATCTGTTACTGTCGATGTTGATGGCAATTTTTGGTGTTTCTTTTATTATTCGAGAGAAGGAATCCCCTATAGTGTTCTTTCTTTAGTCAAGGTTGATTCTGAAACTGGTGATGTACTGGTTATAAAAGAGGTTGAGATGCCCAATCTTGGTGCTTGGTATATGAATATTCTCCCTGGACCTGATGGAGACACTCTGTACCTGATGTGGCTGGCTTATTTCCAGAGTGATCACTATGTCTATTTTGCCATAATAGATAAGAATGGCAACTTCATTGAAGAACCATACGCAGCCTATGACTACAGTGATGAGGAAGTTCAGCAGATTGCCAGTCTTGAAGCTGCTACGAATGATGATGGTGATGTTTTTGCTATCTGGAGCCAGGGAGATGTAGAAGTCAGCGGGTACTGGATAGTCATGGGCTGGTTCGACCACGACTGGGTCGAGGTTGAGGAATCAAGTACATCCCCTGTTGACACTGACCCTTTTGTTCTTCAGAGTTCTGCTAATCCTTTTTCTGAGAGCGTAACTATCGCCGTTCAGGGAGTTGTTGTACCAGCTCAACTGGAGGTCTACGATTTTTCAGGGCGAATTGTCAGGACTATTTCCAGCAGCAGTGGTAATACTTTTCTCTGGGATGGTTGTGACTCTGAAGGCAATGAACTTCCTGCGGGTGGCTACAACATTAGTGGTTCATGCGCGGGAGCAATTGCTACGACCATGGTAGTGAAGTTGTAGAAGAAGTTTTCATACCGCAAAATATGCAACATACCACATTGCAATACAAACAAGATGACTGAAAAAGGCCCCATGAGCTAATCATGGTGCCTTTGGCGCCTTGACCGTGTCTCCCAGCGAACTATTTTCCGGTTCAATACAACCATCGGTAACAAGCTCATCCCAAAGTCAAAAAAGATCTTCAGGAACCCCATAATACAGGCAAAAGAGATGAAACTGGAGATGGAGTTGAACAATCTGACGAAGGCTGACTTGCAAGAAAACTCGGCATTTCTAGAGCAAGAGTTACTCAGTTCCTGAATCTGTTGAAGCTGCCGAACGAATTGAAAGATGAGATTGAAAGGATGGGGGATTACTGGGAGAGAAGGCTGGTGACGGAGAGAATGCTGCGCAGGACTGTTGATCGCAGGATGTTACCTTGACAGAAGTATATGATAGTAATATACATTAAGTATGGTTAAACCAAGAGATATGCTCAGGGATTGTATTGGATTCGAACGGGATGAAGGCAATGCAGTGAAGAACTGGAAAAAGCATTGTGTTACCCGGTCAGAATGTGAGCAGGTGTTCTTTAACCGTCCGTTTGTTCTGCAAAGGGATAGCTCACATTCGGAACATGAACCTCGGTTTTATGTGCTGGGACAGACCGATATGAACAGGATGCTTTTTGTTGTCTTCGTTATCAGAAGCCAGCTGATCAGGATCATATCGGCAAGGGACATGACACAAACAGAAGAACGAAGGTTTCAATAATGAAAAAAGAAATACCCGGCTTTAAGACAGAAGAAGAGGAACGACAGTTCTGGCAGACCCACGATTCAGCAGAATATCTGGACTGGAAGAGTGCAGAGCGAGTAACCCTCTCTAAACTCAAACCTTCAACAAAAACAATTTCCCTCAGATTGCCGGAGTCCATGATCGAAGAGCTGAAGCTCCTGGCAAACAAGAAGGATATTCCGTATCAATCATTATTGAAGGTGTATCTTGCTGAAAGATTGGATTCTGAACTCGGGCTGATGAAGGCAACATGAAAAAATGCTCCATGAAGTATGAAAACCCACCTGCTGTCACTGAGGAAGGAAAAAGGCATCGATTTCATTTCCCCAAAGTAGCTCTTATTCTAATTATTTGGAAAAACAAGAGAGTTTCAGAGCTTTTGCGGTTGCTGAATGAAAGCCCCCTGAAACAAGTCAAGGGGCTTTGGCGCCTCGAGGAGGACTTGAACCTCCGACCTAGTGGTTAACAGCCACCCGCTCTGCCAACTGAGCTATCGAGGCACTGCGCCGAGGCGGTAATATCGGAATCCTGTTAAGGTTTGTCAATAGAAAACCCGGAGATTGAACTCCGGGTTTTCATTGTGTTTTGAAACCGTCTAGATCTTCATCAATTCAAGGGTTGTTGACTCTCCCTGATCATCTGTGATGACGAATATGTAGCTTCCCGCAGGGGCGGAAGAGTTCCATGTCCAGGATTCCTGGAAGTTGTCGTTTTCAACCTGACGGCCATACATATCGAATACGGTAACAGTTGCATTCACGCCGGGTGCCTGGAATGTAACAGCACCGCTGAAGGGGTTGGCGGAGGGGACAACGGAGAATCCTTCAGTGCCCTGATCGCCCTCCTCTATGCCTTCAGAAAGATCGACCTGATAGATCTTGTCGGCATCAATATCACTGATCCAGAGATAGCCGCTGGGATCAAGAGCCATTCCCCTGGCGTTTGGTATCAGGCTCACATTGATGTAATCGACCATTGTATTGTTGGTATCATAGCACTTTACCGCCAGGCCTGTATTTTCGGAAGCGACCCAGACAAGGCTGTCTGCCGCATTCATTGCAATGTCGCATGTAGCACCGAACCCGGTCATGTAAGTGAAGTCTTTTCTTGTGCTAACTCCCGGAAGGGTGTAGTAGTAAACTCTATTCTGGTTTCTTGAGCCGAGGAAAACATAGTTGCCGCTTGCGCTTAGTCCCGTCACCGACGAGACAGGGTTTCCTCAACCGCCGCACATGTTCACCATGCCCAGATATGAGCCGGTGGGACTGTACTTGAAAACATAGCCGGTAGTACTATACCAGCCACCGCAGAGAACCATGTTGTGGTTCTCGGAGTAGGCGAGGCCGGTGGGAACTATCGTGGTGATATGATCGAAGTAGAAACTGTTGATCACATCACCTGTCGCAGGATCAAGTTCATACACATAATCAGTAACAGCATCCATAGCCCAAAGGGAACCTTCACCCCATGCAAGACCGGATATGTTGGTATCAGGGGCATCCAGGGTTGCTATTATTGCCTTGGCCGATGCTGCGGCTGCTATAACAAGCAGTACCAGCAGTACTTTGCGCACAGCGCACCTCCTTGAATTCGATTAAATTCTCAATTGCGGGAAAGATACTTGAAAGATACAGAGTTTCCAGAAACGCGGCAAGGCCAGTGTGCCCCGTTTCAGGGACTTCGTTACCAGAAACGCGGAAATCCGGAATAAGGATGTAGAATACCGCAAAAAGAAACACCGGGGCAGATACTCCGGTGTTTCCCGAGGGAAGTCAGTTAAATCTTTACCATGTCCAGAATCGCAGATACTCCCTGATCATCTTTGATGATAAAGAGGTAGTTGCCGGCCGGGGCTGAAGAATTCCAGGTCCAGCTTTCCTGGAAAGTGTCATGTTCTATCTGGCGTCCATACATATCAATCACCGTTATTTCAGCGTGGATTCCCGGTGCCTGAATGGTAACTGCGCCACTGAAAGGATTTGAAGAGGGAATAACATTCAGCCCTGCCGGGGGCTGGTTGCCATCCTCGATACCATTAGAGAGATCGACTTGATAAATTTTGTCTGCATCAATGTCGCTTATCCAGAGGAATCCCGCCGGATCAAGAGTCATTCCTCTTGCATTTGGAATAAGGCTGATATTGATGTAGTCAACCATTTCGTTTTCAGTATTAAAGCATTTGACAGCAGGGTCACTGGTTTCCGAGGCTGCCCATGTAAGAGAGTCTTCGGCATTAAAGGCAATATCACATGTTTTATTGAAAGCAGGCATGTACAGAAGGAGCTGTCTGCCGGTTATACCTGGAAGTGTGTACCGGTAAACTCTTTTCTGTGATCTGGAGGAAAGAAAGAGATAGTTTCCGCTGACGCTTAGTCCCGTCACCGACGAGACAGGGTTTCCTCAACCGCCGCACATGTTCACCATGCCCAGATATGAACCGGTGGGAGAGTATTTGTATACATAGCCGTTGGAGATGTACCAGCCGCCGCACAGCACCATATTGTGATTCTCGGAGTAGGCAAGCCCGGTAGGAACCGTTGTTGCAGCATGGTTGAAGTAGAAACTGCTGATAATGTCGCCAGTTGCCGGGTCAAGCTTGTAGACGCTGTCTGAAACAGAATCCATTGCCCACAGATGACCATCACCCCAGGCGAGACCTGATATATCTCCGTCAGGGGAGTCGATTGTTGAGGTAATCCATTTTGCTGAAGCAGCGGTTGCAATGATAAGCAGAACAAACAGTAGTTTAGGCATTATGAGTTTCCTTTCGTTCTGATATGTATTCAGAATTGTTGTTTCTGGAAACAAACTTAAGGTATAACATAGTGTATCAGGCAGAGCAATACAGATGTTCCTACAGGTTATCCAGAATCAGAGTAATCGGCCAGTTCTTCCCTGTGCAGTAGAGAGTTTCATCTTCACCTGCTGCAATTCCGTTAAGGACACCACCGGATCGGGGAATTACATCACGGAGATTGAGAACCCGCTCTACATGACCGTTTTCCGGATTTATGAAAAGAATCCTGCCTGTGCGCCACTGATTTGCAAGTATCTGTCCGTTAAGGTATTCCAGCTCGTTAAGAAAGAACTGAGGTTCGCCGTTGAGGGTGACGGATATGGAATCACGAATTGAGAAATCACCTGTGTCTCTGAAACGCAGGACAGCTGTGCCGTCACTTTGTGCAAGAAACTCACCCGTGCGGCAGATACCCCAGCCCTCTGTATTCAGATAGAATTCATCCTCTATCTCCATTGTCCAGGGATTCAGCAGGAATGCTGTATGCTCTTTCCAGGTTAGAAGGCATACTGTGGAGTCGTCCAGAAAGGTAAATCCTTCCGCGAAAACGGTGTCTGGAAGCCGGAGTAAATCCAGAACCTCTCCGGTCTCCATATCGGTTTTCCTGAATGTGGATCGACCGTAAGTGCCGGTGCTTTCCCAGAGAAAGCCGCATCTGATTTCAAGCCCCTGAGTAAAAGCGCCCGGGTCGTGGGGAACCATCCCCGTGACACCGGGCGCGGCTGAAAGCAGAAGAAGCAGAGGAAAGATTACCGTCTGCCTCCTGAAGATGCTCGGCCACCGGATTCTGTATCGGTACTTCCGGAGCTTGTTCTGCGGGATGTTTCGGTGGGCTGGGTTATGTCTGCGTTTGTGTATCTTTCAGCGAACCTCGCTGTTCTTACAGCAATTTCTCCTGAGGGGGGCGAAGCCAGAGAGCTGTTCTCAATTTCATCCATGATCCACTGGACTCTGTCGGAAGGAGCAGGGTGTGTCTGCCAGAAGCCCGGCCCGCTCGTTTCTGTAAGTTCATCCATTCTGTTCAGCAGCGTTACAAGTGCCATTGGATCGTATCCTGCACTGGCCAGAATATGGACAGCGAGGCTGTCGGCCTGCTGCTCGGAATCGCGGCTGTAACCTCGTGTGACAAGGTTCATTGTGATGTCGTCTACAACATCGCCGTAGTTTTCAGAAAGCTCCTGTACATCGTCGCTGCCCAGGTGCTGTGCGCCTTCATGGCCAAGCGTTGTCCAGGCTGATGAAAACTTTGCTTTTTCGACAGATTGAATTCCATGACTCAGGGCAATGTGGGCAGCTTCGTGGGCCAGTATTGCCGCCAGTTCATCCTCATTTACCGCAAGATCACAGAGACCTTTGTTGAGAAGAACTATTCCACCGGGGCACGACAGAGCATTGATGCCCTGATCGTCAAGAATCATGAAGTGCCACCCACCGTAGGTGAAGGGTTTTGGAGAAAAACCGGCAATAACCGCTCCCACTTCGTTTACATAGAACACGGCATCCCAGTCGAACATGGGTGTTGATGAAGCAAGTATGTTGGCTGCTACAGCCCTGCCTATGTAGTATTCTTCCGTTTCAGTAATCTCGCGGTTGGCTTCGTCAAAAGCCTGGTAGACAGTAACAGCGCTTTCAAGCTCATCGCTTCCCAGAACATCCGTAATGTCTCCAAGACCGAAAGCAGTCATTGTGATCAGCAGAATTGCGATCATCGTCTTCCTCCTTCTTCGGGAGGAAGGTTCTTGAGAAGAAGACCTTCAACCAGGAAAACCTCAAGAACTGCCGGTTCCACAGTAATATCTTCTATGGCATCAACTTCATCCCAGGGGAGAGTCTTACCTTCAGCATATGAGCTCTCAACATCATCATTGAACCCTCGACCGGCAAGCATTATCAAGTCGCTGTCATCGGTGCCTTGAGAGCCCTGTGAAAGGACAGCTCCGGTTAACGCGGTTGTATGAACCCAGCCATTAATTCCATTATCGGCCTCAATGCTGTACCAGTCACCCTGTTCTCCGGTAATCTCTACAACAGAGCCGAAAGCAAGTTCTCCAACCGGCTGAGCATAGAAAACCGGAGTAGGAAAAATGTGCTGCTCGCGGATCTTTACAGTGGCGTTTCCACCAACTTCAATATCTGTATCCCCGGCGACTGCGCTTCCCGCAAGAATCGTCACGAGGACAATTAAAAATCTCATCGTTCCTCCTTGTTTATTCACAATTCAAAGCATGTGTAAATATAAGTAAAGATGCTACTTGGATGTCAGAACCCAGGTTCCTCTCCAATTCAGTGGAGTTCCTTTATCGATGAACCCTCTGCATCTTGCTGCCATGGTTCCGGATGGTGGATCCTCTGGAATTTCCATGAACAATTTCAGAGCAGACTGGAAATTTCCGTTTCTGTAGAGTTTCAACGCTTTGCTGTACTGCTCTGCGAATACCGGCAGTTTCAGCACCGGTTCCCAGATGGTAACCGGTGTTTTCTGACCCATAACCATAACAGTGTCAATTTCCCGGCAGATAACACTTGCGGGAAGGAATTCCCGGGTGCTGTTCGATATGAGGATTGGTGTTCCATAGACTTTGTTGACTCCCTCAAGACGGCTTGCCAGATTTACATCAGTGCCCATCATTGTGTAGTCGAACCGTTTGCTGCTGCCCATGTTTCCAACTACCATAGAGCCGCTGGCAAGACCAATTCTTGTGCTGAGTGCCGGGAAATTCATTTCCTTGAGTCGCGTGTTGAGTTCCCTGTGTATCTTTTGACATTCAAGGGCGGAGGTTACTGCCCTCAGCGCATGATCTTCAAGCTCTACAGGAGCACCCCAGAAGGCAATTATCGCGTCTCCCTCGAACTTGTCCACGGTTCCGCCGGATTCAAGGATAATGTCAGTCATTTCCGTAAGATAGATGTTGAGAAGCTTCACAAGATCTTGAGGATCAAGCTGTTCGCTTATGGTGGTAAATCCCGCTACATCGCTGAAGAAGGCAGTCATTACTTTTTTCTCGCCGCCGAGTTTCAGCAACTCGGGGTTTTTTGCCACCAGAGATACGATAGCGGGAGAGAGGTATTGTGAAAAGGCGGCTTTTAAAAACTTTTTATCTTTTGTGGCGAACTGATAAGCGATTACCGAACCGCCAAGCAGAGTAAGCATGCCGGAGGTAAGAGGCGGCACTGCTGTGAGCCACAGATCCCGGTAGTTGAAAGCGACGAGACAAACTGCCGCATAGGCGAGAATTGCAGACAATCCTGTAAGCGATGCCGGTATTACCCTGGGAATGAAGACCAGGGCTGAGGCCACTGCAAGACTGAGGAAAACTGTAAGAAACAGTGTTGTCATCAAGCCATGAGTTGCCAGATGTCTGCCCTGAAGGATATTGCCAAGAGTGTTTGCGATTACTTCAACACCGGGGCATCTGGCGGAGTAGGGCATTGGTTTCAGATCCATTAGATCCGATGCCGTGTAGCCGATCATTGCGATTTTTCCAGCCAGGGATGACGGTTGAAGAGCTGTTGTGTCACCGGTCATTGCTGAAAAAACATCCGCAACGCTGATTGTTCTGTAGCTGCCTGTCGGACCTGCGAATCTGACCTGCATTTCATAGTCTTCTGTAAGGGGTATCCTGGTGCTGTTCCAGAGCAGTGTTCCATCTTCGAGTGAAACAGAATGATTATCCCTGAAGAGCATTGCTATGGCCAGTGCCGGTGAGGGAACTGTACCGGTTTCCGAGGGAAAAAACAGAGGGGTCTGCCTGAACATTCCATCCGGGTCGGGGAAAGCATACGGTGAAGCAAGATAACTGGCTCCTGCCGCTATATGAGACACCGGGGGTGAAGCAAATCTGAATGGAGCAGTTCTTCCGGGTGGCAGTTGAAGATTAATAACTGCGTTCTCCGGTATTGGCTGGCCTTCGTCGTGACCCAGTCCGGTGATAAAAACTGTACTGCCGCTTCCTGCCACTGCGCCGAATACGCTGTCTTCGCTTGCGGAGAAGGTTGAACTTGTGGAAAAGGTAATATCAAAGTAGACGACTTTCACACCGGCATCATAGAGGAAGGTTGTCATGTCGGACCATATCTGCCTGGGCCACGGCCATCCCAGCCAGTCCATGGATTCCAGAGATGCGTTATCCACACTTATAATTATTATGCTGTCATTTACGGAATGAGTATCCGGAAAAAGGTTGAACCTGAGATCCAGAGTGAGATGCTCAAGCCCCTGGTCAAAGCTGCTGAGTGTGAGTGCCATTGAAAGCAGAGTGGATATACCGGCAATAATGAATATAGGTTTTTTCATGATTCCTTAATATAACCCCGCAGTTAACACGGAACAGAGTACTGAAAGTATATTCCAGTCCAATATTAAGAAGAATCAGGAGGTGCTGCGAGATGGATCTGCCGGTAGTGGCCATTGTTGGCCGTGTGAATGTGGGCAAGTCTTCGCTTTTCAATAGATTTATCGGTGGAAGAACCGCCATTGTTGATAACGAAGCCGGTGTTACCCGCGATCGTAAGATCGGTACCGGGGAATGGGGTGGTGTTAATTTCATTGCTGTTGATACAGGGGGTCTTTCTCCCGGCAGCGACGATCCTTTTCAGGATGCTATCGTAAAGCAGGTACACCTCGCAATGCAGGAGGCGCAGATCATCATCCTTCTTGTGGATGGTACTGAGGGTATTCACCCTTTTGATGAAGCCGCTGTTGAGCTTGTAAGAAAGAGTGGCCTTCCATGCCTGCTCGCAGTTAACAAGATAGACTCCCAGGGTCGACTGGGTATGGAACACGAATTCGCAGCTCTGGGTCTTGGAAAACCATGGCCGGTCAGCGCTGCCCACGGTCTGGGCGTGGGAGACCTTCTCGATGAGGTTATCCGTGATCTGCCGACGGTGGAGAATCCCGATTTTGACGGAATATCCGTGGCTGTCATAGGCAGACCAAATGTGGGCAAAAGTTCCATCGTGAACCGGCTTCTTGATGATGAGCGCAACATTGTAACCCCCGTTGCCGGAACCACCAGAGATTCCATTGATTCCTATCTCACCTGGAAGGATACCAATTTTCGTCTGATAGACACAGCTGGTCTTCGCAGGAAGTCTAAAAAGATGGAAGATATCGAGTTCTACAGCACCCTCCGTTCCTGGAAAAGTGTTGGCAGCGCTGATGTGGTTGTAGTGGTTCTCGACGGAAATGAGTATCCCACAACCCAGGACTTGAGGCTGGCTACAAAGGCCTGGGAAATGGGCAAGGGTGTACTGATCTGTGTGAACAAGGTTGACCTCGGGCTGGACAGGCATCTGTGGATACGAAGTGTGATCCAGAGATTTCCCCTTGCCAGATGGATACCCATTTTCTTCACAAGTGCTCTGGAGGGCAAAGGAATGGGAAGGCTTCTTCCGATGGTGCAGTCGGTGGCTGACAGGCGCAGGACTGTTATTTCAACAAGCAGGCTCAACAAGATCATGAGAAATATTGTGAATACTATCCAGCCTCCGTCCCCCAAGGGGAAGATGCTGAAGTTTTTCTATATAACTCAGGTAAAAGATACGCCCCCGATTCTCGTTGCTTTTGTCTCCCGGGCAGACCTTATCCCGGATAACTATAAAAGCTACTTCGAGAACAAGATGCACGAGGAATTGAACATGAACGGAGTTCCGCTGAAGATCGTCTACAGAAAGCGTGAGCACTGATGAATGCCGCCCTGTACATCTTCGCCGGATTTCTGGCCGGTTCGATACCATTCTCCTGGCTTCTGGGTAAGCTCAAAGGTGTTGACCTCCGTGAACATGGTTCCGGCAATCCCGGTGCCACCAACCTTCTTAGAACAAGCGGGACAGCTATGGGCGTCGCGGGTCTGCTGCTTGATGCTGCAAAGGGTGCCGCTCCGGTGCTGGCAGTTACTTTCTATGCATCTCCTGCAGCATGGCTGCCAAGCGCTGTTGCTGTAGCAGTGGTGTGCGGCCATGTATTCATGCCGTGGTTCGGGTTTAAGGGTGGCAAGGGTGTCGCTACCGCACTTGGGGCTCTACTGGTTCTTTCCACATACCCGGTTTTGTGCGCATTGGGGCTGTTCATTCTGCTCCTTGCTCTGTTTAAAATGGTTTCTCTTGGCAGTGTCATCGCCGGGATATCCCTGCCGTTTTTCGGAATCCTGTTCCATGAACTGATATATCCTGAAATAGTTCTCGGCATAATAGCTTTTGCAATTCTTGTGACTCACACTGCCAATATCAAGAGGATTTTAAGTGGCACCGAAAGGAAGATCGGTAAAAAATGACCGGCGGAATGCTTCTGATGAAGAGCCTTGTTGAAAAGGATTTGAAGGTTCGGTATAAAAGAAGCTTTCTTGGTTTCCTCTGGTTTCTCCTCAAACCTCTTTTCAGCATGGTTGTCTATACAATTGTGTTCACGAAGATTATCCGCTTCGGCGGTGCTATTGAACACTTTTCACTTTTTCTTTTAACAGGTCTTCTGCCGTGGAACTTCTTCGCTGCATCGCTCTCCGCTTCCGCTAAAACCCTTCTTGATAATCAGAAACTTATCAGGTCAATTTACTTTCCCAGAGTTGCTCTGCCGATTTCGTCGGTTATCGCCAATGCCGTTCACATGCTGATGGCTATGGTGGTTCTTGAAGTTCTTCTGACTGCTTTCGGGCATATCCCGGGTCTTTCCATCATTACTCTGCCTGTTGCAATTGTTCTGCTGGCCGCGATGACAAGCGGCTTTGCGATGATGATCTCCGTAGGTAATGTTTATTACAGAGATGTATCACAGTTCCTTGAGGTGATTCTTCTTGCCTGGTTCTATGCAAGCCCGATTATATACCCCCTGGGAGCGGGGCTCATCCCGGCGAGAATGGAAGCTGTGATCAAATTCAATCCTGTCGCCGGAGCCATGGAGATTTTTCACTCCACCATGTATTACGGCACCTGGCCTGAACTCTGGGCGTGGGTTTCACTGGTGACATGGACAGCGGTTATCCTGGCTGCCGGTCTCCTGGTTTTCAAGCGCATGGAACCCTCGGTAGTGAAGGAGCTGTAGGATGCGGAAAGGTCTGATTCAGTTCTCTGATGTCTGCCTTGATTACAGGCTTTACCGTGATCGTTCTGTGAGCATTATGGAAACCCTCATGAATGTTTTCGGCAGAGGAACCAGCCGTGACTGGTTCAGAGCTCTGGATCACGCCTCATTTCAGATATCGCCGGGAGAGTCTGTTGCCCTTGTCGGATCCAACGGCGCAGGTAAATCCACCACACTGAAGCTTCTGGCGGGTATTTACAGCCCCACTTCAGGCAAAGTCAGAACTTCCGGAAGAATTGCTTCTCTGCTTGATCTCGGCGTGGGATTTCACCCCGAGCTTACAGGCGCGGAAAATGTTTTTCTCAACGGAGCTCTTCTGGGCTTTGATCAGAAGCGGATGGTTGAACTGATTCCCGGCATTGCTGAATTCTCCATGCTTGAACGGTTCATGGATACACCGGTAAAGTACTACTCTTCAGGAATGTTCATGCGGCTGGGATTCGCTCTCGCAACCAGTGTTAACCCGGATATTCTTCTCATTGACGAGGTTCTCGCTGTAGGAGACGCGGCTTTCCAGGCAAAATGTTATGACAGGATATTCGGATTCCGCGAATCAGGTAAAACAATTGTTTTCGTCAGTCATGACCCGGAGGCGGTGCGCAGACTCTGCACCCGTGCAATCTGGCTTGATTCAGGCAGGGTACGAATGGACGGGCCGGTTGATGATGTTATGGGAGCCTACCTTGATGCCAATACTGGCAGACTGATAAATACAGCCGCCTCTGCCGCTCCGCGAGAGTGGGGAAACCGCGAGGTATTCTTCAGTCGCGTTACACTTACCAACGGCAGCGGAGTACCATCCAGAACTTTCAGACAGGGCGATACACTTAAAGTAAATGCTTTGATCGAAACCCGGGAGGCTGAAGAAGTAAAAAACATCATTCTCGGTTTTTCAATCCACCGTCCGGACGGTGAAACAGTTCTAGCTTCAAATAATCTGGAGAATGGTGAACCTCTTCTTACCATTGCAGGCTCAGGGGAAGCATCAATTTCCATCACCCCGGAAATAGTTGAGCCCGGTAACTATCTTCTCTCAATCTCTCTTACCGGCAACGACACCGACTACCACTGGCAGGACAACTTCTACCCGATTTCCATGCTCGGCGCAAAAAAGATGCCCCCACTGAGAATAAAAAGTCTCAGGGTCGTCGGGAAACTTGACAAAAAATCTCAATAACTGCAATAGCACTAACAAAATATATATGGCAGTAATGCAAATATGTAAACTGATTTTGTTAAGAAAAAGCAGTATTTGATCACCTGCAAACCTGTAATACAAAAACACAGGTGAATCAATTATTATATTTGACTGACTCAAACAAAGGAGAGATCCATGGCTAAGGGAAGAGATGCTCAGAAGAATGTAAAGAAAAAGCCTGAAAAAACGCTGAAAGAGAAGCGCAGAGAGAAAAAAGCCAAGAAAGCTAAAAGCTGAAGAATCGAAATTTAATCCTGGTTTGAAAAGCTCTTCGCCGGAAAATCTTTGTATTTTTGATGGGGATGTTCAGGAATTGATTACTATCCGAAGACCGTCATACAAGGATGCGACACAACTGTCATCAATGCTTTGCAATGACAATATTCTCAGAGAAGATCTCAAGTTCGGAGACAGTGATAAGCCGACGGCTGATGATTTACTGGAGAAGTTAAAAGGCTGGTGCAGGAGCAGAAACGCCGTAACCTATATTGTACTTCTGAACAGCATGACGGTGGTAGGAATCATCTCTCTGAGCCATATCAATAAAGAGCAAAAGACAGCGAGAATAGGTTACTGGATAGGCAGCCGGTATCGTTCAAAGGGGTATTGTACCAGAGCATTTCAACTTGTGATAAATGAAGCTGTTAATCGAGGAATAACAAAGCTGACCAGCACAATAGCGGAAGACAATGTTCATTCAAGAGGAATCTGGGACAAGCTCGGTGGCTGCACGGTTGAAGGAGACAGAGGCAGACTGACCTATGAACTGCTTTGCTGACCGCAGGGCCAGGTTTTCGATGTGCCGCCCGCTTTCGCTGACAAAGTTTTATCTTTGCTCTGTACAAAAGAATATCTTCGATGAAGATGTGAGTCTGAAATAAATGCAGAGGAGTTGCGATGAACGTTCTTCTGAAAAAAGTCGCGATTGAGGACAAGCAGGTTCTCAGGAATCTTCTTGAGCTTTACCAGTATGATTTCAGCGAATTTGATAAGGGTGATGTTAACAGTCACGGGCTGTACGGGTACAGGTACCTCGATCATTACTGGACTGAACCCGGCAGGCATCCATTTTTCATAACAGCGGACGATTCCCTTGCAGGTTTCGTTCTGGTGAGTGATTTCTGCTACATGTGTGAGTCCGGGGAGGCCAGATCCATCTCGGAATTCTTTGTGATGAAGAAGTACCGGAGAATGGGAGTCGGAGAAACCGCAGCGAGGGCTGTCTTTGAAATGTTCCCAGGCAAATGGGAGGTTGTTCAGCATCCGGAGAACATACCGTCCATGGAATTCTGGGAGAAGGTAATTTCGGAGATAACCCGCGGGCAGTACAGGAAGCTGGAAGCGGAAACAGAGGACTGGACTGGACAGGCCCTCATATTCAGTAACAAATCGATCAGATGAATTTCTGCAAGTTTGATACTCCCTTTGGATCCGGCT
This sequence comes from Candidatus Fermentibacteraceae bacterium, assembly GCA_030592635.1. Classification (GTDB taxonomy): domain Bacteria; phylum Fermentibacterota; class Fermentibacteria; order Fermentibacterales; family JCC-6; genus Sabulitectum. The sequence continues at coordinate 2,727 of JAUVIS010000003.1, read as the reverse complement.
GTGTTGTCTGGGATAGAGATCTTATCTATCGTGTTTTTCTTTCTTCGCTGGATACTTCAGCAGAACAAAAGGCAAAAAAAAGCTTTCCCGGCGCCGCGAGGAACAACAACAGCTTTGCAGAAGAAACGGCAGCGAAGCTCACCGGTCTGGCCAGCGGGATTCCCTGTGAAGTTTCTCGCGAGTTTCTTGATCTTGGAAACACTTCTCAATTTAAAAAGATTGTTCTCAATACTATGCATGACATTCCACGAGGACAAACCATTTCATACGGAGGACTTGCCCGGAAAGCAGGCTTTCCCCGTGCAGCTCGAGCTGTGGGCAATGTACTGTCTTCCAATCCACTTCCACTTATTATTCCCTGCCACAGGGTTGTAAGGGCAGACGGATCTACTGGTTCTTATCAGGGGGGAACCATGATGAAAAACTTTCTTTTGAAGGCGGAGAATGACTGAAAAGAGTCTTATCTCCAGCTTTATTCTGGATAATCTCAACAGCGGGTTTACCAGCCTGACAGACAAAGCCATGCGTCAGGGAGTGAGAGGTGCCGAGTGGATATCAGACACTCTCAGCGCGGCATTTTCCCCCTTTACTGAATTCATTAAGAACAAGGGGGGCTTTATAGCCGAATTTGAAGGGGATGCGGCTCTGGCGGTGTTTCCGGGATACAGACCGGAGCTGCAGAGGGAATTTGATCAGGTTCTCGCGACTATATCAAAGGGAGCAGGCAAAGAAATCTCTTTCTCCACAACCAGACAAAGAGGAATTTCCGTACCAGGGTTTCCCTGCCGTCCGGAAGAAATCTGTTCATCAGCAATTGTCCGGCTCCCGCCAGAAGCGCCGCAGAAAGCGTATTTCTCAGCTCATGAGCGTTCAGTGCTGTTACGGTGCTGTTTACTGTGGTGGAAATACCATTTTTGTGAGCTTCCCTGAATATCTCCAGAACCATAGAAGCGTGGTCAGCCCGGGAAGACTCATACTCAGAGCAAGTTCTCTTCAAGTTCGCAATCATTCTGCTGCGCGACCCGCTGGCTCAATGTACTGCAGATCAGGCTGTACGGCACTCCGTCTCTGAAACAGGAGAATCCGGCATGTATTGACTGCCGGGTGAATCTCTGCATGATAGGAACTTACTGAGGGCAAAATATGAAGGGTTTTATGAGGTTCAGGTAGGCTATGACAGGTAAACAGCACTGAACGAGAAAAGGAGTGGCAGAATGAAGCAGGTAACAACTGTTCTTTTGAGTCTTTCCCTCGCCTCCGCCCAGACTGCGGTGGTATTTGATCCGCCTCCACCATCTTATTTCTATCAGAATTCCACATTCATAATAAGCGGGGCGACAGGTTTTGTGGCAAGCTTCGACGATTGTATTCTCTGGTCATTCGATCCTGCCAGCGGAGATTTGATTGACCCGGACGGACTGGTTGTGCCCGGGCCGTGTTCGGATCTCTACATTTTTACTGATTCACTTATGGCAATACCGGGTAACTTCGAGTCGGAGGACTCGTACTGGGGAATTCTGATTGTGGATATTACAGATCCCGCTCAGCTTCAGGAGGTTGTTCTGATTCCGCTGGATTCAAACAGCTGTATTTCAGGTCAGAATGTTGCTATGGATTCAGATGGGGAGACCGGTTACATTACATCTTTCACCGATGATAAATTGCATTCCTTCAGTGTGCAGACCACGGGTCTTGTTGATCCGGATGGCCTTTGTCTTCCTGCGAACCCGTATGAGATTGCTATTGCCGGTGATCGTATTGCCATTGCCGGATGCAGTGATGATGCTATTATGGTGGTGGATGTTTCCGACCCGGCCAATATGCTCATAGCAGGGAGTATTCCGCTGCCGCAACCATTTACCTTCTCATCAAACAACAATATTGTTTTCGCGGACGACTGTAGAACCGGTTTCATCTCAACGAATGAACGCGTTCTGTATTCCTTTGATGTCATAGATCTTGAGCTGCTTGATCCAGACGGAATTGTATTTGGAACTCAGCAGCTTGGCGGCACTGTTGCTATCTGCGGAAATAGCGTTTCCTGTCTCTACTCCCGCGGGTTGAGTTTTATAGATGTCAGTGATCCGACGCAGATGACATTAATCTCGAATGCGAATTTTGGCGAAACAGTTGCTCCGCAGGGAAGTGCCACAGTCGCGTTCAGCGCTGATGGCAGCAGAGCTGCGTTTCCAGCGATCTACCCCGGTAATTACATCTACACTTTCGATGTGTCCACAGGGCAGCAGTTCATGCCCCGTTATCCTGTGGATGCTCAACCCAATTACCTCACGGTTCTGGGTCCTGACAACAAAGTGGGAGTGCTCTGCTCAACCTCTTCAACCATCTGGATAATTGATGGTCTTCTTGGAACTGCCGGTATAGCGGAGAATGCCCTTGAAAACCCTGATACGGGGTCAATCCCCTTGTCTTTTGCGCCGAATCCTATGCTTTCCACGGCCCTGATCAGTTTCTCTGTTGCTGCGGACGAGAGTTGTTTTCCCGTATCTCTGGAGATCTACGATATAACCGGAAGAATGGTCTGTTCTCTGATTGACGGCGTGCAGCCTGAAGGTGACCACAGTGTTGTGTGGAACGGTTGCGACAGCAGTGGATCTCCGGTAGCGGGCGGTGTTTACCTGCTGTATGCCAGGTCTGCTTACAGGAGCGCGACAGAGAAACTTGTTCGGATTCATCACAGGTTGCCGTAACGAAATACAGTATTGCAGC
>JAUVIS010000030.1 GCA_030592635.1 Candidatus Fermentibacteraceae bacterium | reverse complement strand
CTATACCGAAAGGAAGACTTCTTCTGGTGGATGTCACAATGTTCTGGAACTGAGCGAATATGGACTGACATGTTTCCGGTCTAAGGTAAACAATAGAGCCTTCGTCCTCGAGAGGCCCCATGAATGTCTTGAACATCAGTCCAAAGTTCCTTGGTTCTGTCAGCTCCCCGCCGCAGTTGGGGCAGACATCGCCGTCTACATGATCCTCGCGGAATCTTGCATGGCATTCTTTACAATCTACAAGTGGGTCGTGGAAATTCTTCAGATGCCCGGAAGACTTCCAGACATCAGTGTGGGTGATAATTGCAGTATCCACACCCACCACATCACCTCTTGATCGCACCATTTCGTGCCACCACAGCTCTGTTATGTTCTTTTTCAGCTCCACGCCAAGAGGACCGTAATCCCATGCAGCCTGAAGCCCTCCGTGTATCTCTCCGGACTGATAGACAAAACCCAGTCTCTTCGAGAGAGAAATTATCTTTTTCATCAGGTCGTTAGTGGCCTGCATCCAGCATCTCCTTCATGACTTTTTCCGACTTCAGCAGAAGCCGATGCTCAAAATGTACCTGTGCATATTCTTTGAGTAGCGAATGGCACTGAATATAACCACCGGGCCAAAGCCTGACCCGCGACAGTGATTCCAGGCTGGAATTTCCCGCCCTGGAAAGAAAGCTGATAATGCCGGATTTCACCGGAAAACCGCTTTCCCCGCACTTTCCGCAGACAACACCTCCGCCGGAGTGGGACCAGCATGGGGAATCGGCGATTTCAGCCCCGCAGGCAACGCAGATGTCAGTGGAAAAACCGTGACCGGAAAGCTGAAGAAGCCTTACCACTCCACCGCAGACAACCGGCCATGGAGCAACTCCTTCTTCCAGCAGGCCGAACACTTGTTCAACAAGACAATACACCGGTCTGGACGGTTCATTTCCGTGGCTGACCGCTGCCAGAAGCCATTCTGAGAAAAGGCCGGCACCGGCAAAAGAGCTGAACCCCGTTCGGAGCATATGATTGTGGGAGATGACACTGACTTCCGTGGCTGTATCCAGCTCTCTTCCCTCTCGCCGGGAAAGCTGGAATTCACCCTGACTGAACAGTTCAATTCTGCCGAGAAATCTGCTGTTCGGGCGCAAAGCTCCCTTAACAATAGCAGATGCCCTTCCGAAATCCAGCGAGTACAGGGTCAGTATCAGGGATGACTCACTCCATCGGACTCGTCTGAGAACAAAAGCCGGGGTGGATACCCTCAATCCTTCTCCCCGCTTCCGGGGCTCACCTTCACAAAGAGAATTCTCTGTCCGCTGACCTTTTCCACTGTGAATGTCCAGTCGTCTATCTCGTGGGATTCACCGGCCTCCGGTATGTGTCCGAGCTGATGATAAACAAGACCTCCAACAGATTCATAGTTATCTTCTTCCTCAAAATCCGTTCCAAGAAGGTCATTCAGATCATCAACGGGCAGTCTCGCGTCGACTCTGTAAGAGCCGTTACCCACAGATCTGACCATTGGCGGCTCTGAGTCAAACTCATCTCTGATTTCCCCGAAAACTTCTTCAACAATGTCTTCCATGGTGACTATCCCTGCAGTCCCCCCGTATTCATCAACAACAACAGCCATGTGGATTCTATTTGTCTGAAATTCGGTAAAAAGCTCATCTATTCTTTTGAACTCAGGAACAAAGTAGGCTTCCCTGATGAAATCCTCTACTTTGAATTCTCCATCTTCCGCATCCATGGGAACGCCAAGAAGATCCTTTGCGTAAAGAACTCCCGCAATATCGTCAATGATCTTCCTGTACACCGGAATTCTGGAATGCCCTGCTTTCTTCACCTGGGCAACAATGCTTCCTATGTCATCACAAAGCTCAATACTGTCCATGTCAATCCGGGGAACCATTACCTCCCGGACTATTTTGTCAGAAAACTCCAGTATGGAGTCTACCAGTTCCTGTTCCTTTTCAAGCTCCTCCAGGTCTCCCTTTTCTCTTCGCTGTTCAAGCCAGAGAGTATCCGGAGGTGTGTATGCCCAGTCATCCGTGTCTTTGTCTTCTCTGCCTAAAAGTATCCTGGCCGGCAGTCGGAAAAAAAGCGTAAGAAACGCCATGGGTATTGTAAACACCCTGCTCGCTTTGCCTTCTGAAAGGTGCTGAACAAATACCGGAGGAAACACTTCCGAAAGAATAAAAGCCAGAAGGGCTGTAACTGTCGCCGAGACCCAGCGGGGATAATCCATATGGGAGGAAACAAGAGTGGAACTTACCCCGATAAGGAGAAGACCGGCAACTCTTGCCAGCCAGATAATTCTAAGCCGTGCCGCAGCCGCTCTGCGCCTGTCGGAAGGATCCCTGCCTTTATCGTTTACCAGTTCCGGCAAGGCGGTTCTGGATCCGTTCGCCGCAGCGGAGCAGAGAATCCCTCCTGCCAGAAGCAGCAGATCACCAGCAAGATTCATATCCTTTTCACCGCCTTCATTCCCTTTTTTACAAGTTCAACAGTGATTCGGTTCATCTCTCTGGTATCCTCCTCTGTGTTATGCGTAAAGCCTTTAAGATGCAGCCACCCGTGGTAGAGTCTTTCAAGCACTTCTTCAAGCGGTGGAGCCAGTCTGCCATCAATGTAAACTACTCCCTGGGGCAAATCCTCGCCCGGAGACGAAAGATCAAAAGTAAGCACATCCGTGGGCTTGTTGATTTTGCGCCAGTTACAGTTAAGAAAACGCATTACCCCGGGATCGCAGATAACGAATTCCACAGGTCCGTAAACAGTGCACTGTACTATCTGATCCAGAAAGTCCAGCTCCGGTGACGGGTTATCAAGAATAATGCTGACTGACGGCGGCGAGGCAATCTCACTTGCCATGAGGATAGTCCTTTACCCTTTCATAATCGTTCTTGCTCAGAACATCCATAAACACATGAGCTACTCTTGTTCGCATTGATCCTACAAGTTTGCACTCATCAAATTGACCTTCATCAGCTTTCTCCTGTATTATCCTTGAAATGACAGCTGCCTTCTGCTCAGAATCGGCATCACTTCCAAGACCTTTTACCGCGGAAGAAACTGAGTCGGCAAGCATAACAAGCGCAGCCTCAATCGACTGAGGTCTGGGCCCGTTATAGTGAAAAGCCGCTTCGTCAAGTTCGCCCCCGGGAGGGGTCTCTCTCCTGGCCTTCTCAAGGAAAAATCTCGCACTGGTGTCTCCGTGATGCTGCTCTATGACATCTCTGATATCAGCTGGAAGTTTGTGTTTTCCCGCAAGCTCAACTCCATTGCAAACATGATCAATGATTATCCTCGCACTCTCAGTCGGCGACATGAAAAGATGCGGGTTGTTTTCGTCGGGGTTTGAAATATTCTCGATGAACATCTCCGGGTTGACAACCTTGCCTATATCGTGGAATATGCCTCCGAGCTTTGCAAGTTTTTCATCCGCCCCCAGAGCTTCAGCCGCCGAAGAAGCCAGATCGGCGACAAGAAGTGAATGGCTGTAGGTTCCCCGCGCTTCCCTGCGGAGTTGTTCCCGGAGAGGGTGGTCGTCGTTTCCCAGCCTTTCATAGGTTCTGGCAGTAGCTACCTGAAACAGCAGTTCCAGCGGATGGCTGATAACCTTAACAGTTCCCGTGATAACAAGAGGCAGGCCGAGAAGAGCTATCCAGACAGAAAAACTGAATTGCATACTGCCCGAACTTCCCGCTGCCGCCAGAAGCCAGTAAACAATAATGGATGAAACCATCCCCAGTATCAGCGCAAGGGATGTTCCACTGTCGCTGAGATCCTTAATCGCCGCGGAGACAAAGCAGGCGGGAATAAATCCCATGAGAAATGTAGCCATGGGGTGCGGAGAAGTCAGGGCAAACATCGCGGCAAAAATCGCTGTGAGAAACCAGGCATAGTTCGTTGTTTTCTTCCTCCGGCGGCTGTCGAAGAAAACCGAGGTGAGGCTGGCCCCCAGCATAGTAAATGAAAATACCGACAACTCCCGCACTCCTGAGCGGAACAGAAGAATTGTCAGGCCCATGGTAAAACCCCAGATGGTAAAAAGAAGAAACACATCAGAGATCGAAAAAGAGAAGGAATTCTGCGCCTTCCACATGTGCAGAAAGCCAAGAAGAAGAAGAAGTGCCGCAAGACCTGTCTTGGCAATGTTGTGTTCCACTATGCCCTGAGCCCCCACAGGAGAAATCACCATGGCATCCCAGTATCGGCTGATCTCTTCCGTGAAAAGTCCGCCTGGCGGAAGAATTTCCTCGCCTGTACAAAATTCTCTTTTGATAACGGGAAGATTGGCAATATGCTCCCGCGCGGCGTCTTCTCTCCCCTGCGGGTCAATTGCAAGATCCGGAACTATAAGGTCAAGGATTATTGGGATTTTCTCGCGAAGAACTCCCCGTCTCTCCAGATCAAGGCGTATTCCATCTCTGGCTTCCGCGAGAGTAAAGAGTTCAGAAATATTCTCCGCCGGACCATTATCTGTTACAGCGCGACTTCCCTGGTAAACCAGGCGAAGGGCTTCAAGGTCAATAATCCCGGTTGTGTACAGGCTGGCTACCCTCTGACCAAAATACTGAGCGAGATCTTCGTCTTCAGTCGCCAGAAGTATCAGATCCCGGATGCGTTCTGAAGAATTGATTCCCGCCTGCCTGTCTCTTGAGAGAAAAACGGGAATAGTTCTCTCAACTTCGCTTCCCATTTCTTCAAGCTCGCTCTGGCTGTAAGGAACACTGAAATCATGCACCGCTATGATACCTTCTGCAACAGGCTCTCCGATAACAAGATTCCTGTCTGAAAGAACCCCTCTGGAGTCAAATCCAAAGTAGAAGCCGACTATCAGAAGTACAGAAAAAAACACGCCTGACAACAAGTTCAGCGGTATTTTCTTCTCCGGGAGATTCACTCTTCGTCCTTTCGTCCGAATGCCTCAATAATGCGTTGCACCAGAGGATGCCTGAGTACATCACTGTGTTCAAGACAGACGAATCCTATCCCGGGAATCTGCCTTAAAATCTTCACGATGCGCACAAGGCCGGAAGTTGTGGGCGGTTTCAAATCAATTTGCGTTACATCTCCGGTTACAACCATTCTGGAACCATACCCCATTCTTGTAAGGAACATCTTCATCTGAGTCAGCGTGGTATTCTGAGCTTCATCGAGAATAATGAAAGCGTTGTTCAATGTTCTTCCCCGCATATACGCCAGAGGAGCTACCTCGATCATGCCGTTCTCCATGTATTTCTGTACCCTCGGCGCAGTAAGAGTATCGTTAAGAGCATCGTAGATAGGTCTCAGGTACGGGTCTATCTTCTGCTGAAGATCCCCCGGAAGAAAACCAAGTTTCTCTCCGGCCTCCACCGCAGGTCTGGTAAGAATAATCCGCTCAACCCTGTTGTCGCGCAGAGCACTTACCGCCGCCGCGACAGCGAGAAATGTTTTGCCCGTACCGGCAGGTCCGATAGAGAACACAAGTTCATTGTGCATCAACGAACGCATATAATTCTCCTGCCCCGGTGTTCGGGGTATGATACGGCCCGCTCTGCCCGGTACATTATAAATCAGTCCCGCTGATTTCAACTCTGGAAATTCCAGCGCTTTATGGAGAGCGCTCTTTGAAATTCGACCACTTACCTGAATCTCGGCCACAAGCCTTTCTGTCACTGCCTGCGCCCTGTCCAGAGCCAGTCTTTCCCCTGTGTAAATCAGGTTGGCATCACGATAAACCGCAGCCACGCCCAAAACACGGCAGATGTCTCTCAGGTTTCCGTCTCCGGGCCCGAGAAGCTTCCTCGCGTCGTCGGGCGAAACTGGAATTCTTCTTCTGTCAGGCTTTTTCATAAGTGAGTTAATATAAAGAATCTCCCCGCCCGAACGGGCGGGGAGATTCTATTGGATCCGTAAATTGCCTGTTACTGGCGTCCGCCGCGAACTCCGCCGCGAGGGATAGTAAGGATCTGTCCGGGATAGATCAGGTTGGGATCGCTGATCTTGTCACGGTTGCCCTCATAAAGCTGAGGCCATTCACCTCTGCTGTTGTAAACGACACCGTATCCGGCAATCTTGCCGAGATAGTCGCCGCCAACAACAGTGTAAGAGCTGGCCATGGGTACTGGCACCACGATTGTGTCACCGGCATAGATCATGTTGGGGTCGCTGATATGGGCGCTGTTGCGCTCATAGATGCGAGGCCATTCTGAGCCATTGCCGAAGTAGTAGTGGTAGCTTGCGATAAGCCAGAGACTCTCGCCCTCAACGATGGTGTGATTAACACCGCTGTTGCGAAGTCTGTTGATCTCGCCGCGAAGCCAGCTGATATCCTGATTGAGCTGATTGATCTCGGCCTGGAGTGCATCTCTCTCGGCGCGAAGAGGAAGAACCTGTGCTTCCCATTCCGCGACGACTGGATCCGCCTCACTCTTTACCCATTCCCAGTAGGCAATCTGAAGCTCAATGTTCTTGTTGCCCATAGCCTCGATCTCGTCGCGGCTGTAGTCCTGAAGATCCTCAACTGTATAGCTCTTTGCGAATGAAAGAGTCGCGAAGAGGACCAGTACGACAATCATTAAGTAACGCATACTTTACCCCTTCCTATCTTTCTGTTCCGCCGAGAGCATGGTACTCGGCCTGAAGTTCTGCCTTCTCGGCCTGAAGCAGCACAATCTGTGCCTCCAGCTGAGGAATTTCCTCATTGAGATTACCAAATTCGTTCTCAAGACTGATAGCTCTTGCCTCTGCTGCCAATGCTGCTGCCCGAGCTGCATCCCTTGCGCGAAGCTGTTCTTCGCTGGGACCGCAAGCTGCTACAAGCAGAACCATGGCCAGGAGAGCAATAAAGAACACTGTTGTTCTTGATTTGAGCATCTCCGAAACCTCCTCTCGGTTACTCCGTCTGCGCGTTCTTGTAACTATGGAATCGTGAATACATTACCGTCCTCATGACCCCCTGCCCCACTCGGGGCTGAAATTAACAATTCAGAAGGCTATTACTAACCACAACACTCTATGCTGTCAAGACTCAACCTGACTGCTGACAGACTATATATACAAACACACCAAAGCATCAGGTAAGGGGTCTGGTTTTTATAAAAATCCTGGAAAAAATCCAAACAGCAAGAAGGAGGCCGGCTATATCCGCGAAAACATCCTGAAATGAGCAGTCTCTCCCCGGCACGAAAGACTGGTGGAATTCATCCAGAACGGCCCATACAACCCCGGAAGACACCATCCTGAACTTCCGACGCTTTTCCCCGAAGAGGTCTGCGTTAAGAACAAGGGCAAGGCCCAGCCCGCCAAATTCCACGAGGTGAAATACCTTGTCCTGGCCGGGAAACCATTCAACGGGTGGTTTCAATGAAGGTTGATGGCTTAGATAGACTATCAGCAGCGCTACAGAAACCAGAAACAGTCTTTGAGAAATTATGACAAATTTATTCATACCGGAAGAAAACTATCCTTTCAGCCTGAAGAAGGGGCCAACCTCTGTTATTACTGAAACGCCGGGTTGTGATGAAATATTTTCTACGGCGCTCACCGCGATTTGAGGCAGTTTCAAGATCATTCTGTCAACATGTGATACAGCCCCGCCTATGCATACACGCAACTCAATTTCCTTTCCGGATACATTCAGCGGTTTGTGCGCGAATTCTTCATGGATTCTTGCGGCAAAGGCTTCAGCCGAAACCCGATCCACGCCTGCAAGGCAGACAAGAAAACCGTCAGGACCATAACGGGCAAGAATGGCCTTCTCCCCCAGAACTTTCTTCAGTCGGTTCGCTGTTTTTCTGAGAACGGCATCTCCTGCAGCGTAGCCCATCTTCTCATTTATCCCGGTGAAACCCTGGATATCCACAGCCAGTACCGCAATGGACAACGCCCTGCTTCTTACCCCTCTTATGAGATCCGCAAGTTGCTCGTGGAAGGAGGAAAGAAGAGGAAGACCGGTCAGCCTGTCAATGTCCCTCAGCTTCCGAATTGCGCCAAGCAGATGATTCCTGCTTACAGCCAGACTGAAAACCGTTGCGTACGCCTTGAATACAGACAGATCATCCAGAGAGAAATGCTGTTCACTGGCGCTCTCTACAGTAAGGACACCCAGAATTTCTCCCCTGTCTTCCAGAGGAATCGCACAGCACGAGCCAACAGTGCCGCGCGGGTCATCACTTTCCCCGAATGTTCTGCCCGCTCCCATTTTCAGCCTTCGAAGCGGTTGTCCTCTGGATACGGCCAGCCCGGCAAGCCCATCGTTGATATGAAATTCTCTTCCGGCTCTTCCGTCGCCGCAGGGGCCCCTCGATTCAAAAACAGCCAGAGTATCGCTTGTGTTTATTATCGCGACGGTCACAGTGGTTCCGGAATAAGAAGTAATAATTCTGCCAATCAGTTTATGAACCGCTCCTCTTATATCCCTGGAGGCTTCCATGTCTTCGCATACAGCCAGAAAACCGTTGTCTCTCTCTTCCCGTCCGGGTTCCCGCGAGATGGACAGGAGAAATACAGAATCAACAAGTATGGATGAGCTGTTTTTCCTTTTTCCCTCAGAGTCAAAATCCAGCACCATAAAACCGCGAAGAACTCCACCTCTGCGGAATTGAACCAGTGTCACCCATGGGCTTCCTCCTCCCTGAATATACCAGGGAAGTCCGGGAGTTCCTCCAATGGACAGACTCTCTGCCCGCGTGTGGATCACATCTCCCGAGCTTTCGTTCAATACCTGAATTACCGGGTCATCCGGACCGGCCATGTACCTTCCCGAGACTTTTCCGGAATCTGTCACGAACTCATTCAGGGTCCAGACATTTCTCTGATCCCGGATAAAAAGAAAAATCCCGTGGGCTCCGGTTCCTGTTTTCAAAATAGGTATAAGGCTTCGGGCTATGTCATCAGGGAACAGAGGAGATGTTTCTTTTTCCCCGTCAAGTGATTTTGCCGGAAAAGCTTCTCCTGAAGATTTCCCCTCCTTCAGGTATTCAACGGCGGACATGGACACCAGAGGAATGACTCCCGCTGTCAGAGCACCCCTCAGTACCCCCAGAAAAGAGCTCAAATCGAATGTTCCGCTTGTTATTCCAGTGGCGGACACAACAGGAGATGTGAACTCCACCGTGGCAAGCACACCGGCAATGGTGAGAACAGGACCGCCAACGGAATCTCTCTTCATCCACAGAAAAAGAAGAGGGTAGAGAAAAGCAGCCGGGCCCAGTGCCCCCCCCCAGAGTTGCACTGCGGAATTTACAAGAGCGGCGGTAAAAAATATCACACCTGTCTGAGGCGTACTGTCTTTTTTCAGAAGAAAAATCGCAATAAGTACGGCCATGACCAAGAGTATGAAGCCGTACAAGAAGGGATCAGACACCCTGTCTGTGAATGCCGCGGCATTGGACAGCACAATGAGTCCGGAGATAATGAGCAGTGCATATCCGGTGATTCTTGACAACCCTTTTCCCTTCGTTTTGTATCCTGGAATTTACTGAATATACTTCAAGAGTTGCCAGTTCCGCAGATGTCTCAGAATGGGAAAAAGAGAGCACTTGACGACGGGGGCACAGTTTAATGATTTTTGGCTTGCACGCGGCGGTGCAATTGCCTTCAAGCCAACAGCGGGCTGAAAAATCCTTTTCCCTAGTTTCATAAATGGTTGACTCAGCAAGATTGATCTGATTTAGTACTAAATTCCACCCAACCGGTGGAGCATCCTGGAGAGATATTCATTGCAAAATAACAATAGACAAAAGCGGGTACCGTATAACAAGCGTCGTCGGATCATATCTGGTCCTTCAGCTTCGGATCTTGAGGCAAAAACGCTTGCAGAGCTTCAGGACATTGCCAAGGAGACTGGCATCGCGCGTGTCACCAACATCCGCAAAGCAGACCTGATAACCACCATTCTTGAGAAAAAGGCAGAGAAAAACGGGCTGGGATTCGCCCAGGGAGTTCTGGAAACCCTTAACGAGGGATTCGGATTCCTTAGAAACTCCTCATGCAACTATCTGCCCGGACCCGAGGATATTTATGTTTCTCCAAGCCAGATAAAGAGATTCAGCCTGAAAACCGGAGATTCCATCACAGGTCATGCAAGAAAGCCTCGAGATGGAGAAAAATTCGCCGCTCTTATCAGACTGGAGAAAATCAACGGGATCAGCCCTGAGGATATTACCTCCAGAAGAAGATTCGAGTCTCTTACACCATTCTATCCCGAAGAGCGTTTCACCCTTGAAACTTCAGCCGATGAGTTCTCGGGAAGGGTTATGGATCTTCTTGTTCCTGTCGGCAAAGGGCAGAGAGCTCTTATCGTTTCTCCTCCCAGAGCGGGAAAGACAGTCCTTCTTCAACACCTGGCAAACTCTATAACCCAGAATCATCCTGATGTAACTCTGATCGTTCTTCTTATAGATGAAAGACCCGAGGAAGTAACCGACATGAAGCGGATGGTTCAGGGCGAGGTGGTAAGTTCCACCTTTGACGAACCTCCCAAGAGACATGTTCACATAGCTGACATGGTTCTTGAAAAAGCGAAGAGACTTGTTGAAGCGGGAAAGGATGTTGTTATTCTTCTGGACAGCATCACCCGCCTTGCAAGGGCAAACAACCAGGTAATTCCACACTCCGGCAAAATTCTCTCAGGTGGAGTTGACTCCAACGCTCTTCAGAGACCCAAACGATTCTTCGGCGCAGCAAGAAGCATTGTGGAGGGCGGCAGCCTTACCATAATCGGCACCGCGCTGGTAGACACCGGCAGCAGAATGGACGAGGTTATCTTCGAGGAATTCAAAGGCACGGGTAACTGCGAAATCGTTCTGGATCGAAGACTGGCAGACAGAAGAATCTACCCCGCAATCGATATTACCAAATCCGGAACAAGGCGCGAAGATCTTCTTATGGACGAAGAAACCATCAGCAGAGTATGGGTTATGAGAAAAATTCTTGTGGAAATGAGTCCGGTAGAGGCCATGGAAACTCTGAAAAAACAGTTGTCAAAACACAAATCGAACCGCAGGTTCCTTGACAACATGCAGAATTACGAGTAGAATACGGCGATTTTCAGCATGGAGGAAAGCAAATGAAAAAAGATATACATCCTAAGTACGGGGAAGCCGTTTTCTCCTGCGCGTGTGGTAATGAAGTTCGTACAAAGTCCACAAGAGGCGACCACAGATTTGATATCTGTTCGGCTTGCCATCCCTTTTATACCGGCAAGCAGAAGCTTATTGATTCTGCAGGCAGGGTAGACAAGTACCTTAGAAAATACGGTCTTCAGAAGGACGAGCAGGAGGGATAACAATCCCCATGCGATAATGGAACGGGAGGCACACAGCCTCCCGTTTTGCACATCATGGAGAATCATGACAAAAAATAGACCCAATATTGGCGGCCAGGCCCTTATAGAGGGCGTATTCATGCGGGCACCCGATGGTGCCGCCGCTGCTGTGAGAAAACCCGACGGCACCATTGTGGCTAAAAACATGAAATACCTGATACCCCCCGAGAGAACCGGAATTCTCAGCAAGCCCATCTTCAGAGGAGCTGTCAACCTGATAGAAACATTAAAAATGGGATTTTCCGCTCTGAACTGGTCTGCTGAAGCAGCAGAAGAAAAGAAAAATACGAAAGATAAAAAATCCTCCGCAACAGGCATGTGGCTGGCCAATTTCGGCGCAGTAGCACTTGCAGTAGTTCTTTTTGCCTGGCTGCCGCTCCGCCTGGCCTCCTGGATTGTTTCCATCATTGGCCCCTCTTCAGGAGGCATGGAGCAATTCTACATTCACATCATAGCAGGCACTTTCAGAATCTTTGCTTTTGTCCTCTACATCATGGCCATCTCGCTTATGCCGGACATTCGCAGGGTTTTCATGTACCACGGAGCCGAACATCAGGTGATTCATGCCTGGGAGGACGGATCCGACGATCTTGCCCGCGACGCAGAGAAGCAGACACCGCTTCACGCAAGATGCGGCACAAGCTTTCTGATGTATGTAATGATAGTTACTATCATCTGTTACACCATTATTGACTCTCTGGTTTATCTGGCAACAGGCGTTTCGCCTGCCGCTCACTGGAGAGTGCTCTATCATCTGCCCCTGATTCCTCTGGTAATGGGTATTTCGTATGAAGTGCTGAAAATGGCTGACAGGCATCTGGACACCTCGGCATTCGCCCGGGCCCTTTCCAGACCCGGGCTATGGCTCCAGCGCCTCACCACCAAACCCGCTACCCCCGATATGCTTGAAGTTGCGGAAACCGCCGCAAAAATGGCGCTTGGATTTGACCTCCAGCCTGAAGTGGAAATTGCAGAGGAGAAAGCATAATGGCAGCACAGGCAGGCAGCGTTGCCGGAAACAAGGCGCACCCCTGCACTGCGCGGGTAGAACAGGAGAAGATAGAAGCGAGACTGGGAAAAATTGACGAGACTCTGTGCAAGCCCGAAACCCTGAGAAACCGTTCACTTATGAAGTCTCTCAACACCGAGAGATATGCTCTTGTCAAAATAAATGATACCCTTGTTGACATTCTTGATACAGAGTCTCTTCTTGAGGAAATGAACACGGCGGCAGCGGGAAATGACGCGGAACTCTCCGAGATGGCAGCCGGGGAAATCCCCGACCTGAAAGCAAGGCTGCAGAAGCTGAATCACAAGCTGAAAATCCTTCTGATCCCCCCCGATCCAAATGACCAGCGGGGTGTGGTAATGGAGATACGCGCCGGAACCGGCGGCGAGGAAGCCGCCCTTTTCGCAGGCAGCATATTCAAGATGTACAGCTACTACGCACAGAAAAAGGGATGGAAGTCTGAAGTAATGAGTTCCAGGGAAAGTGACCGCGGAGGATACAAGGAGATAATATTAAACCTCTCAGGCAACGGAGTATACAGCAGACTTAAATACGAATCAGGTGTTCACAGAGTACAGAGAGTTCCCGAGACTGAAACAAGCGGCAGAATTCATACATCCGCCTGTACCGTGGCGGTACTTCCTGAAGCCGAGGAAATTGATGTTGAAATCAAAAACGATGACCTTCGCGTTGATGTATACCGATCCAGCGGGCCCGGCGGACAAAGCGTAAACACAACTGACTCGGCGGTGCGCATAACACACCTTCCCACGGGAACCGTTGTTTCCTGCCAGGACGAGAAGAGTCAGATAAAAAACAAAGCCAGGGCCATGAAGGTTCTTCGATCAAGACTGCTCATAGTGAAGCAGGAAGAGGAGAACGCCAAACGATCCGAGAGCAGAAAAAGCATGGTGGGGTCCGGAGACAGATCCGCAAAGATTCGCACATACAACTTTCCCCAGGGCCGATTCACAGACCACAGGATACACCTCACTCTCCACAATCTGAATGACATTCTCAGTGGCAGTCTGGATCAGGTCATAGAGGAACTTATCAAGGCGGATCAGGAAAAAATCCTCGCGGCAAGATCCAGTAAATAGCATGACACTTGCCGAGGCCATCAAAGAGGCTTCCGCCATCTTGAAAGCCGCAGGATTTGACAACACCCTCTGGCAGGCCAGAATTCTGGCGGCTCATGCAAAAGGCCGGAGTCCCGGACAACTTCATTTGTTGAATGATCTCTCCTTTGGAGACAAACGCCTTGAGAGCTTTTTTGAGCTTGTAAGAAAACGGATATCGGGAGTACCTCTTCAGCATATTATCGGCGAGTGGGACTTTTACGGCAGAACATTCAAAGTTGACGAAAGAGCTCTGATACCCAGACCGGAAACAGAGCTTCTTGTTGAATTCATCACATCAGCAGCACTGCCCCCCGGGCCTCTCATCGTGGATGCGGGCACCGGATCCGGGATTATCGGAATTTCCCTTGCCCTTGAGATTCCGGACTCCAGAGTAATTGGCACCGACATATCACCGGCAGCCCTTGAGCTCGCCCATGAGAACAAACTGCTTCTGAACGCAGATAACTACTCTGCCGTAAACTGTAACCTGATGGAGACTTTAAACGAGCAATTTGATGTAATTGCCGCCAATCTTCCCTACATTTCCTCAAAAGAAATTTCAACTCTTCATTCCGAAGTAAAAGACTACGATCCCCTCCTGGCACTGGACGGGGGAACCAGCGGAACTTTGCTTATATTGGAGCTTGTGAAAAGCGCTCCGGGCAAGCTTAAATCAGGTGGCCTTATTGTCCTGGAAACTGGTTATGATCAGGAAGATGCAGTTCCATCCTTTTTCCCTGAGGAATTCTGGACAAACATACAGACCCACAGGGATCTTGCCGGAATTCACAGAATGGTAACTGCAAGGAGGAGGTAAACTTGGCTTCAATAATTGGAGTACGGGTCGGTGAAACAGCTATCGGCGCCGGGGCGCCTGTCGCGGTTCAGTCCATGACAAATACCGCTACCTCCGACCACCTCGCCACTCTCAATCAGATTGAAAAGCTTGCTTTCCTGGGCGCGGAAATTATCCGGGTATCTGTTCCTGACGACCCTGCTGCGGAAGCACTCCATAAAATCATAGAGAGGTCTCCGGTTCCGATAGTGGCGGATATTCACTTCCGTGCCGATCTGGCTGTTAAATCCATTCAGGCGGGAGTACACAAGTTGCGCCTCAATCCGGGCAACATCAGACGCACAGATGATGTCCACAGAATTGCCGAGCTTGCCGGGAAGCAGGGTATCCCTATCAGGATAGGGGTCAATTCCGGCAGTGTTCCCGGCGATCTCCGGGAAAAATACGGTGGGGTAAATGAAAACTCCATGTGGAAAGCCGCGGAAAGGCACATTGCCCTTCTCAAAGAAACAGGTTTTGAAGATATTGTGCTTTCCCTGAAAGCCTCTGATCCAATGCTGACCGTGAGAGTGAACAGAATAGCTGCCGCAGAGTGTCCCTATCCCCTGCATCTGGGAGTTACGGAGGCCGGACCGCAGGAAACAGCCGGAATCCGAAGTGCTGTTGCCATGGGTATCCTTCTGAATGAAAACATCGGTGACACAATCAGGGTGTCCATCTCCGGCTCTCCCGAACCGGAACCAGTGGCGGGCTGGGAAATTCTGTCCTCTCTTGATCTGAGACACAGATTCGTTAGAATCGTAAGTTGCCCAACCTGTGCCAGATCCAGAATTGATGTGGAAGCTCTTGCTCTCAAGGTTCAAAAAATGGTGCGGGGCCTCCGGATACCGGTAACGGTTGCGGTGATGGGCTGTGAAGTGAATGGCCCGGGAGAGGCCAGAGATGCTGATATTGCAATAACAGGAGCCCCGGCAGGGCTGCTTCTCTGGAGGGATGGCGAATCACTTGGGGCATTTTCCGAAGAACATATTGAAGAACGACTCATAGAAGAACTTAATAAACTCGAAAGGCGGACACTCAAGTGAGCAGCGGTATCATCGAAGCGGTTCAGAGTAAACTCAAGGAAAAGGGCATTGAAGAGATTGATATCAGATTTACAGATATCCTGGGATACTGGAGGCATATAACCATTCCTGTCGCTTCGGCATCCAGTGACCTTTTCCTCAGAGGTGTGGGATTTGACGGCTCTACTCTTGACGGCATGAGCAAAGTGGAGTCCGGTGATCTGGCACTTGTTCCCGACCCCAGACGACTGTATTTCGATCCCTTCGCCAAAAAGAAAACTGTGGCTCTTCTGGGTGATATTGTAGACTGTGTCACCGGTCACCCATACTCACGGGATCCCAGGGGAATAGCAAAAAAGGCCGATACCCTTCTTAAATTTTCCGGCATAGCCACTGACAGTTTCTGGGCACCTGAGTTCGAGTTCAACCTGTTTGACAAGGCCAGGTTCTGGAACGAACAGGGGGCAGCTGGCTACGAATTCAACAGTATTGAAAACCCCGCAGCATCTGAAGATCCGGCATCTCACGGCCTTGTGCATCCCACGCGCAGCGGATACCACGCGATGTTCCCTGTGGACAGCCTTCATGATATCCGAAGCGAGATGGTTTCCGGCATGCAGGATGCGGGCATCAGCGTAAAATACCACCACCATGAAGTGGGCCGGTGGGGGCAGTCTGAAATTGAAGTGAACTTCTCCCCCATGCTCATGAGCGCCGACAATGTAATGATTACCAAGCACATCATTCGCAATGTCGCCCTGGAAAACAACATGGCCGTAACCTTCATGCCCAAACCAATACCCGGCGAGCCCGGAAACGGAATGCACTTCCATCTCTACTTTGAAAAGGCCGGTGAAAGAATATTCTTCCAGAAGGATGGCTACTGCAGTCTCAGCCCCACCGCCAGGGCCGCCATAGCCGGTATTCTTCACCACGCCCGTGCTCTCTGTGCCTTCACCAACCCAAGCGTGAACAGCTACAGGCGCCTTGTTCCCAACCAGGAGGCTCCTGTCTACAGGTTCTTCAGCGGACCAAACAGATCAGCCGCGATAAGAGTTCCAGCTTACGCCCGCACACCAAAAAAGATGCGGTTTGAGTACAGAGTCGCAGACGGCACCTGCAATCCGTACCTCGCCATGGGAGCCATGCTTATGGCGGCAATTGACGGCATAAAAAAAGAAATGCTTCCGGAGGAAATGGGCTTCGGGCCCATTGATGAGAATGTCTTCGCGGGGGGCTACGACACTTCAGCTCTGTCCTGCCTCCCAACCAGCCTTGATGAGGCACTTGATGCACTCGGCAAAGACAGGGAATTCCTTGAAAGTGATGATGTATTCACTCCGGATCTTATTGATGCGTTCATCGATATTAAGAGAAATGAAACAGCTCTGTTCAAGAGCAATCCACACCCCCTGGAGCACCAGCTGTATTTCTCGCTGTAGAGAAATAAAGAAGTAAAGAAGAAAAAGGAAAAAGGAAAAAGGAAAAAGGAAAGATACCATGAAAAAGAAGTTCTCTCTTATCTGCACCTTTCTCCTGCTGGCTCTGCTGGCCTGCGGAGACAACACTGAACCCGCCGAAGCTCAGACAGATGATTCTCAGACATCCGTAGAAGGAACAACCGGCCCTGCATTGCCCGGGATTGATCACTGGCTGGCAATTACAGACTCAATCGGTGTGGAGATGGGAGATTCCAATCTTGTTTTTGGTCAGATTGTCGATGCTCAATTTCTCCCGGACGGCAACATAGCCGTTGCTGATATGCAGAAGAACAAAATCAGCATTTTCACCGCCGAAGGTGAATTTGTAACAGCAGTTGGCCGGAAAGGCAGCGGACCTGGAGAGTATTTGATGCTCTCAACCTTTGAAGTCACAGAAGACGGCGGCTTTATTGTTCCCGATGTAATGGGCGGAAAACTCAACTTCTACGATTCAGAGTACAGCTTCACAGACGCGATGACTGGATTCTTCCCTACTCCCCCTATGATGATCTCTTCGGTTGATGGAGGATTTGTCGGGCTCAAGCCTGAGTTTGAACAGGGTGAAGATGAGATGCACATGGGTATGGGCATCTATCTCTGGACCGACTCCGCCGCCGCCGATGTTGAATATGCCAGAAACATGATACTCTTTGACATGAATGACCTGGCAGCCACTGTAAAAACCATGGTATTCTTCGATACCGACCGGAATGACAATGTTCTCTCCGCCCCCTACTCCACCGAGGAATACATAATTACATCACAATCTCCCGATGGCGAACAGCGCTGGCAGATCGTTGAAGACTTTCCCCGCGTAAAAAAATCAGATGAGGAAATAGCTGAAGAGCAGGAACTGATCAGATCAAGAATGGTGGCCGCTGGAACACCGGCTGAGATGGCCGACCTCTTTCAGATTGAAGAGTACAAAGTTTTTGTCGGACAACTTGAAGTTGACAACATGAACAGACTCTGGGTTCTCAGCAGCGTATACGACACTGCTGTCTACAGAATTTATGACTGTGAAACAGGTGAATTTCTGTTCACAGCAGCTCTCCGCGCCGATGAGGCTCACGAAGATATGGTACCCTCTATCAGCGACTACGGCATCACCGGCCTTGATGCCTACAGCGATGAGTGGTCCAGGGTTTACATCATTCAGCCGGAAGACCCCGCCCTTTTCGAATAGTCTGGTGTTTAACAAACCCGGTTGTAACAGATTTCAGAATACTCTATTAGCCAAATCTTCACCACATCCGGAGCCTGCCGCCCCTCCCGCTCAAGAGAATCAGCGTTCGGTTGGTAATCTGCTACTGGCGCATCTAAACCAAAGTAATCCGGACAAATGCCCTGATGATACTTCTATGCTATTTCCTGGAGAATACAGAAAGTTGAGCACTTAGTTTTCTATCGCCGTCTCAAGCGTATCGTGTATCCATGCGTTTAAGCTCTTATGCATCAACATTGCACGCAACGCTACTGCCTTATGTAGTTTAGGTTCAATGCGAACCATAAATTTCCCTGAGTACGGTTTTTCTGGAGAATCACCACGCTCTGCACAAAACTCCAGATAATCATCAATTGATTCCTGAAATACATGACGAAGCTCATCAACCGTTTTTCCTTGAAATGTGATAACATCACGAAGATTGATAACATCCCCGTGAAATATATTTGCCTCGTCATCAAATTCAACATTACCCACATATCCTTTATACTGCAT
>JAUVIS010000050.1 GCA_030592635.1 Candidatus Fermentibacteraceae bacterium | reverse complement strand
GCTGTGCCTACAATGGCCACAAAGCTTGATGTAATGAGAAGTTTCCAGTCTGCTACTGACATGGTGTTCATTACCGGAGAAGGACAGGCTCTCTTTTCTTCACCGGTGAAAGAGCAACTGGAAAGACAGAATTTCTTTCTGTATGTGGGTAATGCGAGAGGATACAAGAACATACCCCGTTTCCTTACCGCGTATGGAAGACTCTGGGCTCTGGACGAAAAGACGCCTCCGCTTACAATGGTTGTAAGGAAAGACAGAGCCTACAGCTACTTCAGGAAGCATCTTGATTCAAATCCCGCCAGATCCAACATCAAAGTTTTGACCCATATATCCGATGATGAGCTGCGCAATCTTTATCTTACCTGCAAAGCACTGCTGATCCCTTCAGTTTACGAGGGTTTCGGACTCCCCGCCCTGGAAGCCATGGCCACGGGCGCACCTGTTATGGCCTCTAAAACCACTGCTCTCGAAGAGATTGTAGGAGATACTGGAGTACTCATCGATCCTTACTCAATCATAGACATTATGCGTGGTATGGCCGAACTGTCTGTCGCAACCCCCGGGGAACTCAAGAAACTTGGCGAACTGGGACAGAAGAGAGCCAGAATTTTTTCCTGGGAGAAAACTGCAAACTGCTTTCTTGAACAGATTGAAGCACTGGTATGAAGGTCGCCGTAGTCAACCCGCCCTTTATGGATGGAAAGTTCTCAAGAACATCAAGATCACCCGCTATAGTGAAAAGCGGAACTATGTACTGGCCTTTCTGGCTGGCCTATGCAGCGGGTACTCTCGAGCGGGCTGGACATGATGTCCTGTTTTTTGACTGCCCTGCGGAAAACATCACCAGGCTTGATCTTCTGGACAGGCTGCTGAGGGCTTCTCCCTCTATGATAGTACTTGATACCAGCACACCATCCATCCACAGTGACCTGTCAGTTTCAAAGGAGATTGCTGCTATACTGCCGGAGGCTTCGCTTTTCCTTGTTGGAACCCATGTAAGCGCCCTTCCCGCAGAAGTTCTGCTTTCCGCGCCTTACATTACAGGTGTCGCCACAGGCGAATACGATCTCACCATACCGGAAGCAGCGGATGCAATACAGAACGGAAACGATCTCCGGAAGGTTCCCGGACTCTGGTTGAATACACCCGGCAAGCCGCTCTTCACTGGAAACAGAGAACTTGTTTCAGACCTGGACTCTCTTCCCATGCTGGCTGATGTATACAGGAAACACTTGAAGCCGGAGAACTATTTCTTTGCCGCTGCCAGATACCCCTCCGTAATGATTATCTCAAGCAGGGGATGTCCTTTCAAGTGTTCCTACTGCGTCTGGCCGCAGGTTCTCCATGGGGGAACATACCGTTCCAGAACTGCGAAAAATGTCGCAGAAGAATTTATAAAAGTACAGGAATACTTTCCACAGGTACAGGAAATTGTCTTTGAAGACGACACATTCAGCATAGACTCCCGCCGCGTAGAGGAAGTCTCGGAAGCTTTAATCGCGGCAGGTACCAGACTGCCGTGGACAGCTAATACAAGAGCAAACCTTTCTCTGAAAGCAATGAAAAAAATGCGCAGGGCCGGCTGCAGAATGATTATTGTAGGCTATGAATCCGGTAGCCAGAGTATCCTTAACGGCGTAAGTAAAGGAACAACAGTGGAGCAGAATCTCAGCTTCGCAAAGAGGGCCAGACAGGCACATCTTCTGGTTCACGGATGCTTCATGGCGGGAAATCCCGGAGAGACCCGGGAAACCCTGGCGGAAACTCTGAAAATGGCAATCAGACTCAATCCGGACACAGCGCAGTTTTTTCCGATTATGGCTTATCCCGGAACCAGACTGTACGAACAGTACCGTTCTTCTGGAATTTTAAGAACTGAGGATTACAGAAACTGGCTCACAGAAGAAGGACTTCACAACTGTGTTGTTGACCTGCCCGGTCTCTCTGCCGAGGATCTGGTCAGCTGGTGCCATAAGGCCAGACGCAAGTTCTATCTTCGTCCGGGCTATCTTGTTTACAAGGCCATACAGACTGTACTCCACCCGACCACGGAGGGCCGACGAACCATCCGGGCTTTCTCCACATTCAGAAAGCATCTGTTCAGGAGAAGCTGCCAATGAGAAAACTCAGTATTTTCCTGGGTATGCTTTTTGATGCCGCTGCAGTCTTCTTATCGCTGTACCTCTCTGCCTTTGTTAAGTTCAGACTTGGCATTTTCCCTGGTGTTTCCCCCGTATCTCCTCAAATCATCGTATACGGAAGTCTTGCATCTATTGTCTACTGGTGGATAATCTTCGCCCTCACAGGCGCATACAGACTGCACTGGGACAGAAGCTGGGCTGACGAGATCAGAATGGTGTTCAAGCCGGTAGTAGCGGGATTTGTGATTCTTTCCCTTTTTGCCTTTCTCGTAACCCCGCAGGCCTCCATTGGACGATGGATCTTTTTTGTATACTTCACTCTTATTAATCTTCTGGTTTTTACTGCCAGATGCTCTTCCCGACTGCTTGAAAGAAGACTGGCCAAAAAGAAACTTCTGCGGAGAAATGTGCTTGTTATCGGGTTGGGTAAATCTGCTAAAGAGCTGGTAGATTACCTTTCGGTGAATCCATCACTGGGATACAATGTAATTGGATTCATCAATCCGCCGCATCCGGTGACAAATCCCTCGATTATGGAACAACCTCTGGGGGAAGTAGCCGACATTGAAACTCTCGCGGAACAACACAGTGTAACCGATCTTCTGGTTACCATTGCCACAAATTTTCATGATGACATACTCAGTCTTCTTCTTCCCGCGGTTCAACGTGGTCTTCGAGTCAAACTGGTTCCGGATCTTTTTGATGTAGTAGCGGGACATGTACACAACACTCAGATTCTCGGGCAGCCTTTAATGGAACTTGTGCCCGACAGGCTTTCTTTCTGGGAAAAACTCGTGAAGACCGGGAGTGATTATGTAATCAGCCTTATGATTATCATTCTTGGATTGCCGCTCTGGATTTTTATCAGCGTGGCCATAGTTGTCGATTCCCGAGGTAGTGTGTTCTACCGGCAGAAAAGAACCGGAGAAGGCGGCAGAATTTACAGAATATTCAAATTCAGATCCATGGTAGCTGATGCCGAAAAGAGTACCGGTGCCGTCTGGGCAGGAAAAGATGATGCCAGGGTAACAAAGATCGGAAGGATTATTCGGAAAACTCGCATAGATGAGGTTCCACAGTTCCTCAATGTCCTTACCGGTGACATGGCTGTGGTTGGTCCAAGACCCGAACGGCCCGAAATTATTCAAGAGCTGAGAGTTATTTACCCATTCTATGACAAGCGCTTAACTGTAAGGCCAGGCATCACCGGCTGGGCTCAGGTCAACCTGGAATACGATACAAATGTCGAAGATGTCTCCAGGAAACTCACACACGATTTTCAGTATATAGAGAACCAGTCGCTTTTCCTTGACCTGGAGATTCTCGCGAGAACCGTTCTCGTGGTTCTCACTGGAAAGGGAGCGCACTGAGTCCCATCGCGAAAGGAAATTGGAAATGCAGGTACCTCTTCTTGATATAAACCGACAGCACGCGGACATAAAGGAAGAATTGATACAGGTCTTCACGGATGCTCTTTCTACTTCAAGGTTTATCAAAGGACCTGAAATGGAAAACCTTGAAAAGGAATTCGCGAAATATTCCGGAACGACGGATGCTATTGCATGTGCTTCCGGAACAGATGCCCTGATTCTCGCTCTTCAGGCAATCGGGCTTAAGCGGGACGAACTTGTAATTACCGTACCATTCACATTCTTCGCCACAGCCGGTGCCATAGTCAGAGCCGGAGGAACACCTGTTTTCATTGATGTTCTCCCGGACACTTTCAATATGGATCCTGATCTTCTTGAAGAGTGGCTCAACACCAACTGTGCAATTACCAACAGAGGAATTGTTCACAGAAAAACCGGGAAAAGAGTTGCCGCGATCATGCCGGTACACATCTTCGGCCAGATTTGTAATATGGACTCCATCAATGCTACGGCTTCCACATGGGATCTGCCGGTAATTGAAGATGCTGCCCAGGCTGCCGGATCAAAGTGGAGAGATTCCAGAGCAGGCTCTCTTGGCTCAATTGGATGCTTCAGTTTCTTTCCGTCCAAGAATCTCGGTGCACTGGGTGACGGCGGAATGCTGACTACGAACAATCCCGCACTGGCCGAAAGGCTTAGAAGCATCCGTGAGCACGGAGGCAGGGGTTACCTTCACGCGGAAGTTGGAACAAACAGCCGTATGGACGCGATTCAAGCGGGATTTCTCAGGGTTAAGCTCCGCAAACTTGAAGAATGGCATGCCGGAAGAAGGTCAAACGCTGAGAGGTACATGAAAGCATTTGCAGATGTCAGCCAGGTAAAAACTCCAGTGATTGATCCACGGGCATGGTCCATCTATAATCAGTACACTCTTCTGGCGGAAAACAGGGACGAGTTGCTTAACTTTCTCAGAAATAAGCAAATTGGCTGCGCTGTATACTATCCTCTGCCTCTTCATCTCCAGGAATGCTTCGCTGATCTGGGCTACACAAAAGGAGATTTCAAGGTTTCCGAGGACTGCAGCGGGAAAGTTATTTCGTTACCTGTGTTCGGCGAACTCGCAAAGGAAGAGCAGGATGAAGTTGTTGCTGCAGTTAAGGAATTTTACCGGAGATAACTTCCTGATTGCTGTTTTGCTGGCGGCAGTGGCAACCGGGAATGACATTGTTGAAAATACTCTGAATACCGGAGAAAACCTCTTTACTCCAATTCCTCTGTCAATTCTTGCAGCGGGAACCGCAGGATCTTTCCTTGCATTCAAAACAGAGGATCATGCCGGAGACTTGGGTTTTCTTCCGGGACAACCTCTTGAAACCATGGACTGGGTCGATAATCTGATCTTCGGGGAAGCGCTTCCTGTATTCTCCGCAGGACTGTGGATAGCGGGTAAAGTATCGGATTCAGAGGAAATGGAGGACACCGGGGAAGAACAGTGCCGGGGCCTGCTGTATACCTACACTATTGTTCAAACACTCAAGTTCACAACCGGAAGAACGAGACCGGATGGATCCAACAGGCGAAGTTTTCCCTCCAGTCACGCCGCCGGCGCCTCATGTACCGCAGCTGTTTTCTGGGACAGATACGGCCCTGAAGTGGGAATACCTCTTGCCGCGCTGGCTCTCTATACATGTGTTTCAAGAGTCAATCTCGGAAAACACTTTCCATCGGATGTTGTTCTGGGAGCTGCGATAGGTACAGCCTGTGGTATAGCGTCCGCAATGGCGGGCAACGGTGAAAAGGGAATGAACGGTTCTTTCTCTTTCTCCCTGTCTGTGGATACTGAAGGAAGGATAACTACCGGCCTATGGTAAAAAAGCGAATTGAAAGTTTCGGACACGCCTTCAGAGGTCTTGCTACTCTGGTAAAAACCCAGCCCAATGCGAAATTCCATCTTTTCGCCACAGTTTGTGTTGCCGCTGCTGGTCTCTTTTTGAATATCAGCGTCACAGACTGGGCTATACTCGCGCTTGCTGCCGGTTCTGTCTGGACTGCTGAGGCCATGAACACAGCACTTGAGTTCCTGGCCGACCGGGTAGCGCCGGAATGGCATGAACTTGTCGGCAATGCGAAGGATGTGGCTGCGGCTGGCGTTCTTGCGGTATCAATTGCCGCTGCGGCCGCTGGTCTTCTTATATTTCTTCCTCATATTTTCTAGAAACACTCGGAGATGAAAAATGCTTGACCGGAAATTGCTGAGAAAAGAACCGCTAAAAGTCGCGGAGGCCGCAAAGGCGAAAAACGAGAAAATTGATATTGACCGGTGGCTTGAGGCAGATTCTGCCAGAAGAACTCTGATGCTTCAAATTGAAGAGCTTCGAAAAATAAGAAATCAACTTTCCAAAGCAGTATCCGTGAAAAAGCGAAGCGGAGAGAACGCTGACGAAGAAATGGCTCAAAGCCGCGAAACCGGCACCAGACTCAGCTCGCTGGAAAGCAATATTGCAGATATAGACAACAGACTTTCTGAGATGGAAAAAGGGTTTCCCAATATTCCCGATCCCGATGTTCCCCTGGGCGGCGAAGAAAATAATGTTGTCCTCCGAACCTGGGGCGAAATCCCGGAATTTGATTTTCAGGCTAAGCCCCACTGGGAACTCATGGAAAATGTTTTCCAGCCGGAGGCGGCAGGCAGAATTGCCGGATCCAACTTTATTCTCTTCCGGGGGTGGGCCGCGAAGCTTCAGAGAACCCTTATAAGCTGGATGCTGGATTATCATATTGAAAGCGGCATGGAGGAAATATGGGCTCCATTTGTGGCAAAAAAGGAGTCTATGACCGCCACAGCGCAGCTTCCCAAAATGGAAGATGATATGTACAAGATCGATCGAGACAATCTTTACCTGATTCCCACGGGTGAAGTGCCCGTCACCAACCTGTACAGGGATCAGCTTCTGGAAGAAGCAGATCTGCCTGTGAGACTCTGCGGTTACACTCCCTGCTTCAGAAGAGAAGCGGGCAGCTACGGAAAAGACAACAGAGGGCTGAACAGAGTTCACCAGTTCGAGAAAGTGGAGATGGTTCGTCTTGAGCATCCTGATAGATCGGAAGAGGCTCATGAGGAACTTCTGAATCACGCAGCCGGTATGCTGGAGCTTCTCGGTATTCCATACAGAATTCTGCTTCTTGCCTCCGGAGATCTCAGTTTTGCCGCAGCAAAATGCTTTGATATTGAGATATGGTCTGCCGGTCAGAATAAATGGCTTGAAGTATCATCCATAGCCAATTTCCGTGAATTTCAGGCCAGAAGAGGCAACATGAGATACAGACCCGCCGGAGGCGGAAAGCAGCAGTTTATACATACCCTTAACGGCTCAGGGCTTGCCCTGCCCAGACTGATCATCTCTCTGGTGGAAAATGGACAACAGGCAGATGGAAGCATCAAACTGCCGTCTGCTCTGGCCGAAAGAATGGGAGTGGAAGTTCTCCGGTAAACCCGGGTTACTTCCGCTTCTTTCTTCTGAAGTCGTTTTTGATTTCCTGTTTCAGGGTATTCCACTTGTTCCAGATTTCGGGATCCTCCCGGCGAAGTTGATGCCATCTCTCGCGCGAGAAAAGAAACACACCAAGAAATACTGTGGTAACAAGGAACAGCTCTATCCAGATGTAAAGTTTCTTTGGTTTACTCTTCCATCCGGGATGCCTGGGAGGATCAAGTATTCGCAGTGAACTTGTAATGCTGGCTTCCTGGATAAGCGCCTGTTCAACCTGAAGTTCAAGAGCGGTGGACATCTTCAGCTGCATTTCAAAATCGGTCTGAAGCCTTGCGTACTGTATCATTGCGGGAGGAAGATTGCCCAGACCCACTCCGAGATCAACACCATCCGAAGATGAACCGTACTCAATCATTTCTATTGACTGTCTCAGTGCTCCGGCAGTAGTTTCGAGTTCCAGAAGCTGTGCTGTAGTTCCGGATCTTATACCGTTTCGAACTGCGCTGGCCATCATGGTTGTCTCTATGTATCTGCCCTTCATATCCGCGAGAACAGACATTACCTGCGCAAGCTCCTCATTGGGCAGAATAGTACCGTACTCTTCTTCAAATCGGAGTATGGCAGCAGTAGTATTCTCAAGTCCGGCTTGTGCGACAACCAGCTGGTTTTCAGTGCCTTCTCTGCTGGTTCGATAACGCGCCACGGTAATGCTGGTGTTTATGCTGTCAAGAAGAGAAACAACCCGCTCTGAGATTTCAACAGAGTACATGGGTTTCCCTGTGGTAACTTCAATTTGAATAAATCCCGAAGAGGTTACTGTCGCGGAATAGTTCTTCCTGAATGCTTTTCTCGCCAGAAACAAAGCGACTTCCGGCTGCGTTTCGTATCTTTCAGTGAAGTCAAGACTGTCAAGATACCCTGTGCTTAGAATAGTGTGATCAATGAGGGTTCTGCTGTTAAGTATTTCCGAATAGACATCCGCAAGTGTGGTCATCAGGGGAAGAGAGTATCCCATTCCCCCGCTGAAAAATCCAGCGAACTCACCCAGCGAAAGCCCTCCCAGGCTCATTGCGGGAGAGGCCTGCTCTTCGGGAGGAAGAATAACCGTTGTTACCGTGTATTTTTTTGGGAGAAGATAAGTGACGCCAATGGTTATGGACATTACAATAGCGAATACTTTTATTATGAATATCCTGTTTTTCAACAGAATATACAGAAAGTTATTGGGCGCTCTACTCATTTTCTTCCTTTAATTAAATATGCTTTGATATGCAATCACAACTGTCGCAATTCCGGTGAGAATAGTCAAGTATTCCTCCCAGAACTTAACAGGAATTCTTGGAACCTCAATGGTTGCCCCAGGCGGCACGACATCTGTAAGCTCAGCATCAATCTTTGCTCCGTCAGACAACACCATGTTAATACTGTTTCGCCTGGCTACTGAGCTATAACCTCCAGCCATTCCAATGTAATAGCTGACTGTCATTCCCGGAGAGTATGGAACAGGTGCAGTAGCAATAACCTGCCCTGTAACACTAATGAATCCGAACGACGAAGGTACTACTACTCTGTCTCCTGGTTGAAGTTGAACAGGCGCGACTGCGCCCTGCACACTGAACGGTATCATAGCTGGTACCGAATCAGTATTAATTCGACATACATAGCATCCGTCAAGATTCGCGACGCTGGATGCTCCGCCCACCCTTGCTACTGCTTCTCTGGCACATTCTCCGGGAATAAATTCAACCGGTATCCGCTTTGTCGGAATTAATACTGTCCCCAGCTCAGCCAATGGAACAGCAAGAGCGCCCTCTACAATAATTGTAGCGGCAGTAGTCTGAACATGTATCCTGGAGTTCCTAAGCATAAGCGGATTCGAATTCATGTTTCCGTTTACTAAAAAATCATTCAGATTGAAAGCTGTAGAATCACCGTCCAATGAAATGACAAGAACTTCCGAAGTTGCCCCGGTGGAGGTAACTCCCCCGGCACTCCCCAGCGCTTCTGTCAGTCGTGAAAGACCATTCACTGTGACAATTCCCGGCCTGCCGACCTGCCCCGTAACAGGAATTTGAAAACTTGCGGATCTGGCAAGACCCACACTGACATTCATCCCCCTGTAAACATCAGCGAAGAGTCCAGCGATTGTGTCCTGAAGAACCTGAAGGGTCATCCCGTTTGTATCAATCCGCGGCATTGCGGGGATATTCAGAATTCCATCCAGCGCGACAGGAAATAATACCACTGAAACTGCTTCCTCCAGCCCGGAAAAAGGAATCCCGCCGGGCAGTGATACCCATATTTCATCGCCGGGACTGATCTGATACTCCCCTGGATCAAAATAATCAGCTGGCGTAAAAGGTGTATATGCCTGCATAACCATCAGCAGGAGAAAACCAAAACCTGTATTCAGCATCAATAAATCCTCCTTGCGTAAAACTACCTTGCGCTATGATCCCATACAGAAACACTCCGGGAAGAAACAGCTCTGACAATTCCAGAAAGCGAAGCAAGGCACATCAGCCAGAAAAAGTAAGGTAATCGCAGCGAAGACGGCATTCTGCTGCCGGCAACCTTCCCCGCGAGAGCAATAGAGTTAAAAACTGTGGTACTTACAAAGAAAAGATTCACGGGTGAATCATATATTGCGAGTAGAATGCTGGCAATGCTGGCAATAATGGCAAAAACTCCCATATTCCACCTGAGTATTTTGTGGATCGCAAGCTGTAGAGCGAGGCAGTACCTTTTTCTTTTAACTGCCTTGCCGGACAGAGAGAAAGCTGAGCCTATCATCCAGCTGACGATTCGCACCAGACGACGGTACTGACTGACATCATCCGGAGTTGGTTCCACGGCAATGGCCCGATGATTGTAAAGACACGCAAAACCCTGAATACGAGTAGAAACGGCGGTTTCAAAATCATCCGCCCTTGCAGGATCGGGGGGATTATAAAGATTCCTCCGTACCGCAAATACTGCTCCTGTTGCTCCGAGAACAGCTCCAATCCTGCTGCCCAGTGCTTTCAGCATCTGTTCGTATCGCCAGTAAATAGACTCACATGTGATCGAGTTCAAACTGTTCTGTTTAGAACCATCCACACACCCCACTGCCGGATCAGCGAAAGGTTCCACCAGTTCTCTCACTGTATCGGGGTTGAACTGAGTATTGGCATCGGTAAAAACAAGAATTTTCCCTCTGGCTCTTTTTGAAAGTTCCACCATAAGTGCGGATTTGCCCATTCGTCTCTCCAGCCTCAGGAAACGCACTCCACTCCCCTCAAAAGATTTTACGATCTCATCGGTTCTGTCGGTAGACACATCGGATGCGACAAGTATCTCAAACTTGTCTTTCGGATAATCCTGCGCAAGAAGATTTCGAAGTCTGTCGCCAATGCACTTCTCCTCGTTCCGTGCAGCAACCATAACACTGACAATCGGATACTCTTTGAATGAGGAACCCTTCCTGCGCGGAAAGAACAGCCCAAGAAGAAACATGATAAGCGGATACACAACCATGGGCAGAAGAATCATACCCACGCATATCCGGAATATATTTTCAAGAATTACCGTCAGAACAGATCCCCTCCCTGCAGAAAAAACATCCAGAATTTATAGTGAATCCACTTCTTTGCCGCAACAAGGATAAGCAATACTTATCAGGAGCGCAAAGACCAGCCAGAAGAAAGCTCCGGTCTGAGGCCACGGAAGCAGATTATCTACGGCCTGATGAGCCCCGAAAGCAGCAAGTCCGCAGATCAGTCCCATGCCAAGCGATTTGTCGCTGCCGGATCTCAGCAGTTTGATGGATGTCAACCCTGCAGCGATTATCAGGAGCAAAAGAGAAAGCGCGGAAAAAACACCTCCCTTGTAGGGCATCTCAAGAAAAAGGGAGTTCAACCCGCCAAATCTTGTTATTTTTTCAATACTGTCCTCGTGTCTTACTTCCCAGAAAGAATATAAAGATGTTCTGCTGTGGTAAAATTCTCTGCTGCCCCAGCCCACCCCTTCGATTGGAGATCTCTCTATATGATTCAGGAATCCTTTGTAAGATGTGTATCTGTGCAGCATACTTGTATCCATTATCAGGGATCTGGTATTTCCGAAGACCGTAAGTTGCCTCTTGAATTCATCGGCATTGCCCAGCAAACCGCCCGCAAAAATAGTCATCGCAAGAATGGGTACCCATATTTTCTTTCTGTACCTGTAAACAAGATAGATAAAGCACGATAGCGTTACAGTAAGAAACCCTCCTCTGGAGAAGGTGTACATAACATTCTGGATACCAAGAAGAACAGCCGCAAGCGCAATTCCTTTCCATATTCTTTTTTTGAAGAAGAACATGGATGCCAGTGCAGTAGGTACAAGAAGTTCCAGCACTCCCGAGTAGGAATTCGGTCCGCCAGCAATAGTGGAATAGATTCTCCCCGCAAGGTCATAACCGGAAGCTTTCTCTCCCAGTGTATCGAGATTTCCTGCATTATATTGATATACTCCATATATAGACATCACAAGAAGCATGGAAGCTAGCATTTTAAGCATTCTCGCAAACCACTCCCCGCGACCGTACCAATCGTAAATAACGGGAAGAAGAACGGCGGCAATAAACAACTTGTTGGCTTCCCTGAGAGTATTGCCCACAAGATTATCGTGATGATGTAAAGACATAAACATTGAAGCAAGCTGGGCCAGGTACGCTGCCAGAACAATGTAAACAGGTATGGGAAATCGGGGGAACTTTCTGAAGCCTGCGACTTTGACGGTCAGATAAAACAGCGAGGATGAGAGAACAGCAACAGTGGCAACAGCTATATAGAATGGTCCATAGTCAAATGCGCGGTCACCGAATGTAATAGCAGCTGGAAGAAGAAGAAGCCATGTGCGGGGATTGGGCATATAGAGTATCGCTGTGAAAAGCAGTGGAACGGCAACAAGAGCCAGAAGAACCGGCCTGGGGTATGCGAAAAAGATGAAGAAATAGGCAAAAGTGATACCAAACACAAAAACCCAGATCCTCAAAGAAGGCCTGTAGACTTCCTGTTCTCTGTACTTACAACCCTCCGAAACACAACTCACTATGCACGCTTCCAGGCTAATTGCCGCTTTCTCAGGCCCCGGCTGAAGGGCTGTGAGGCTCTCCAGCCGAAACCTCCAGCTTAGTTCAAACCGGCCACCTCGATGGTTGCCGACCCATAGACGCGACTCTCTGAGAAAGCAACAAGCCTTCCTGCAAGAGCAATCTGAGAGTGGGGATCCCTCTCTACAGCCTCTTCATAAAGAAGAAGCGCAGCGTCGAAGTCTCCATCTTCCATGGCATTCCCGGCAACCGCCAGATATGCATCGGAAGTGGACGGTATGACTGTCTCCGTTACGGAAGCCAGCAGAACCGTCGGAAGAAGCAGTGCTGTAAGCACCATAATCTTCTTCATAAGAGCACCTCCAAATTCCTCCGCGTATTTCAGCGGAGCGTCAGGTAGCCCGGCCATCCTTCCCGAAAGGGCGAGGACCCGTGGGCTTTGCGTCCCGGGATCTCTCCCGGTTTGCGTTTAACAACGGTAACCCGGCCATCCTTCCTGCTTCCCCAAAACAGGTTAGGATCCGTAGGCTTTGCGTCCCGGAATCTCTTCCGGTTTGCCAGACGGTGCTCAACCGCCTGACTAATTATGCTTTAAACTAACTACTGAGTAAAGGGGCGGCTGTATACTCACCGTTAACAAAAACACCGTAATCCGCGAACCCGCAGGATTTAATGAGAGAATGTCCTGCCGAAAGTCCGAAAAATGCATTCTTGTATCTGTGTGTATCCGAGCCAAGGGTAATCCGCTCTCCTCCCAGCTCTGAATACATACGAAGAACATCGGCGATGGGATATGTCGTTCTCTCCGGTCTTCGAAGTCCCGCTGTATTTACTTCCAGTGCAATTCCACGCCGAATCATAGTCTCAAGAATCTCGCCTATCAAAGACGGAAACAATACGGTTTCATTCAAATCCACCGTCAGCCCGGCCTGTGCCATTCCCCTTCGGAGAATTCCCATGTGGGCAAGGATGTTGATAGGGCTATTCTGCACAATAACTAAAGTCTCCCTGTAGTACTCCTTAACTATTTCCAGAGCATCTCCACGAAAAAATGGGGCTCCTTTAAGAATGTGTCTGTCCCCGAGCCAGTGCAGGGCTCCTGTGATAAAATCGTATCGGCTTCGGGTAAACAGCAGCTCGGCCTCTTCCATGTACCTGTGCGGTTCACCCACTTCAAGCCCCCGCAAAACTCGAACACCAGATGACTCCGCCAGATCAAGCTCGGCAAGATAGTCTGATTCTGAAAACCCGTTGCAGCAGTGGTCAGAAGGATGAAGATCAACATGAGCCACAAAACCAATAGTTTCAACACCGACCTCAAGGGCAATGCGGCAAAGCTCAACCGCGGGAATCTCCGCATCGGGAGAAGACGATGTATGAACATGCATGTCGTTGTATTTCACGTGTTTACATTCCCCTTAACTACAGCTTAACAATCTAGTATTATATGCAGTTGGGCTTCGAAACACGAAGTCCCTCTGAGGCTCTTTTCTAATATACCGGGAGAAGATTATGAAATCCCTGCTTTTCTTTGCTACTCTGCTTCTTTCCCTTCCCCTCGCCGCACAGGCTTTTCAAACAGAAACATACGGCTGGGAAGGAACAGATACTGTTCTGGGTATCTACGGCAACGGCGTTGCTACCATTGAAGATGTAAGTCCTGTTTACAATGGAGCTCAATCCCTCAAGTTTGTAGAGACTCCCTTTG
>JAUVIS010000031.1 GCA_030592635.1 Candidatus Fermentibacteraceae bacterium | reverse complement strand
ATAATTTATTGAAGGATGGTCTCATAAACAAATAGCCCATCCTGGAAGTCCATTGCTTCTTCATTTCAAGATAAAGAGTTCCCCCGACCATGGAAGCAATTGACTCTATGAATTTAACAAGAACATTGCCGGTGTAGCCGTCACAAACGACAACATCAGCGTCGCCCATAAGAATACCGTTCCCCTCAATATTGCCGGTGAAGTTGAGGGGGGATTTTTCGAGCATTTTATAAACTTCTTTGATATCAGCGGGACCCTTGGAAGGTTCACTGCCCACATTCAGCAGCGATACTTTGGGATTCTCCACACCAAAAACCAGCCTTGAGTAAATACTGCCCATAAAAGCGAATTTGTTAAGCAGCTGCGGACGGCAGCCCACATTAGCCCCGACATCCACGAGAATTGTAGGATTTCCAATGGTTGGTACTGTACTCGCGAGAGCAGGACGGGAAATGCCCTTGATCCTGCCAAGGGCGAACATGCTGCTTGCCATCATCGCGCCAGTGTTGCCGGGACTCACCATGGCATTGGCAATGCCCTTGCGCTGAAGCCCTGCCATGACCACCATGGAGCTGTCCGGTTTCTGCTTTAATGCCCCGGCAGGGTGGTCATCCATTGTGATCACCTGTGAGGCATGCTGAATTTCTATAGGAAGTTTCTGTCCGCCGGCATTGGTCAGCAGTCTGGCAATTGTGTCCTGATGCCCCACAATTATAATCTTCACATCTCTGAGAATTTTTTTCGGGCTCTCTTTGAAAAATCGCACGGCCCCGCCGACTACAACGCCGGGACCGTAATCTCCGCCCATGGCATCAAGTGCCACAACAACTGGTTTACTCAAGTTCTGTCCTGCTCAGGAATGAATCTAGTCTTCAACAGGCTCTGTGACCTGGCGACCGTTGTAATAGCCGCAGTGCTTACAAACCCTGTGAGGCAATCTTGGCTCTCCGCACTGAGGACATGAACTTGTTGACTTCACAGCAATCTTCCAGTGGGTACGACCTTTGTCGCGCCTTGTGGAGGAATGCCTTCTTTTTGGAACGGGCATTTAGATCTCGCTTTCATTTATACGCTCGAAGCTCAGGCTTCGAAACCGTGTTCACATTCTTCTATGTTACGATTAATCCCGCACCTGGGACAAAGCCCTCTGCACTGTTCAGTGCAAAGCGGCATGGCGGGCAGGGAAAAAATAATCGCTTCACGGACAGGGTCTAATATACAAACAGTTCCGTCATTGTGCGAGACTGGCTCAACTTCCGGATCCGAAAGCATATCCGGATTCCACGAGTACATTCTCTCTATCCCGGCGGTTACAGGAAAAACCACCGGAGTCAGACACCTGGCACACTGTACGGTAAAATCAGCTTCAAGAAATCCCCTGACAATAATTTCGTACTCGGTTCTTACAATATCAAGGTCAAGAATGCCTTCTTCGGAGCTGAGTTCAACTCCTGGAATGTTCCACGGAACATTCTTCATTTCAATGCTGAATGTTTCCAGGGAGGTTCCCCTCGGGATGGAATTGATGGAAATGGACAGGGTTTCCTCGAAGAGTCTCATATCAGCTCTTCCCGAATTCCTCAGCCAGAGCGATGGAAATTCTCTTGTTTTCCTCTGCGCTCTGTGACTGAACATATATTCTTGCAAGAGGTTCAGTACCGCTGAGCCGTACAAGAACCCATGTATTATCATCAAGTACCAGTTGAACACCGTCAATCCTGTTAACCTGCCGTACAGGGAAACCTGCTGCCTCTTTCATGTCGGAATTGAAGAGATTCTCCACAATGTATTCTTTCATGGCGGGCTCCAGGGGAAGATCGAGCCTTGTGTTGTAAAACCTGCCGTGAACGGCCCAGAGCTTTGTAAGAAGGGAGCCAAGGCCTTCACCGTAATGGCAGACCATTTCAGCCGCCAGAAGACCGGCCAGCACACCGTCTTTCTCCGGTACATGGGTTCCGAGAGAAAGACCGCCACTTTCCTCACCGGCAAGGAGAACGCCGCCTTTCAGTATTTCAGCCCCCAGGTACTTGAAGCCGACAGGTGTAACTTTGACTTCAAGACCCCTTGCCTCCGCCACTCTGTCAAGGAGACTTCCAGTGGTTATGGAGCGGACAATTCTTCCGGTCTGCCCTGATTCCGCCAGATAATCAACAAGAAGAGCCATGAAGTCATGAGGAGTCACATAGTTACCGTTCTCATCAACTATCCCGAATCGGTCCGCGTCACCATCTGTCGCTACTCCAAGGGAAGCTCCGCTTCGTCTGACACTTTCAGAAAGATCAGAAAGACACTGCTCGTTGGGTTCAGGATGCTCACGCCCGGCGAAAAGAGGATCTCTCTTCCCGTTCAGAACTCGAACAGAACCGCCAAGTTCAGTAAGCTTACGGTCAAGAACCCCGCTGCCGGCACCACTGAAAGCATCATAGACAACTCTGAGAGAGTCAGCTTTTCTGAAGGTATCAACACTGATAAATTCATCAATGTCTTTGAGGTATGGAGTTATGAAATCGGTTTTTGAGACAAAACCACCTGTAATACTTTCGGGGATGGCGCCTGAAACTATCAGTTCCTCAATTCTCGCGGTGTCTCTGCCATCAGCGGGTCCACCGTGAAAAGGACTGAATTTGATGCCGTTGTACAGAGGAGGATTATGACTGGCGGTGAAGTTGATTACCCCTCCAAGACCCATCTTCCGGCAGGCGTGGGAAAGCACCGGTGTGGGTACACTTCTTTCGGAGACATACGCTTTGAATCCGTACCGGGCCATTCTTTCGGCAGTGGCCTCCGCAAGCTCTGGAGAGAGGAAACGGCAGTCGCCCCCGATTGCAATATTGTTGTACCCGGTTTCCCTCAGTCTCATCGCGATGGCGTCAACAACGGCCATTGCCCTGTCCCATGTGAATTCGCGGGAGATTACACCCCGCCATCCGGATGTGCCGAATTTGATAATCATGGCAGCTACTCCTCCGTGAGATATTCTATTGCGCGAACAATCGTATCATCGTGAGGTGCGGTTACCTCGTAGTAGCGACTCATGGGCCACTCACGCAGAGCTATCTCCCGGAGAAGGGCACGCTCCATGTAGAAATAGCTTTCGGCGAACTCATCTTCGGTGTATTCAATATCCTCTGCGTCCATGTAGTCTCTGAAAGATTGAAAAACCGCGTCATCCGGCCAGAAGTCAAGGGAAATGTCATTCTGCAGGGTGTAATCCACAGCAAAATGGAAGAAGTGGCCATCGAACTCCAGTTCCGCGACCAGGTCAACACCGAAGGAATCGGATTCAACTGTAATGTCGGGGGTGATACCCCAGATTTCCTCCGCGTCCGAGTCCATGAAGTCATCCCGGAGAGTTCTGTCAATACTGTTTCCATTCGGGGTGTAGTATCTGGCAGTTGTAAGCTTGACACCGTAATGCCCCAGCCCGGGGTACTCCCCCAGGTCAGAAAGAGACTGTACTGATCCCTTGCCGAAAGTCCTTGTTCCAATCAGAGTTGCGG
This sequence comes from Candidatus Fermentibacteraceae bacterium, assembly GCA_030592635.1. Lineage (GTDB taxonomy): Bacteria > Fermentibacterota > Fermentibacteria > Fermentibacterales > JCC-6 > Sabulitectum. The sequence continues at coordinate 14,753 of JAUVIS010000031.1, read as the reverse complement.
CATTCTGATCCTGGAGGGCTCCTGCGAGAATTTCGGAGGAACTGGCACTGCCTCCATCCACAAGCAGAACGAGTTCTCCGCTGTAAAGAACGCCCCTTCTGGTTCTGTAGGTGTACTCTCCGACTGCCTGCCCCCTCGTGGTAACAACAACCGCTCCGGCCGGAAGGAAAATATCTGCCACATCTATGGCAGGAAGCATCAGCCCGCCGGAGTTTCCCCGCAAATCCAGAATCATTTTATCGGCACCCTGATCACGCAGCTCATTAACAGCTTCAAGAATCTCACTGGCTGATTCCTCGCTGAAGCGGGACAGCCGCACATATCCAATTCCCGGCGCGACCATAAAGCCGGCGGAAACCGATGGGAAATCAATTACATCTCTTTCAATTGGGAAAACGATAGGATCATTCATCCCCGGTCTTTTAACCGTGAGATCAACCACAGTACCGCCGGGCCCTCTGATGAAACCGACGGCTTCAGTTGTTGTGATACCCTCTGTGGATACACCGTCAATCTCTATAATACGGTCACCTGCCTTCATACCGGCTCTGTACGCGGGAGTTCCCTCAAGGGGAGAAATAACTGTGAGCCAGTTATCCCTTTGCCCCAGTGTAATCCCAACGCCTTCAAAAGAGCCCTCAAGCTGAATCTGGAGATTCTCCAGTTCCTCGGGTGTTAGAAGAACACTGTTGGGATCGAGAGATTGCAGCATTCCCTGAAGTGCTTCCTCAACAAGTTCTCTGCTCTGAACAGTATCCACATAGGAAGATCGGGTAATACCGTAAACATCAAAAAACAGTTCCAGAGATGAGGCTCTGGCCGCAGGTGTTTCTTCATCCCGGGCAGCAGCAACCGGCGGAAGCCCCAGCACAAGAGCTGCTGTGAGCAGCAGTGTGCCTGTTGTTACCGCAACCCATCCCGGTACAAGGTCTTTCATATATCGATAACCTTTCTCTCTGCGATCCTTTTAAAAACCTCATTCAGTATCAATGAATCCTGCTCCTCTTCTCTGAGCCTGCCGTCCACCACGAGAAATCGTTCCGGCTCTCTGTCCGCGAGATCGCGATAACCGTCCCTTACCCGGCGATGAAAAGAAAGATCTTCCATTTCTATCCGGTCAAGATTTCTTCCCGAAAGATTCATTCTTCTGAAGCCCTCTTCGGGATCCAGATCCATAAGAATTGTCAGATGAGGTTTCAGCCCTCCGGTGGCAAGCTCATTGGCTGCCTTCATTTCGTTTAAAGGAAGACCTCTTCCCCAGCCCTGATAGGCGAAGGTCGCGTCACTGAACCTGTCAGACAAAACAATGGCCGCCCTGCTCAGAGCGGGCCGAATCACCCTGTCAACATTCGCGGCCCGGCTGGCAAAGTAGAGCATCAGCTCTGTCAGTGGAGGAACATCAAGCTCGGGGTTCAGAAGGATAGAACGAATTCTCTCTGAAACATCAGGCCCTCCGGGTTCCCGCGTGAAAACTGTCTCACATCCGGTCTTCCGGAGAGCCTGCAGCAGATATCTGCACCTGGATGACTTGCCCGAGCCCTCGACACCCTCAAAGGTTACGAAAAGTCCGGGCAAACTATCTCCTATTTCTTTTCAGCTTTATTCTTGCTGTCAGTTTTTTTCTGACTGTAAGCAGCAATGTACTCTTCGGTCATTCTGTGGCACTCGTCATCGTAGTACTGCACGGGAGGTGACTTGAAGAAGTAACTGGAGGGAGCCTCAATAGCACCGCTGAGACCGTTGTCCAGCGCGAGCTTGGCGCACCGGACAGCATCAATGATAACACCGGCGCTGTTCGGGCTGTCCCAGACTTCAAGCTTTGTTTCAATGTTCAAGGGCACATCACCGAAACTTGTTCCCTCCATACGGATGTAACACCATTTTCTGTCATCCAGCCACTCAATGTAATCGCTGGGACCTATATGAACATTGCGGGGAAGTATACCACCGGGAATCTGGCTGGTAACAGCGTTGGTCTTGCTTATCTTCTTTGACTCAAGACGCTCGCGCTCAAGCATGTTGAGGAAATCTGTGTTTCCTCCGACATTAAGCTGGTATGTACGATCAAGCCTTACACCGCGATCTTCGAAAAGTCTTGTCAGTACCCTGTGAAGAATGGTGGCGCCAACCTGACTCTTTATGTCGTCTCCCATACATGGAAGGTTCTTGTCACGGAAGCGCTTCTGCCAGTAGGGCTCGCGAGCGATGAAAACAGGAATGGCGTTAACGAAGGCGCATCCGGCTTCAAGTATCTGCTCCACATACCACTTTGTGGCCTCTTCACTGCCAACAGGCAGGTAACTGACTACCACATCTGTCTTTGTTTCTTTCAGAATGCTCACAATGTCAGCTGTTGGTCCAGGGGCCTTCTCGATTACCGGCTTAAGATACTTACCTATGCCATCGTGGGTCATTCCCCTGTTAACGGTAATACCAAGTTTGGGAACATCACAGAGCTTTATGGTACAGTTCGGGTCAGCAAAGATTGCCTCGCTGAGATCTTTTCCGACCTTGGTCACATTAATATCAAAGGCTGCGCTGAATTCCACATCTTTCACATGATAGCCACCCAGGTTCACATGCATAAGACCGGGAACCTTGTCTTCATCTTTGGAATTTCTGTAGTACTCAACACCCTGAACGAGGCTGCTTGCACAGTTGCCCACTCCGATAATAGCTACCCTTACTTTCTTTGACATTCAATATCCTCCCTAGACGGGTATAATGTTTCGAGGGAAAAGACGCCCCTAGTCCAGAGGAATCCCTTTCCCGTCCCGTGTAACTTTCAACAACCGCTGCAAGGCCGTGAGCCAGGAACCCGCCGCGATAACGGCACAACTCCAGACAATAACAACTGATCCCCAGAAAGAAGAGAAAACGATACCGGCGATTACCAGCACGAGCCTCTCAGTTCTGGTGAACAGACCTACCTCGCAGTCAATACCAAGCCCCTCGGCACGGGCACGAACATAGCTCACAAGAAGTGAACCGCCCATAGCCGCAGGAATAATATACAACAAGCTATCATGTTCACTTCCGGCTTTTCCTGCAAGCACCGCAGTTAGAACAAGAATTTCGCCCACCCTGTCCATAACAGAATCAAGGGCGGCACCACCCTTGGAAGAAGTGTCTGTCAATCTGGCAATGCTTCCGTCAACGGCATCAAAGAGGCTTCCAAGGATAAGAATTATTCCTCCTGTAAGGTAAGTCCCTTTCCATACAAACCATGAACCCAGAATGGTAATAACAAGTCCGGCAGTGGTGGCACCGGCAGGTGTAACACCCAGTTTAACCAGAAATGGAATTACCGGACCAAGCAGACTCTTAAATGCCATTCTTACTCTGTGAAAACTCAATCTGAGGCTCCTTCCACCAGAAGGGTTATCTCGCCTTTGGGAATGGAAGTCAAATATCTTTCCATAAGATTCGAAAGGGTACCGCGCACAATTTCCTCGTGAAGCTTGGTCATCTCCCGGGCGACACAAGCCCGCCGGTCTCCGAATACCGAGAACATAGCCTCAAGAACGGAAGACAGATGGTGAGGACCAACATAGCAGGCAATTGTCCCGGTGTATCCGGCCATAGCTTCCAGTCTTCTGCGCCTTTTACCCTGCTTGAATGGAAGAAACCCTTCAAAGGCGAATCTGTCTGTGGGAAGACCAGACACGACAAGAGCCATGATAACAGCGGAGGGTCCGGGTATCATGGTGACCTCCGCGCCAAGTTCCACAGCAAGCCCCACAGCTCTGTAGGCAGGATCCGATATCCCCGGGGTACCCGCGTCACTGGCCATTGCCACTGTGGCTCCCCCGAGGAGAAACTGCTCAATCTGAGGAAGTCTCCCTCTGATGTTGTGATCGTGGCAACTGTAGAGGCGCCTGCGTTCCGGAACAAATCTGCCGGTTCGTCTGGTGTCCTCAGCCATTACAGCGTCGGCTGTGCTGAGTGCTTCCAGAGCTCTTGGTGACATATCGTCCAGATTGCCGATGGGAGTGGCAACAAGAACAAGTTTACCCGGGCAGTTTCCGCTCACCGGTTCTCCAGACTTGAGCGAAGATTCCTGATTCTTTCCAGTCTTGCCTGAGTTGCCTCTTCGTCTTTTTCAAGGGTAACATTCATTGTCATTCCCTCGGTAACACCCTGAGGTAAATATGATTCAGGCAGATGCCACTGAAAACCTCCCGGGGCAAGAATGACAGCGATGCCCTCCTCAATTCGGTCCAGATCAACTGTAAAACTACTCTCCCGGTTCCTGTCCATGCCAGACACCTCCTCCAATAATTGACTGGGCGATGTTCTTCATGTGATCACCGGCCCTTTCGCAATAGTCAATGAAATCCAGAACTGCCAGGCCTGTCATATTGGCAATTCCGTAAGTGGCCAGGGAATTTCCGTAATTGTCTCTGGCTTCTTCCTCTATCTGATTCATTCTTCCTTCAAGGATAAGAACCTTCTGAGCCGCCTTAAGGTCATGGGTTTCCAGTGCGGTTACAACCTGATCCGCCATCTCCCTGAGTGTTTCAAATGCCTGACCGGCCGCGACAGTAAGCGGCCCCTCGGAGTCAAGCACATTGCCTTCAACCCGGTTTCTGGCCTCCACCATGTTCACCGCATGATCGGAAACCCTCTCTATATCGTTAATGGAATGAAGAATAACCGGGAGCCTCAGAGTCTGTTCATGGGAGAGATTCTCCTTGAAGAGCTGTGACGCGTAGACTGTTAAGTCCCTCTGCATATCGTCAACACTGTCTTCCATGGCCAGAATTCTTTTCGCCTGATGCTTTCCGAAGAGGAAATGTTCAGCGGCCCGGCAGACACCCTTCCCTGACACACGGGCCATCTTTGCTATTTCTCTGTCCAGGTTGTCAAGAGCAAGAATCGGAGTAGCGAGAAGATTGGAATCAAGAAGAATATCAGGTTCCGGGGCGTCGTCATCGCCGGAGGGAATGACGATTCTGCAAAGTCTGGTCAGGGCGGGCACAAGTGGAATAAACAGTAAACAGTTCACCACATTGAACATGGTATGGGCATTCGCGACCTGTCTCATGGCATCGCTGGAGGTCCGTCTCACCAGCTTTATGAAAAAACCGTCCTGATCCAGAGCAAGCAGGGCAAAGTAGACGGCGCCAATCAGATTGATAAGAGTGTGAGCCATTGCCGCCTGCTTTGCCGCCCGGTTGCTTCCAATGGCAGCAAGCTGAGCGGTAATAGTGGTTCCTATGTTGTCGCCCAGCACAAGAAAGATTGCCCCCTGAAGCCCTATCAATCCTGATCCCGCGAGGGTCATTGTGAGCCCTACTGTGGCACTGGAACTCTGCACAAATACCGTAACCAGCGTACCCGCGATTATCGCGAGAATGGGATTGGCGCTGAAGGCGGTGAAGAACTCTCTTACGGGGGCGCTGCCCCGAAGCGGCTTCATAACACCGCTCATGGTTGTCATGCCCAGGAACAGCAGTCCGAGACCAAGAATTACTTTCCCCCACATCTGTCTTTTCCTGTTTTTTGAAAAAGCGGAGAGGGCAAAACCCAGAGCAATCATTGGAAAGGCGTATCTGGTGATTTTGAAAGCAATAAGCTGTCCGGTAATAGTGGTTCCTATGTTTGCCCCCAGAACCACGCCCACAGCCTGTTGCAGTGTCATGAGAGCACTGTTCACGAAGCCAACCGTAATAACTGTTGTAGCGCTGGAACTCTGCACCAGGGCGGTAACCAGAGCGCCGGCGATTATGCCCATGAATCGGTTGGCGGTAAGAGTCCGGAGGATAGACTTCATCCGGTTTCCAGCCACCTGCTGAAGATTTGCCGACATCATCTGCATACCCAGCAGGAACACAGCCAGACCACCAATTATCTGAAAGACAATAGCTTTGACATCCAGAGAAACAAAACCGAAAGATACAGTTGAGGGTACACCGTCACTGTCTGTGATCGAGGCAGCTACAGTTATTTCTCCCATTTTACCAAGTTCAACATCAACGCGGGCTATACCGTTTTCGTCCGTTTGCACAACAAGACCTTCGGCTGAGCCCTCTTCAATGGTGTAGTACCCTTCAGCGGGTATCAGTTCAGCATCCCCGCCGATAATGGCGAAGTGAACCTGATAATTGCGAACGGGAGCTCCGGAACGAGAGGATGTAACCTCGACAGAAAGTGGAGTTTCCAGCTCGCATCCGGAATTACCATGATCAGTATAGTCAAGGTGTTCTATGCTTAACTCGGCCTGTGCCAGCATGATAGAAGAAAACAAAACAAGCAGAAAAATCGTGTATTTCAACAGCATACTCCCCTGTTTGATGCAGAAACTCTTTGTTGTGCATGGAAAACGAATCGGGGAGGAATATAGCAAAATAAGCGCACCGCTGCCGACATTGTGAAAGATGATGACATGCTGTTATTTTACTCTGATGGAATCATTCAAAACTCTTATTGAAGCAATGCGCGTTAAGGCGTGGACAAAAAACTTCTTTGTATTCGCGGCTCTGCTTTTCGGTAAAGTATGGTCACTCAGGGCTCTTGAGGAAACAACTCTGGCCGCTCTGGGTTTCGGCCTTATCGCCTCGACGATCTACCTGATAAACGATTCAGTGGATCGCGGGAAAGACAGGCTGCATCCCGAGAAGCGCAACAGACCCATTGCTTCAGGCAGGCTCTCTGTCCGCAGCGCCATTGTCGCGGCGATTATTCTGGCAACAGGAACACTGGTCACTGCATGGATACTGGCACCGTGGCTGGCTCTGGTCTATTCTGTCTACTTTGTAAAGCAGCTGGCATACTCTTTCGGTCTCAAGAATGTTGTAATACTTGATTGTATCCTGATCGCCCTGGGCTTTGTTCTCCGGGCACTGGCGGGTGTCGCGGTTCTGTATGACTCCGGTGAACTGATTTCTCTTTCTCCCTGGCTTGTGATATGCACTTTCTTTCTGGCTTCTCTGCTGGCTTTCGCGAAAAGAAGACACGAGCTGGTTTCCATGGGCAGTAACGCGAAAAACCACCGGCAGAACCTGAAAGACTACTCTGTTCCTCTGCTCGATCAGGTAATTGGGATAAGCGCATCCGCAAGTATTATCGGCTACGCCATCTACACGGTAAGCGACAGAACCGCCGACTTTGTTTCCCCGTACCTGTGGATCACAATACCATTTGTGGCTTACGGCGTTTTCAGATACATGTTCATCGTATACAGCATGGGGCTGGGGGGAAGTCCCGATAAAATCCTGCTGAAGGATACACCGCTGAAAGTCAACATTTTGCTCTGGGTTGCGACAGTAGCGGCGATACTGGCCACAAATCCCGCGGTATAATGCGCAGAATTTCCATTGAGGCACCGGCAAAAATAAATCTCGGACTCAGAATAACCGGGCTCCGCCCCGATGGTTTTCATTCTCTTGAAAGTATTTTCTCCACTGTCTCACTGACCGATGAAATAACCGTTTCCCTTGATCCCCGCACCACCGGTATTTCACTCATATGCACCGGAATCCCCTCTCCGGCGGATGAGAGCAATCTGGCGTGGAGAGCGGCACAGGCGTTTATGGACAAGACCGGCATAAAGAACCGGAGCGGAATCAGCATTACCCTTCACAAGAAGATCCCATCTCCGGGAGGTCTGGGGGGCGGCAGCAGCGATGCCGCCGCTGTTCTCCTCGCGCTGCGAAAACTCACCGGGATCAGAATCAACCTGACCCCTCTCGGAGAAACGCTGGGAAGCGATGTTCCGTTTTTTCTTCTGCCGGGAGGAACTGCCCTTGTTACAGGAAGAGGTGAAATCCTGAAACCGGCTGTTGTGCCCCGCTTCCACTGCATTCTGGTTCATTCGGGAGAGAATATTCCCACACCGGCAGCCTTTAAACTGTGGGACGAACACCCGGGGGACTTGACAGAGGCATGCCCTATAAGCAATTATACCGCCCTGAAATTTGGAGTTTGGCATGAGGGTAAGCCTTTCCCTGTCAGACTTGACAACGACTTCCTGACTCTTCTCCGCAGCCGCTATCCGGGTTTAGTCCGCACGGCTGAGGAATTGTCCCGGTTGACCGTTAACTGGGGGCTCAGCGGTTCCGGACCCGCGTTCTACGCGCTCTTCAGGTCTGAGGCCGAAGCAAAGGAAGCGGAGGGGCATCTTTCCGGGAAATTCCCGTGGGTGTTCCGCTGTCAATCAAGATAGAATTGGAATTGGGGCGTCGTCAAATGGCAAGACACAGGGTTTTGGTCCCTGCATTTGGAGGTTCGAATCCTCCCGCCCCAGCCAGCTTTCCCATCAGTAATGAAAGGAAATAGTAATGCCGATCCAGTTAAAATTTGAAAAGAGAGTCAATCTCGGCTCCAGGGAGTCCAGAAGACTCCGCAGAGCAGGCAGTCTTCCGGGAGTTATCTACGGCAGGGGTTCAGACATATCAGTAAAGATTGATACGCATGAATTCATGTCAAAAATTGGTTACTCCAAGTCTCTGGGGATCATTGAACTTGATGTCGAGGGAGAACTGCTTAAGAGTATCATCAAGGAAGTTCAGTGGGACACGCTCACTGATCAGCCTGTCCACCTCGACTTCCAGCAGGTCTCCGATGATCAGCTGGTTACCGTTCCTGTCCCCATCAAACTTACCGGTATTCCAGTGGGAGTCTCTATTGATGGTGGAATTCTTGACCACATCACACATGAGCTTGAAGTAACTGTCAGAGCCGCGGACATCCCGTCAGAAATGTCTTTTGATGTTTCAACGCTGCATCTCGGAGACAGACTTCACCTCTCCGATGTTGATCTTCCTGAAGGCCTTACAACGGATCTTGCATTCGATCCTGTTCTTGCAGGCGTGATCGCTCCCAAGGCACTGCTTGTTAAGGATGAAGAAGAGGAAGAAGAAGGAGAAGAAGGAACCGAAGAAGAGACCGCCGAGGGCGGAGAAGACTCCTCCGAGGAATAGAGAATGGGTATATCAGATCCGGAGATCAGCATAATCGTATGTCTGGGTAATCCCGGTCTGAAGTACTCGCTTACATGGCACAACGCCGGTTTCTGGGTGGCAGATATTCTTGCCCGTGAAGCCGGCGTTTCCTTCAAAAGAGCAGGAGCATTCGAGATAGCTTACCTTCCAGGCGGCATTCATCTGGTTAAGCCATCCACATACATGAATGAGAGTGGCAGATCAGTGGGAGCGATACTTACCGCCAGACAGCAGGATCCCGAAAATATGCTTCTTATCTGCGATGACATTAACCTCTCTCTGGGAACGCTCCGCCTGCGAAAAAGAGGCTCAGCCGGCGGCCAGAACGGGCTTAAAGACACGATTGAGGTACTGAAAACTGAGGAATTTCCAAGACTGAGGCTCGGAATCGGGCCAAAGCCGGGGAAAATGAATCTGGCTAAATATGTTCTCAAAAAAGTACCGAAACAGCAGCAGGAACTTGCCTCTGTAATGGCCCACAGAGCCGCCGACTGCGCTCTTGAAGTTGTCAAGAATGGTGTAGAGGCAGCTCAATCCATCTACAACGGGCCTCTGGAGTCGGCCTCCGGTGTACACGCAACATAAACTGTAGAGACAAATTGCCGGGGCTCTGCGTGAGCAATGCCCCGGCAATTAGCTGAATGGCTCTGTTACTGCATGGCGGATATCAGTCCGTAAAATGCGAATCCTGTTGCCACAGCATCGCTTCCGTCCATGGACATCTCTCCGTAAATCTCATTTTCGCCGTAGCCGCCATCCCATTTAAATATCACATCAGAGCCTGTTTCAGAAATATCCATTCCGCCGGGGCTCATGGTCATGATCAGATCAATGTACCCCGCGAGACTCATCTCTCCGGCCATGTCTCCTGTTCCGTCAAGCTCCGCGGGAATGTAGTCGCCGGCAACAATGCTCAACAGGTTATCCGGATCGGGAGCAGTCTCAAGAAGAAGTACACCGTCCCGCACTGTTAACCAGTAATCAAAGGTCATGGCGGAGGTTGTATCAGTTTGAATGCTCATGGACATGGAGTAGAAGTCAACTCCGTCAACCTGAACTATCCCGTTATCCTGAATACTGAAGAAGTTCGCCATCTCCGCGTTCTGTTCCATGTAGGGAATGAATACTCCGAAATAGTCAGCGTACACAGCTGCAATTTCTTCAAGGGTAGTACCCTCCGCGATCTCGTATGCAGCAGTCATGTGCACGAAATCGTCATTGTAAACGGATACCGCGCCATTCGAGACCATGGTTCCCCAGAAGCGCAGATTCTCATCGCTGATTTCACTTGTGAATACCTCGGTGAAGGCTTTTGTTGCCAGGTATGCTATCTCTGAGGGCATGCGGAAGCGGGCAGTGGCAACATCTCCCTGTGTGATATACTGAATCATGTCCGTTTCAGATACGGAAGCAAATGTTTCCGCAAGAAAGGAGCCGGGAATAATGGTCGCTCTCTTCCTGATTACAAAATTCTCAGGTTCTATGACAAGAGTCAGTTCCATCATGTCAGCCTGTGTGAGAAAACTCTCTATTCCGTCCAGGTATACATCCATAAATGCGGGCATAAAGACAGGCATTGCAGTGTCAGCGGCCATACTCTGCATCATCATCATTCTGGCCATTGGCATCTGGGCGGCAGCCATGGGCCCGATCATAGAGAGATTGAACTTCATTGTAACACTGGCCGGGACAGCATCATCAGATGCAGCAGGCATTAGATTGGAGATCAGCGTTTCAAGTTTCTCGCTGGATGCGGCCATAAGAGCCACCCCCCGAACACCAGCCAGGTACTTGACACCGTCTTCCGCGTCAACGGAATAAACGGCTTCGCCCAGAATCGGTTCTTCATCGGTCAGTTCAGCGCCCATCTCCTCCAGCAGAGAAATGAAAAGCTGAAAGTCGGGAGCGGAGGCAGCCATTCCCATGCTCTGGGGCATGGCGCTTTCCATCCAGAAAACCACCTGACCGGATGGATCAAAACCATATCTGGAAGTCATGGAGTCCAGGCATGGTACTGCCAGTTGCTCACATATCAGATTCTCCAGAAGATTTTCCCCAAGAGCAGGGGCACCATCTTTTATGTAGCCATCAATGTTTCTTACCATTCCGGCAGGGTCACTGACAACAACTGAGATCATAGCTCTCTCCGGAACCACGGATAACGGGCTGGCCTCTTCAGCAGCATCACCGCCGCCGCAGGCCATCAGCACCAGTGAGGTGAGCAGCACAGGAAGTAAACAGCGTTTCATACCTTCTCCCTTCAAGCACAGTTAAAATCTTACCTCCCATAGTTTAATCAATTCATCATGCTCTTGTCAAAAAAGAGACACTTTACTGTTGGGTTGCAGTTCCGTTAGAATTGCAACTATGGATAATTCTTTTGATCTTTTCAGCACCATTGCCAGTGGCGATGTACGAATACTGTTCCTTGACACCGAGACCACCGGTTCTGATCCGGCAACGGCGGAGGTGTGTGAAGTCGCCTTCCTTCTCGCGGAATATGACGGGTTCACCTTCACAGGGAAAAAGCAGGTATTTGAGACGCTTATTAAACCCTCTGTACCAATTCCCCCTGAAGCATCGGCCGTCAACCAGATCAGCAACAGGATGGTTGCCGATTCTCAAAAGGCGGAAGATTTCACAGAACAAATCGGTAAACTCTCAGAGCAGGCTGATTACATATCCGCTCACAACCTTCCCTATGACTACACCATCCTGAAAAGGCAGTACCCCTCACTTTTCAGCCGCTTTGATAAAAGCACACACATCGACACTCTCCGGCTCTCAAGACAGATATGGCAGGAAATTCCATCCCATGCCCTTCAAGCTCTCAGATACCGTTTCGAACTTGACCGAAACATCAAGGGAGAGGCTCACAGAGCTCTTTTTGACACAGAGCTGGTACAGTCTCTTCTTCACTTCTCTCTCAAGCAGAGCAGTTGTCTTGACCTGCAGAACAGCTGGAAATCGCTTGTTGATTTCATTGTTGCTCCACTGGAAGTCAAGATTTTTACCTTCGGCAAATACAGGGGCAATCTTGTGGAAGATACCGTGGCCAGCGACCCCGATTACATCAGATGGCTGCTCAGACAGAAATGGCTTTCTGAAGAGCATCCTGATCTCTATCACACAATTCTCAGCAAAACAGGGGCGAAAAAATGACACCCGGTTCCAGCTGGCTTGTAAAAGGCGGAAACGCTCTCAGCGGTACTCTTGTGCCCTCCGGCAGCAAAAACGCGGCACTTCCCATTCTGGCAGCCACACTGCTTACAGACCAGCCTGTTATTCTTCACCGATGCCCTGATATACGGGATGTCAGAGCCATGACAGAACTCCTCCGCAATCTTGGAGCAACTGCAGTGGAAGGCTCCGACCCTCACACTGTTGCGATAACTGCGGCCCGGATAAATACAGAAAATCTCAGCGAAGACCTTTCCCGTACAATCAGAGCGTCAATACTGCTTGCAGGCCCCCTGGTGGCAAGAACAGGATCCATTGAGCTTCCCCCTCCCGGCGGAGATGTAATAGGCAGAAGAAGGCTTGACACCCACTTTCTTGCTCTTGAAATGCTTGGCGCCAGGGTTTCCTTCAAAGGCAGAATGATAAGAATAGAAGCGCCCGCGGGGTTGACAGGCACCGAGATACATCTTGACGAACCAAGTGTCACCGCAACTGAAAATGCCATAATGGCCGCTTCTGTCGCAAAGGGCACCTCTGTTATATACAATGCCGCGTGCGAACCCAATGTACAGGATCTTGCGGTTATGCTCCGCGGCATGGGCGCAGACATTCAGGGCGAAGGCACCAACAGAATCACCATCCACGGCAGGGGAAAACTGCTTAACGGAACAACCCATACTATCTGCCCCGACCACATAGAAATTGGCAGTTTTATCGGTCTTGCGGCCTGCTGCCGGGGCAGAGTGGAAATCCCCGGTGTACCGCGAAATATCATCAGACCTACAATGATCGGCCTTGGCAGGCTGGGTGTAGAAGTTCGCCATGAAAAAGATACCCTTGTTATTCCAGCCAATCAGGATCTTGTTGTGAAACCTGACAGAAGCGGTGACATTCCGACAATCTACGATTCACCCTGGCCCGGTTTCTCGCCTGATCTGACCAGCACCGCGGTAGTGGTGGCAACACAGTCAAGAGGAACAAGTCTTATCTTTGAGAAAATGTTTGAATCCAGAATGTTTTTCGTAGACAAACTTGCCGCCATGGGAGCCGCCCTTATTCTCTGCGATCCCCACCGCGTGGTTGTGTCAGGCCCTTCCAGACTTGTTGGAACAGAAGTATCAAGCCCCGATATAAGGGCAGGCATGGCTCTTCTCACGGCAGCCCTGTGCGCCAGCGGAGAGAGCATTATTCGTAATGTACATCAGATAGAAAGGGGCTACGAGAACATCGTTCAACGGTTGAATGATCTTGGAGCCAACATCAGACCGCTGAACAGCCCTGAACAGGACATATCATGAACAAACTTACTGTAACTGCTCTCGCCGCAATCCTTATTCTCGCTGCATGCAATGATCCCGAGGAAGACCAGACATGGCCCGACGGCAGCATTCTATGGCTGTCCGGGATTTACGCGGATACCGCGCTTTCCTGGTCCCCCTACGGCGATGTGCTTTTCTTTTCCTCTTATTCCACAGGAGCAACCAGACTTTTTGGAACAGACGGACTGTCTGCCCCCTCTATGCGTACCTTTACAAGTATGGACGAGTTTATCGGGCCTCTGGGGGCCTGGAACGCTGAAAACGGCAGAATCGTGTATACCGCTCTTAACGCGGACAGCATGCGGAGCCAGATAAGGTCAATCGCTGGTAACGACACATATGTTACTGTTCACATTATGGACAGTCTGCTGAACGCCTTTCCCACCTACAACATCGCCGGTGACAGTATTCTGTACTGCTGCAAAGTCACAGGAGACTGGCGGCTTTATCAGATTCCCTTCAATCACACTCCTGATTCTCTGAATTCCCCTGTTCTTCAGCCCGGCTTTCCGGATGGTGACATGCTCAGGCCATCTTACTGCCCGAACAGTGGCAACTGGGTGCTTTTTCAGCACAGAGCCGGCTCCTCTGATGACTGGGACATAATGATCGCCCATCCGGACGGCAGCGATCAAAGAATTCTGGCTCAGAACTCTGCTGATGATATTCACCCGACATGGGGACCGAACGATGAATGGATTGCCTTCTCATCCGACAGAACCGGCAATTACGAGATCTACCTGACTGATGTAAACAACGATACCCTTATTCAGCTGACAGATGATCCAGCAACAGATCAGTATCCCGCCTGGAACCCGGAGAAAAACTGGATAGCCTTCAGCTCAGACAGAATCGGCGATAACACGGACATCTTTGCCATTGATGAACCGGATCTGCCGTAACTGGAGACTTTCCGTTTAGTTCCAGCTGCCGCTGCCCTCATCAATAATGGTTTCCCAGACGGGCAGCGTGGTAAAGTAGTCCGCTATTGAATAGCCCAGTATTGTTACATCAAAGCCCAGGACGCCTTCTATTCCGCCTAAGAGCTGCCAGAAGTACTCGTTGTTTTCAGTCTGGCCTTCGAACATCAGGTACGGAACGACCTCAATGTAAGGCCCCGCTACGCCGTAGAAGGCAACCGAAACAACCGGCTTGACAAATCCCTTCAACTCAAGATCAGCAGCACCCAGCCACTCTGTAGGATGTTCGTTCAACGCAATGCTTTTTTCCCAGACCGAAGACCAGGCACTGTTTGCGTATACGGCTCCGGCCGCGATATAGGCATCCTGATAATAACCGGTGGTAATTT
>JAUVIS010000170.1 GCA_030592635.1 Candidatus Fermentibacteraceae bacterium | reverse complement strand
TTCAGCCAGTAATTCACGATAGCTGCCAGGGTTGAGCGAAATGGTACTGACGGGCTCCAGCCCAATGTGGATTGAATTTTAGATGTATCAGCGTATATACATTCCACCATTGGGTTAAACTCGGAACTAATCTCTACCGGCACATGCATTTCCAGTATATCCTGAAGAGTGTTTACCACTTCCGTGCCCGATCTGGGAGTGCCGGTACCCACATTGAAATTTCCCGGAGTTTTCTTTACCGCCATCAAGACCATAGCCTCTGCAACATCATCAACATCTATCAGGTCACGGAGGGTGTGAAGCGGGCCTGTGTGCAGAGGAGGAAAATCTTTTTCCAGGGATATTCTGGCAAGCTTTTGTGCCACAGCAGATGTCATCATCGCAGGAGATTGTTCAGCCCCGAAGAGATTAAAAAGTCTGGCTGATGTGAATTCTATTCCCCGCAGCGAGCAGATTTCGGCTGCTGCTCTTTCTCTTTCGAGCATAGTGTGTCCGTAATCTGTGACAGGAAGAAGAGTGTCATCTTCGTGTACGCATCCGCCAGAGGCTGACGGGATTCCGTACACGGCGCATGAGCTGGCTGCAATAAAGGATCCGGGTTTTCTGTTCAGGGCTTCAATGAGGTTGGAAGTGCCCTCCACATTCACTCTGACCATATCACTGTAATTACCTCTGATGCCGGCAAGATGTATAACCGAGTCGAAGAACCGGTCGCGGAGAACTGCAGAAAGTTCGTACTTCCTGTAGAGATCGCATAGTATAAATTCATTTCTTTCCTCATGAGAAGAAACCAGATCAAGGCCGGTAACATTATTTCCTGCTCTGGACAGAGCACGGCAGACTCTCCGACCTAAAAAACCGGAAGCTCCAGTTACCAGGGTTTTCACATTAATCTATATTCTGAAGGTAGATGGAAGGATTTGAGGCGAATTCCTCCTGTGCCGCCGCGTAGTCATCGGGATTGCCGATATCAAGCCAGCGTGACTGGCTCATCTCGCATTCTACTCGTTCTCCGGCATCTCTCAGCGTCTGTACCAGCTCGGGGAAATCCATTCTCCGGCCTTTGGGAATGTAATCAAGAGCATGTTTGGAATAGGCATAAATCCCCATGCTTACATCGTAGTTGTAAGATGGTTTCTCCAGGTATCCTGTAACCTTGCGGCCCTGATGTTTTACCACCCCGAGTTGAAGGTTAACCCGCTTGCTGTGCATTGCGATAGTCAGTGCGGCCTTTGAAGCAATATGGTGCCGGTATAAGCTGTCGAAATCCAGAGTAGTAAAGAGATCTCCGTTGAGAACAAGAAAGTTGTCGGGAAGGTTTTCAATCAATCTGAGTGGCCCCGCAGTTCCCAGTGGGGAGGATTCTTTTATCCAGGAAAAAGTGATTCCCTTCTGCTTCAAGGGATGGTCGTGAAAGTAGGCTCTGATCAGCTCTGCCAGATAGCCTGTTGAGAAAACAAGCTCATTGAAGCCTGCTGCGACCAGTTGTCGAACGAGAATTTCAACAACAGGATACTGTCCGAGAGGAACAAGAGGTTTGGGAAAAACTGCGGTATAGGGCGCAAGTCTTGTTCCCTTTCCTCCGGCGAGGATAACGGCAACCCGTCTTTCTGTCATACCGAGTACCCCCTGATCTCATAAAGAGAAGGATGTTCTCTGATCCAGCCGGCAGTGAGTGCCAGTCCTTTCTCAAGTGGTACTTCCGGTTTCCATCCGGTAAGTTGCGAGGCAAGGCTGGTCGATGCAACAAGTCTCATCACCTCACTGGCTTCCGGTCGCCGTCTTTGTGGAGCTGAAGAGATAATCCGGATATCATCCCTGTCAGCCGCGGAAATTGCCATTTTCACCAGTTTGCCGATTGATATTTCCCTGCCTGTTCCAAACTGAATAACCCTGCCAATGGCTTCAGGACACCTTGCGAGAGCGATGAACCCAGAGACAGTGTCGTCTACGAACATGAAATCTCTGGTTGGCTCAGGAGATCCAATTTCAACTTTGTCAGAAAAGAGAGCCTGTGCAAGAATTGCGGGGATAATTGCTCTCTGTGATTGTCCGGGACCGTAGGTGTTGAAAGGTCTGCAGATGGCCACAGGTAATCCGTAGGTCGCATGATAACTTAAAGCAAGCTGGTCAGCGCCAGTTTTGGATGCAGCATAAGGGGACTGTGCGTTCAGGGGGTGCGTTTCCGTTATGGGTATTTCCACAGCTGAGCCATAGACTTCGCTTGTGGAGGTGATAATTACTTTCGCACCGGTTTCCCTTGCGGTATTCAGTACATTCAGCGTTCCGCCAATGTTGACTGAAATTACATCGGATGGGCAGGCATAGGAGTAGGGGATTCCAATGAGTGCAGCAAGGTTGAATACAGTATCACAGCCCTTCATGGCGATTTTCAGTATCTCAGGATTTCTTATGTCACCGAAGACTGGCGTGTAGGAATTTCTCGTGGATTCCGGGAGGTAATCCAGCAAACCCGGAGATGCCGTTGATGTGTAGCGAAGAAGGCAGGTGACTTCAATTCCAGCCTTAATCAAGGCGTGAACAAGATGATGCCCGATAAAGCCTCCTGCGCCGGTAACCAGTGCTTTTTTCAATTCAAATTCCTGCTTTCTGTATTCATACACGGGAAGAAAATTATACAGAACAGATCTTGTGTCAACGACCGAAGATTTTTCTCCTGACAAAGTAGGAAAACATTTCAACCAGCATGTTAAGTATGATGGATGGTTTATCCAGCGATGACTCGCCGTTTGATCTGGGTGTGTAGTCGAAACCCAGTTCATAGATATCAGTTCCCGTGCGTCGGATCTCTGCAATAAGTTCCGCATCATAAAAGCATCCGTTTGCCCGGAGCTTGAGTTTTTTGATAAGACTTTGTGAAACAACCTTCATGGAAAAATTGACATCACGAACATTAAGCCGGAAGAAGAACTGAATGAGGTCATTATAGACTTTGCTGAACAGTCTTCTTTTGAAGTTTTCCCGTCTGCCTGCTCTGTAGCCGATTACTGCCTCGTAGGAATTCAGCAGTGGGATAATCTTTTCAATTTTCTTTACATCAAAAGGCTCATCGCCATCAATGTAGAGAATATGATCCATGGTTGAATTGGCAAACCCAAGTCTGATTGCACTTCCCAGGCCTTCTCTGTTTATCTGGTGAATAACACGGATATGAGAATCGGATGCTGCCAGCCTGTCAGCAATTTTCGCGGTGAGGTCTGTGCTTCCGCTCTCAATAATAAGTATTTCGTAGTCACTGAAACCTTCCGCCAGCACCCCCATGAGTGTCATGACGGCATTCTCTACATTATTCTCTTCGTTGTACACAGGAACAACTGCGGAAATAGTCGGTGTATTTGTTCTGTCTTCAACGGTCATTTGTAAATTCCTCCGGGAGATGTTAAGCCTGACTTGATGCCACAGGGAAAGCACCAAGACACGGATGCCGGGCGCAACCCTCAACAGCAATATAATGAAATACCGGCGTGCAATCAGTGTACCAACAGTGTACCGACAGTTTTATCCGCCCGCAGGTTTCAAAGGCAGCATTGCAATGTAACCCTGAAGAGTTTTGTATGAAAGTCCCATGGATCTTCCAGGAGAAGAACAGTTGAGGATCTGACCCTGTACTGAAGCGATCATCATCAACAGTTTATTCATTATCTTAGTGCCAGTCAAATGCCCCGGTTGTGGAAGATCTCTTTCTATGAAAGTTCGCACGAATGCTTCAAGCCAGACAACCGCATCATTGTCGTCTGCCCCCGGATAAGATCGGGGGAAACCTCCGCGAAACCATAGTTTTTCACTGTTGGAACTACCCGCCTCTTCGATATTGAAACCCGTCAAATCAACGAGCTGAACTTCATCCAGTATTACAAGGCCGGACAGGGATCCCGGAAAAAGTTCAGGATTTTTCAACCTCGCCTGGCTACCATGAAAATTAGAAGTGTCAACTCTAATTTTCATGGCAAAATGGAGGCATCGCGGGCGACTCAGATGTTTGATCGCTGGCAGAGCTGCGGCTGAACGGGAACTTGAAAAACGGTTTGAATGAGGATTCTCTTTGACATGTAAACAAGTGTATACTATTTTACCTTCGGGGAAAGATGCCGGAGGTGAATTTTGCAGGAGCTGGGTGAACGGATAGAGATGATCTGCCACTTCGCGGGGGGTAATGTAACTCCGTGCAGGTTCCGCTGGCAGAATCTTGTTCATCATGTGGTCAGGGTATCTTCCTCCTGGGAGAGTCGCCGGGGCACTGTAAAGTTCTATCACTATGTGGTTCGCACATC
>JAUVIS010000107.1 GCA_030592635.1 Candidatus Fermentibacteraceae bacterium | reverse complement strand
ATACCGTAGAGTCAGGGCGGTACTGCTTTACACACACAGCTCCGGACACAGTATGGGGAGCTTCCCTGAACAGCGATCTTACAGGGGTCATGAGTGTGTCGGACTATTCTTGCAGGGCAAATGTGGTGCTCAACGAAGGCACTATGGTTGGAATAATTGGACGAGCAGATGCTATCCTGACCCAGGGATATGCGTTAATAATAGACAAAAGTGAATCTACCAGCTATTTGATTCTTGTTAAAGTAGAAGGAATAGCACAGGGTGAGATGCTTGCCTACTTAGCGGGTTCTTTCCCTTCGGGGCAGGAATACTGGCTGAGGCTTGAAATGAACGGGAATCTGATCGGAGGGAAGTGCTGGACTGGCAATGTTGGGGATGAGCCTGATGTATGGGATCTTACAGCTACAGATAATTCCTTTCAGAATCCGGGGGTTTTTGCTCTATATGGATTTGGTTCCGACTCGCTCGGTTCTGCTGCGATGGCAGTTTCCTTTGACGATATAGAGATAACGGATGAAACTACTCTTGCTCTACGAGGTAGTTCCTGGGCTTTCATTAAAGCTACGCTTGGCTTGAATTAGGGACACAACCCGGCTTTTGTCTCTTGCATTGTGAGTTGCAGGCTCCAGCACTGGATATTCAGGGTAATTGCATCATGAAAAAACTATGGCCCGAACTACTGGTTTTTGTTCTGTTCCTTCTCGGAGATCTACTCTGGGACGGGCTGGCCTTGGCAGCCGCTGGCGTTGCAGCCGGTTTTCTCGCATTTGGCATTCTGCTTTTATTTAGAAAGAAAAAGCCGGGTCTGATTGTTGAAGGACTGCTCTTCGGCGGAATTACCGCACTGGGTGAGCTTGTTGACTACCCGGGCGGCACCCTCATCCTCATGGAGCTGGTTTTGGGCTTGATTCTGATGGTTTCAGTTCTTTCCGGCAAAAATATCATTTCAAAAATGACCGGAGGACTTGGGAGGGGGCTGTTTTCGGAGCAGCAGTCAAGGATACTCTCCGTGACTCTTGGATCTGTATTTATTATCCACGCCGTATTCTGCACAATAATTGCTTTTTCCGGATTCCTTAACTGGTGGATTGGCGGAGTTCTATTCTTCCTGATGTATTTAACGGCTCTCAGAACAAGCAGAGCAAGGATGAACAGTGCACTAAGAGATTCCCTCCCTGCGCTGGTGGAAGAGCCGGATGGCGTTTACAATCTGGAAGTGAGCGGACAGATTTCAGGAAGAATCCTGCTGACAGGTGAGACCGGTTCTGCTGTTACCGCTGAAACAATCTCCATTGAATCAATGCCGCATGAGTTTCTCAAGCAACTTGAAACAGTGATGAAAAGAAGGGGAATGAGAAGTATTACAGTAGATTGCTGGATTGGGGATGAGATTGAACTGGAGATGCAGGGATATACCTGCATAAACGGTAAATGGAGAAAGAGACTTTAGCCATCTGCGGTTTCATGAAATCATTTCCTTTCTAATTTTCAGTTCTTCACTTACGCAGGTTACCAGTCAGGTCCAGACGCTGGTTTCTGTATCCATGACGCTTGACTTCTGCCCGGTAGAATGTCATTGTAGAAGCCCGAAGAGCAAAATGCTTTACTGTATTTATTGAAGTGTTACTACATAATAAACTTAGTAGGGAGGTCCCTCAATTGACCGACGCCAAGTATCCTCGCGCAGAGGTGAATCTGGACAAGTGCAAAGGGTGCGGGTTGTGTATTGCCGCATGTCCTGTGAATGTCCTGGTGGAGTCACCGAAACTGAACTCCAGGGGTTATCACTATGCAGAGTACACCGGCAGTGGTTGTATTGGATGCGGTAACTGTTTCTACAGCTGCCCCGAACCCGATGCGATTATCGTGTATCTCAAAAACTACAATCCGGATGAGGAGGTGTAGAATGGCCAGAATGCTGATGAAGGGGAACTACGCCGCAGTATACGGAGCAGCCATGGCCGGATGCACTGCGTATTACGGATACCCCATTACGCCCGCAAGTGAGGTGGCTGAATCAGCTGCCGCGCTTTTTCCCAAGCTGGGAAGAACATTTGTTCAAGCCGAGAGTGAAGTTTCCGCTATCAACATGGTTTACGGTGCTGCCGGAAGCGGCCAGAGAGTTATGACAGGAAGTTCAGGACCCGGGATAAGCCTCAAGATGGAAGGCATTTCCTACTGTGCGGGCGCTGCTCTTCCCTGTGTCATCGTTGATATCATGCGCGGTGGCCCGGGGCTTGGAAACATCGGCCCTGAACAGAGCGATTACAATCAGGTTGTTAAGGGCGGCGGACACGGAAATTATCGCAACATCGTACTTGCCCCGAACTGTTGCCAGGAAATGTGTGACTACACAATGCTGGCTTTTGAACTGGCTGACAAATACAGAACACCTGTTTTTGTTCTTACCGATGGTGTTATAGGTCAGATGATGGAATCAGTAACAATTCCCGAGCCGGTTAAAGAACTGCCTGATAAGAGTGATTATGCGGTGTTCGGCACTCCACTGAACAAAAATCTGGTTAACTCCATATACATCGATCACGACGATCTTGAGTGGTGGAACATGGAGCTTCTGAAGAAGTATCAGGTTATTGAAGAGAACGAAGTAATGTTTGAAGAGTATATGATGGATGATGCCGAAATAGTTGTTATCGGCTACGGTTCCGTCAGTCGGGTTCTCAGAACCGCTGTCGACAACGCACGGGCAAATGGAGTAAAACTGGGGCTTTTCCGGCCCATAACTCTGTTTCCATTTCCCGGGAAGGAAATAGCAGCATTGCCGGCGCGTGGTGTTAAGCATATTCTTACTGTGGAGCTTTCAACAGGTCAGATGGTTGACGATGTAAACCTTGCCCTTTCCGGAGTCATTAAGAGCGATCTTTACTTCCGTCTGGGTGGAAATGTACCATCTGCGGATGAGATTACCGATAAGATCTCCGAGCTTTACGGGGAGGTAAAATAATGAAGAAGACAGTACTCAGAAAACCAAAAGGTTTTATCGATGTTTACAAGTACAAGCCCGGTGCGGAGAAAGATAGAACCCATTACTGTCCCGGCTGCGGTCATGGTATTCTGCACAAGTTGATCGCTGAGGCATTGGAAGATCTTGACCTTGTTGACGAGACCATTTTAATCAGCCCCGTGGGATGCAGTGTGTTTGCCTATTATTATTTTGATACAGGTAATTTCCAGGCAGCTCACGGCCGTGCACCGGCTGTTGCTACAGCGGCAAGCAGAGCCAATCCAGACAAGGTTGTTATCAGCTACCAGGGCGATGGTGATCTTGCTGCTATTGGCGGCAACAACATTCTTCAGGCGGCAAACAGGGGAGAGAACATCGCGGTTTTCTTTGTGAACAATGCCATTTACGGGATGACTGGCGGTCAGATGGCCCCCACCACCCTTGAAGGCCAGGTCACCACCACAACACCCTACGGCAGGAATGTTGATACCGATGGCTATCCTATCAAGATGTGTGAAGTTCTCAGTCAGCTCACTGCTCCAACTTATGTTGAGCGGGTCTCACTTCACGACGCACCCCACATTAGAAAAGCCCGTAATGCTGTCCGCAAAGCTCTCCAGAACGCGAAAGAGAGAAAGGGATTCCAGTTTATTGAAGTTCTTTCATCCTGCCCCAGCGGATGGAAAATGGATCCGGTGAAGAGTATGGAGTGGATAAAAGAGAAGATGCTTCCGCTGTATCCTCTCGGAGTCTACAGAGATAAGGGCGAAGACGCCAAGATTACAAAAAGACCGGTGCCCGTCATGGAGCCTGCCGCTGTCTGGGAGAAACTTGGAATATCCGCAGAGAAGGATGTTGATTTTCCGCGCGGTGATGTAGCAGACGAGTACAAAAAGATGTCTATCAGAGTTGCCGGTTTCGGAGGTCAGGGTATCATGGTTACCGGTCAGGCTCTTGCCAGTGTTGCCCTTGAGTACGGCTACAATGTATCATGGCTTCCCAGTTACGGTCCGGAGATGCGCGGTGGAACGGCCAACTGCTCTGTTAACATCCAGGACGGTACAATCGGTGCTGCCGAAGCAGTGAAGCCAAGTATGCTTCTTGCAATGAACAGACCCAGTCTGGAGAAGTTCGAAGGGTCAGTTATGCCGGGTGGAACACTGTTGTACAACAGCACACTCATTGATATCAAACCTGAGAGAACAGACATAAAGGTATTTGCTGTGCCGATTACAGGCATTGCCGATGATGAGCTTGGTAACATCAGAGTTCAGAGTCTTGTAAATATCGGAGCATACGCTGCCATCACGGGAATGTTCAGGGTCGAGGATGTGATAACCCTTCTTCCCAAGCTTTTCAAGGGTAGGAAGCAGGCCATAATAGACCTGAATGCCAAAGCCGTAAAAGCCGGTTTCAATTATGTGAAGGATAACTTCTAGTTAGTTAGAAGCAATAAATATCCCGGCGGAAGATATTTCGCCGGGTTATTTTTTTTCAGCAGAAAACCAGGAAACCTTGTGAATATTTACTGTTTTTTGTTTTCTAATGTGTCGATCCCACAGATCAACTAGGAAGCGGTATACAGTCATATCGCTTTTCATGGTGAATTGTCTTGTGAACAGTGAGATGATGTTTTGCAATACTTTCACAGGATGTGTAACCGTTTTTATCACAGCGAATTGAGTATATATCCAGATTCTTGCAAATGTAATCAGCCTGTAATTGTCTCTCCATGTTGGAGAAAAATTTATGTTTTCATACTCAATATCGTCAGGCTTGAGATCTGCAACATCCGTCTCCGGCAGTGGAGTCAGCATGAAAGCTACGATTTCATCCATCCCGAGAACAGTGAGTTTCCTGATGAATTTATAAGTGAGCTTTCTATCTATGCGATCCTCTCCCGGAAAACCCAAAACGAAATTACAGTTTACCCGGATCCCAATTTCACGGCACCAGCGAACAACCTTTTTTACATGGTCAAGATCGACAGGTTTGTTCATAAGTTTCAGCACTTTCAGGGAAGCGGACTCTGGTGAGAGAGCGAAGTACCGGCAGCCGGAGTCGTAGAGCATCTGAAGCTCTTCCTTTCCAACCGTTTCAACCTTTATCCCTGAAGGGAAGCAGTAAGTGTACTTTCTGTTTCTTCTCATAAGTTCTTTGGTAAATTCACGCGTTCTCTCTTTTGATAAAGAAAAATTTTCATCCTGGATATGGAAATCGCTGATACCATAGCGGTTATGGTAATAATCCATTTCATCAACGATTCGAGAAGGACTTTTTGCCATCCAGTGTCCCCCCCACATTTTGGGAGTCTGACAAAAAGCACAGGCGAATGGACAACCTCTGCTGGTGAACATTGTGATGTATTTGCCATTTCGCACAGGACCATGGGCATAATGCAACTTCCAGTAGTTCTCAAGCGGAATTGGATCAAAATTGGCAAATGGAAGATCTTCGATTGGACAAACTTCTGGAGTTCTTTCTTTGGAAAACCCGCTTCCAAAGATGCCATCCATAGTGAAACTTTCACCACTCTCCAGCATTCGGAGAAGCATAGGCAGGCGGTGTTCTCCTTCGCCCTGGAGTAAGTAATCAGCACCGGCTTCCAGGAACGGATCCACACAGAAGGTGGTGTGGTATCCTCCTATGACTAAAGGAATGTCAGGGAAGCAAGTTTTTGATTCCTTGATGATTTGAACTGCCATTCCATGTTCCAGTGTACAGTGTACAGAAACACCAATAACATCCACATCCCGGGGAATGCTTGCAACAATTTCGTCAGGAAGAAGTCCCCGTGCCTCGAATTTGTCCAGATACGGAGTGAATCTGTGCGGCGCAAGCCCATAAGCATCAACTATGGTTACCTGATGGCCTTCCTCCATGAGAACACTTGCAAGGTAGGGGAGGTTGGCTGGTATTCCCGGGGTGGAGCCGAAGGGACTATTTTTCAAATTGACGATTGGAGTTCTTAATAGTGCCATCTTCATGATTTGTCCTTCCGTGACGAGAAGATCTGGACAACAGTCGCAACCAGTAGAGAAGGCAGGAAAGAGGGGGTTGAGACAATGTTTGTAGAAATTGCGCACTCCCAGGTACACGAGCATTTGTTTTTGTTCATGGAGCGGAGGACATCTTTAGAGTTCTTTAAAACTTTTTTCAGGTCGTAGTTTTCTTTACGCAGATCTCCAAGGACATCATCTCGAGTTTCACAAAGCCTGACTTTGCCAGTTTCGGTAATAACAGAGATCTTGTGTCCAGCAGTGCATTTCGAGATATACTCTCCATGCATAATTCTACTGAGATTTTGAATGTACACAGTGTTCAAGCCACGAAAGAAAGGGCTTAGGAATCTTGTTTCCTTTTTTGTGCTTGCCTTTCTGTATACCATTATTTCTTTCAGGAAGTGTTCGGTGTTCAATCCTTCAACTGTTACATGAGGCCATTCAGGCCTAAGCAGGTGCAGCTCGTGGTTATCCGGATTGATTTTTTCTCGAACCCATTGCCGAAGTTCCGGGTGGATCGAAGCATTTTCATGAAGGTATACTGTAACTATATCAAGAGTCAGGTTGCTTCTGGATTGTTTCAAATTATTGATTCTATCGGTAGTTTCAAGAAGGCTGTTCAGACACCCTGATACCCCCCGAACCTCATCGTGTCTTTTGTCGTTGAAATCAATACTGAACGCAGCTCTGAAGTGACATCCAGGATGTCTTTCAGTGAGGTTGGCAAACAGTTTTTCAGATCGGTCGGGCGAGAGGCCGTTGGATGGAATGGTGATGAACTGAGAGTTTGCATT
>JAUVIS010000157.1 GCA_030592635.1 Candidatus Fermentibacteraceae bacterium | reverse complement strand
TCCCCCTCCAGATCCTGTGGGTTAATATTCATGCCGGATTTGTCATGGGCCTGTTCCTTGCTTCAGTGCCGGCAATGGAAAAACTGCTCAACGGCAGATACAGAGAATTCGGGAAATGGCTGCTTCCACCCGCTGCTCTTCTTCTTGCCGGCGGGATCCATCCGAACGGGTTCAGAACTCTGGAGTATCTTCCTGCATTCCTTGCTCAACCGCTCTTCAAGCAATCCATTCGGGAGTGGTGGAGCCCGTTTGACCCAAGATACGCCCCGGAAAAAGTCATATCCCGCACTGCGCTGCTTTTCTCCGGACTGACCCTCGGCACAACTGCCCTTCTGATCCGGTTTTCAAAAGGAATTGACAGGGAAAAACTCCTGGCTCTTCTGATGCTGATCGTGGCTACTGTGTTTGCCGCCCGTAACGGAGAGCTTCTGGCCCCGGCCATGCTGGCCTGGGTACCGGGAATGCTTAAATTGAAAATTCCGATGAAACTCTGTGCGGTTTCCGCCCTGATTCTCATCACTATCCCCTTTGTTTACGGAGTTCCAAGAGAAATTGGCCCCCCCAGAGAACTGGGGGCCCGTGTCGACTGGACCGTCTATCCGGTAGATCTGGCTGACCTGCTGGAAGAGCACCCGGCCCTTATGGAACGAGCCGTTCTCTTCAACACAAATGAGATATCCGGATACCTCGAATACAGATTCGGAGAAAGATTTCCACTGTTCGTTGACGGCAGATGTCTTCTTTTCCCGGAGGCATTTCACTGGAATTATCTCATGCTCACTGAAGCCCCCGGTGAAGGGTTCACAGCCCTCCAGAAGAATCTTTTCGACCAGTATGAATTCAATCTGCTGATCTACAATACAAGAAACCAGTTCTCTTCAGTTCACATGGCAGCAGCACTTCCCGAGTGGGTTCCCATTCACATTGACGGTCTCACAAGCACATACGCAAAATGGGAACTGCTTGAAGAAACAGGATTGGATTCTCTCGCGTTCCGATATTTTGATCCCCTCGACCCTTCCGCTTTTTTTACTACACCTCTTTATCTGCTGCCTTCTACTGCTCTTGACGAACTGATAAGACAGAAGGATCAACTGGGTACTGACATTCTTGATCCGGTAATAGAATCACTTTACTTCAGAATGGACACCATATTCTCAATGCAGGCATTTCAGATGGAAGGCATCTGGGTTAATACTCTTGACTGCTGGAAGTATTGCAGAGAGGGCGATCTGGAGTCAGCGGCTGTGAGTGCGGGGATTTCAGGTGATCCATCACTGCAGGCCGCGGTTACCTTTCTGCAGAACGGGACACTTTCTGAAGGTGAAACGATAATGGGCATCTCGCCGAACATTATCAGATCGAAGTGGGGCGAAAAAACCACTGATATTACATCTCTGTGGGTAACCGGACAACAGATCAAAGCTCTGAATGAAGCTGAATCCTCAATTGATTCGCTTCCGCCCTGGGGCATAGCACAGTGCGCGTGGTTATATTCCCTGTCCGGGGAACAGGAGTACGCCGAGGAACTGATCGACCTGGCCCTATCAAGAGCGAGGGGTCCTATTGTGCTGGAACGAGCTGCCAGGGTGTTTTATACAGGAAGCAACTATTCCCGGGCAATTGAGTGCTGCACAAGATCGCTCGCTATGTCACCGGCTTATGCTGAAGCCAGACTTGTTCTGGCGAACTGCCTGTGGGAATCGAACAGAATAGAGGATGCCGGAGCTGAATACAGCTGGTTCGGAGATAATGGATTTGCTCTCCCCGGGTATGCGTCGAAACGACTTTTACTTCTAAGAGAGCTGAAAAACAGTCAAACGCCTTCTGGCGGGGGGGGATCATAGATGTCAATCAAGCATTCAATGAATGAATTTCTTTCAAAAGTACAGAATCTGTTCAAAGGCGGCGGCGATGTCGCTCTTGAAAAGCAGAAAAAACGGGGCAAGCTTACCGCAAGGGAAAGAGTTGATGAGATTCTGGATAGTGACTCTTTCCTGGAAACCGATCTTTTTGTCGAGCATTCCTCAACAGATTTCGGTATGGATCGGAAGAAACTTGCCGGCGACGGCGTTGTTACAGGATACGGCAAGATTGACAACCGTCCGATTGCTATCTACGCCCAGGACTTCACTGTCGCGGGAGGATCCCTCGGTAAAGCTCACGCGGCAAAAATCGTAAAGGTAATGGACGGCGCCGGTACAAGGAAAATCCCCCTTGTCGGCATCAATGATTCCGGCGGTGCCAGGATTCAGGAGGGCGTCGACTCTCTCTTCGGTTACGGGGAGATTTTCTTAAGGAACACAACCTTCAGCGGTGTGGTTCCCCAGCTTTCCGTAATACTTGGACCATGTGCCGGAGGCGCGGTCTACTCACCGGCACTTACCGATTTTGTTTTTGTTGTGGAAAAGATATCCAACATGTTTATCACCGGACCCCAGGTAATAAAAACAGTTCTCGGCGAAGATGTTTCCCCGGAGGTTCTCGGCGGAGCGAAAACCCATACAACCGTCACAGGCAACGCTCACTTTTACGCAAAGACCGAGTATGAAGCCTTTGAACAGGTCAAAAGACTCCTGAGTTTCCTTCCCGCCAACTGCCTGGAAGCTCCGCCTGTGGCCAAACCTGCACCCCCTGTTAAAGGTATCTCTGACAACATTATTCCGGATAACCGGAGAAAAGCCTATGATGTTACAGATGTAGTTAAGGGGCTGGTTGACAACAGCGACTTCATGCAGGTTCATGAGCATTACGCAAAAAACATAGTAGTGGGATTCGCCAGAATGGATGGCAAACCAGTCGGAGTAGTCGCGAATCAGCCCCGATACCTTGCAGGGGTTCTGGATGTAAACGCATCCGACAAAGCTGCAAGATTTATCCGTTTCTGTGATTGTTTCGGTATTCCTCTCCTTACCTTTGTAGACACTCCAGGGTATCTTCCCGGAGTTGATCAGGAGCACGCGGGTGTGATCAGACACGGAGCCAAGCTTCTCTACTCCTACAGCGAAGCCACCGTTCCCAAAGTCACCATCATCATGCGCAAAGCCTACGGCGGAGCATACATCGCCATGTGCAGCAGGCACCTCGGTGCCAGCAGCGTCATAGCCTGGCCTACAGCGGAAATCGCGGTAATGGGTGCTGAAGGCGCCGCTAACATAGTCTTCAGAAAGGAAATCGCTGCCAGCGATGACCCTGAAGCCACCCGTCAGGAAATGATACAGGAGTACGAAGACAAATTCGCCAACCCCTATGTCGCTGCGTCAAGGGGATATGTTGATATTCTCACAGAACCTCACAAAACAAGAGATATCGTTATCAAGGCATTTGAATTCGCCGGTGAGCAGGATCACGGCAACTCGTTCCGCCGCCACGGCAACATTCCTCTTTAAGCCGCAGGAGGTAAAGATCAATGCCAAATGAAAACGAGATGAGAAAACTCAACATAGATGAAACCATCTATGAGACTGAAGTACCTTCTTCATTCGACCGGAGATGGACTCCTGCAAACAAAATGCTGGTAAATGCATTTATCCCAGGTACCATCATTGAAGTTAAAACAAGAGTTGGCGACAAAGTCAGGGAAGGTGATATCCTTCTTATCCTTGACGCCATGAAAATGTACAATGAGATCGTTGCTCCTGTTGCAGGCACAGTGGAAGTAGTCGCTGTATCAGCCGGAGAACGAGTGGAGAAAAACCAGCTTCTTGTCAGGCTGAAGTAGAGCAGAAACAGAAAAGAGCTTCGGGCAGACGGAGAATTTCAACTCCGTCTGCCCTTGTTACTTCTATCTCACCTGGTTTCTGCTTCCTGAACAGAACCGGAACTGTATAAATGCTGATTCTACACGGAGGAAGCTACCTTTCTCAAAAGAGCAAGGTGTGTCAAATAGTCACGAAAGGCAGCGTCTGAATCATTTGAGAGCTTGTTCCTTTCACAGTACCCGCGATACCTTGAGCACCAGTGGAGGTGTGCCTTTTCAGTACTCAGAGAGTAATGTCTGATTTTCAACCTGTTCCGCATCACATCCAATGGCAACAAATCAAATCCAACCGGTTTTTCCATGCAACAAGGGCAACTTCAACAATACAACTTGACTGCTTTCCAACGCCTGTCCTGCCAGTCATGCCGCCCCTCCCTCTCAAGAGAATCAGCGAACACTGCATCAGCAGGATTCCCCAGAAAAAAAAAGTGACGCACCTACCCAACCATGTGGAACCTGATTCTGTCGCACCAGCTCCTTGTCAATTAACTCGCTTTCATACGGCTTTAAATACTGTATCATCTCAAAACGATCTGCTTTAATAGATGTCCATTAACCCAAGTAAAACCCGTGCATTAGTGCACACTTGTATACACCGCATGTCAAGTGTGACTCCATTGACACAGCTAAACACCCTATGCATGTTAATCAGGAAAGACAAATTCTCTAGATACAGCGACTGCGGTAGAATCATTGTTGTGTGAGAAAGAGAAGACAAACTGAAAGGTATTAGGGAATCTCAATGGAAGATATTAAAGACAATCCAAAAGAAGCAGAGGACATGCTTCTACCCAATATCTATAGAAGCCTGATTGGAGCTTTGGAACACGGTAGTGTAATGGATGCTCAATTAGCTTTAGATGAATGGAGAAGGTATTCTGCATTGTCCGATG
>JAUVIS010000043.1 GCA_030592635.1 Candidatus Fermentibacteraceae bacterium | reverse complement strand
TTTTCGAGAAGATGAAGCCCGGTTTTACCCTCGAAGGCAGAATTGAATGGCTCAAGACTCTGCGGAAACATGGTTACCATATAGGTTCCGGTCCTTTACTGGGGCTTCCAGGGCAGACAATTGATTCCCTTGTTGAAGATCTGCTGCTGTTGAAGGAACTGGAAGTTGATATGTCCAGTGTGTCTGTGTTTCTGCCCGCAAAGGGCACTCCCCTCGAGAATGAGCCAACAGGAGATCCGGAACTCGGACTCAGGTTCATTGCCGCCATGAGACTTTTTCTGAGGAATACTCTTATTCCGGCAACAAGCACCTTTGAAAGATTGCTTGAAAATGGTCAGTACAGGTGTTTTCAGGCAGGGGCGAATGTAATTACGGTAAACATGACACCTCAGAAACTCAGGGATGATTACACCATCTATTCAGACAGGTTTTATGTGGGACTGGAACATGCCAGAAAAACAATCAGGAAGGCAGGTCTTGTGGAGACAACAGAGGGAGAGCTTCTCTCCTGACAAGCTCAGCCACCTTTTCCGGAGTCCTGTTTTCTGTCGTGATCTGTCTGCTGAGAGATGAGTAGTGTTTTTCTCTCTGCCTGACAAGGTTTTTTAGCATGGCGGGAT
Organism: Candidatus Fermentibacteraceae bacterium; assembly: GCA_030592635.1. Taxonomy (GTDB): domain Bacteria; phylum Fermentibacterota; class Fermentibacteria; order Fermentibacterales; family JCC-6; genus Sabulitectum. Next base: position 15,273 of record JAUVIS010000043.1, on the reverse strand, counting down.
CTCCCGCCAGCGGTCTGTGCCCGTTGTTCCTCTCTGTCAGAGTATCAGGTGAAGTGAAGAGTGTAAAAAGGATTGTTTTACTTTCAATCAGCTTCCGACTGTCAGAGTCAAGAAGGGTGCCGCCGCCGAGGGCTATTACCGTTCTGCCGGTGGCATGAAAGATGACCTCAGCCAGTATTTTTTTCTCCAGGGCTCTGAATGCTTCTTCTCCTTCGTGGCCGAACATCCATTCAATCGTGTGTCCTCTCTCGTGCTGTATCAGATGATCTATATCCACGAAATCCGCCTGGAGAGAAAGGGAAAGAATTTTTCCCACAGTAGACTTCCCGGAACACGGAGGACCAGCCAGAGCTATTATGTTCTTACTCATGACGCAATTATACCATCACTCCTTGACGGAGGGGAGACTGCCTGCTATTCAACGGTACATAAGATGGTAAGATAAGACTCATTGGAGGATGCGAATGACCAGGGAGGAACTGGCTCGGGAGACTGCTCGAAGGACCGGTCTCACCATGAAGGAAGTACAGATAGTTCTCGTAACATTTCTTGATGTGATCAGAGAGACTCTCTGCGGGGGACATTCTGTCTTCCTCCGGGGATTCGGCTGTTTCAGCAGCAGAATGGGCAGGGAGAGAAGGGTTAGAGACCCTCGTGATGACGGGGTTATGGTTATACCATCTCGATACCGTCCGGTATTCAGATCTTACCCGGCTCTCAGGGACGCTGTCCAGAACAGTCTTGCCCCCAGAACCAGAGTGGCGTTTTTCTGTATCGGCTATGCTCACGCGCATTCAATTTCTGTTGTGGGTGATTTCAATGGCTGGCATGATGACGATTCTCCCATGCAGAAACTGCCTGACGGCAGCTGGTTCGCAGAATTGACAATGCCTTCCGGACAGACAATTCATTATTGTTTTCTGGTGGATGGCGTGCGCAGACCCGATCCGGGATACCACCCGGATGCCGGTGGTATTTCAGCGAGGCAGGTATAGATTGGCCGGTAAACGATCGCGGAAAAAGCAGCCACCCGGCAGATGGCGTACTGTGTTTTTCTTTTTCTTTCTGTTTCTGGCTCTGGCGGCAACGGTATCTCTTGTCGCGCCGCCTCCGGGGTTTATGGAAAGAACAGGTGTTCTCCTCGGTGGCTCTCTGGGCTTGCTCGCGGTGTTCGTGCCGGTTTTTCTCTTTCTCGCGGGTTCACTCATACTGCGACTTGATTTTGCTGTAAAATGGTTACGCCGTACGGGCGCTGTATTAGTCTGCGCTTTTTTCTTTGCTGCGATGCTCTCTCTGATTCTGTGCAGAATTAAGCCGGAGTTTCTTTACTTTGCGGGCGGTCAGCTTGCGGGCAGGGTTGTACTGGCGGCCCAGGGTCTTGCGGGAAGCGTAATCAGCTGGGTCGCTCTGTTCTCTCTGTTCATGATTTCTGTCGCGGTTTTCACAGGCTGGGATATCTCCGGGGATATTAACTCCTTAATCAGCAGGCGCAGGGTTGGAACTTCCGGTACCGGACGCAGGAAATCCGAATCGGAGGAAACAGCAGAATCGAAACCCGCACAGCCTCCTCCGGAAACCGGAAATCCATGGACTCAGCAGACTTCTGATGATGCACCGGCGAAAGATGATTCTCCCGCGCGGATCACCCGGAGCAGAAAGCCGCCTGTTGATCTGAGCGAACAAAGAGAATCTGTCAGTGTGAAAAAGAAGGTTACAGGAAAGACTGCAAAACGGGCAGAGCCAGGCAGTGACTCCGATACAGGCGACCAGTACCATCTGCCGGGACCCGATTTTCTTTCTCTTCCGGCAGACGGTGAGAGACGGGGGCAGAGTCCCGCGGAACTTGAGGACAGGGCCAACCTTCTTGTGAGCAAGCTGTCGGATTTTGGTGTTGAGTGTTCTATTGCCAGATCCTGTCCCGGTCCCGTTCTAACCAGGTATGAACTTACACCGGGCATTGGAGTGAAGGTTAACAGAATCCTGAATCTCGCTGATGACCTGGCTCTTGCTCTGGCCGCGAAGAGGATAAGAATACTTGCCCCTATCCCCGGCAAGGGAGCTGTGGGCATTGAAGTACCCAACAGGAATCCTGAAACGGTTTACCTTCGCGAGATAATTTCGAAGTTCAAAGACGAGATAATTCCCGTTGCCCTCGGCAAGAGGCTGGAAGGACAGCCTTTCATTGCGGATCTGACAGAAATGCCTCATCTTCTCATTGCCGGAGCCACCGGCAGTGGAAAGAGCGTGTGTGTTCATGCAATTATCTCCACGATTCTTTTGACAAGAAGCCCCTATCAGGTCAGGCTCGCAATGGTTGACCCGAAGATGCTTGAGCTTTCCGCATATCAGGGAATTCCCCACCTCTGGGCTCCCGTTGTTGTTCAGACATCAAAGGCCAGATACCTTCTCGAGGCTCTTGTGAAGGAAATGGAGGAGAGGTATGCCCTTCTTGCCAGAACAGGTGTCAGATCCATAAACGAGTACAACAGGAGATTCGGGCCGGATCAATCCGAGGATCATCTTCCGTACATAGTTCTTGTTATTGATGAGCTTGCTGATCTGATGATGGTTTCCGCCAGAGATGTGGAACCGGCTATCGCAAGACTTGCGCAGATGGCGCGGGCTGTGGGTATTCATCTGGTTGTAGCTACGCAGCGTCCGTCGGTTGATGTAATAACCGGTGTAATCAAGGCTAACTTTCCGTCCAGAATCGCTTTTAATGTCGGATCGAAAACAGACAGCAGAACAATTCTGGACATGAACGGCGCTGAGAAACTTCTCGGCAAAGGCGACATGCTGTTTATTCCCGCGGCGTTTCCGGAACCCATTCGTGTTCACGGTTCATTCATCTCCACAGAAGAGACAAAGGCTCTTGTTGATTTCTGGCGGGAACAGCCTGAACTTCCCTTCGAGTATGAGCCGCCTGATGACGAACACGGGAACTTATATGATCCCGGGGTATTAGACTTTGATGATCCGATTCTCGATGAAGTGAAGAAAGTTGTTATTGCACAGCAGAGGGCGTCTGTCTCAATGATTCAGAGGAAATTCAGAGTGGGATATGCCAGAGCTGGAAAACTTATAGACATGCTTGAACAGATGGGTGTTGTCGGACCGCATGTAGGCAGCAAACCCAGAGATGTTCTGGTAAAACCTGTACAGGAGGAGGCAACTGATGAAACTGAGAGTTGAGCTTATTCTCTTTCTGATTCTTCTGCTTCTCGCCTGCAATAATGGCGAAGCACTTGATTCTGAAGGGCTGGCATCTTCCGGAAGCGCTTTTGAGCAGTTTACCAGAGCGAGTCAGCTCTACTACAGAGGCAGGCTCACCGCCGCGCTTGAGGAATTCAACGGTGTTATTTACAGGTATCCGGACTCACCTCTGGCATCTGACGCCAGACTGGCAGTGAGGCGGGTGGAGAGCGACCTCGCCGGCGAAGAATTTCGGGTGGAGACTTCTGCCGGTTCCAGTGTCAGTGCTCGTATTGCTGTAGTCGGAAGACCGTCAGTTAACTCCAGTATTGCTACAGTTGGCGCGGCTCTGAGAGCCCTGGGCGCGGAAGTCACCGAGATAACCGATGATCAGGCACCGGCGCTGACGGTTGTTTTTTACAGCCTGGGGCATGATGCCGCCGCGTCCACAGTCGCCGACTCTCTGGGGAGATGGCTTACTCATCCCGATAACATTGCCTACAGGCCCGGGGAGGAACTCATTGATGCGGTGGCGGAAGGCTATGATGTACTGGTAATTGTAGGCAGCGATGCAGTGTTCGCGTCGTCCACCGGCAGAGAAAGGCAGTGATGAATTCTTTTCTGTTTTTTGTTTTAACAGGTACATCGTTGCTCCAGCCTCTTTCCGAGCGACTGGAGAGTGTAACATACCTTACGGGTTCTTTTGCTCAGACAGACTACTGGGCGCTTACCATGGATTCTGAAGAAACATCGGGAACCATGCATCTGGCTCACCCCAATCGCTTCCTGCTTCAGTATGATGATTCTGAAGGTCGAGCCATGGGATGCACCGGTACCGAGGTGTTCACGGTTGACCCTGTTTTCGCCGAGATACTGGTCTATTCCGGTTCACCCACAGGCTTTCTTCATATTCTTTCCTCTGCTTCAGAGAATGATTGCAGCATTGAATCCAGTCAGATTGGAGACAGCGTCACAGTGATTGCCTCGGGCCTGTTCGAGGGAGGAGTCACAGAGATTACAGCGGGATATACCCTTTCCGACTCACTTCCGTTTCTTTTTTCAACTACGGACGCCAACGGCAACTCGACAAGCTGGGCAATCGCTGATCTTCAGATCGGAGATACTGTTCCGGATATTTTCTCTATCCCTGAACCGGCAGGGTACAGCATCGTTGATGCCGGAACAATTTAAATACGCAGGAGGATCGGTTGAAGTATCACATAATATCACTGGGTTGTCCCAAGAACACCGTGGATTCAGAGCAATTCGCCTGGGTGATGAACAGCGCAGGCTGGGAAAACAGTGATGAACCTGATCCATCCGATCTGATAATACTCAACACCTGCGCATTCATTGCTCCGGCCACAGAGGAATCTCTTGAGTATCTCTCGGATCTGATAAGCTGGAAGAGCCGGAAGCCGGGCCGAAAGATTGTACTCGCAGGCTGTCTCCCCGGAAGGTACAGTGATGACGGCAGCGGAGGTCTTGAGGATATTGATCTGATTACAGGACCTGGAGACTGGAGGAAACTTTCGGCATGGCTGGGGATTGCTTCTGAAGGTCCCGCTCAGGTTCTTGGTCACGGAAACTACAGGTATCTCAAGATTGCCGATGGCTGCAGCAACGGTTGTGCCTACTGCACTATTCCCGCCATACGGGGAAAGTTTGTGCCCCGTCACACGGATACTATTCTGAGGGAGTCTGACCTCCTGGTTCAGCAGGGCGCCGGGGAGATCGGTCTTGTAGCGCAGGACAGCGGCAACTGGCGTCAGAGCGGAGCAGACCTTGCGGCTCTCGCGGAAACTCTTGCGGCAAGACACCCGTCAATCTGGTGGCGACTTTATTACCTGCATCCTCTTCACTTTCCTCACAGGCTGCCGGAAGTGTTCAGCAAATTCAGTAATGTGGTTCCTTACATTGATATGCCTGTTCAGCATGCCAGTGATTCAATCCTTGAGCGTATGGGACGCGGGCACGGCGTAAGAACCATTGAAAAGATAATGGAGGAACTTGATAACTCCCCTGTTGAAATTGCAGTAAGATACACCGTTATTACAGGTTATCCCGGAGAAACCGAGGCGGATTTTTCAGAACTCAGAGATTTTCTCGGAAGGTATCGCTCCGGAAGACACATAGCAGCATTCAGCTGGTATCCGGAAGAGGGAACACTTGAGTATTCCAGGGCTATAGCAAGGGGAGACGCGGTGGATGATTCAACAGCCTCCGGACGACTGGCTTCGATTTCAGCGGTGGGGGATTCCCTGTATGCCGACTGGGATGAGAGGCTGTACGGGAGAGAGCTTTCCATACGGGCTGATGATAAGATCACAGGGCACACGGTATGGGATGCCCCGGAGGTTGATGCTGTTGTCTCGTTTACCGAGCCGGTGATTCCGGGTTCAGTTGTAAGGGCAAAAATTGTGGAATCTTCAGGGGCTGTTCTTGTGGCAGAGCCTGTTAACTAATGATATAATCAGGGCTGAGAGAATTGATTTACTTACACACTTGAAAAAGAATAGGAACGGAAATGATTACAGTTTTCCTGCTGGGGCTCGTACTCACCGGATCAGTGACCAACCTTGGTATGCTTGAAACTGCCGTTTTGGATGCATTGGAACCCATTTCTGAACAGGTATCCGCTCAGGGTCTTGAAACAGTTACACTGAATATTCAGGGAGAGCATGAAGGGGGCTGGCTCATAGAGCAGACAGCTACATATACCCTGGGGGCCGCCGGAGTTACCGTGTACACATCAAGAGAATCTGAGGGCTGGACACTCAATCTGAGACCAATGGAACTTGGAGTTACATACGCGCAAACCGGAAGAAGCTGGATGCTCGGAGGGAAACGGGTTCCAAGACTTGCCTGCTGCGAGATTGCTGCTACCCTTGTTGATCCCGGCGGCAATGTGGTTCTTACGGCCCGGGAGGGTTCCGTAATTGAGAGTGTTGTTTCTCTATCGGACATCATCGTACTTGAAAGTTCAACAGAGAGATGGGTCAACGGTGAACTTTCCGAAGAGGAAAGCGGCAACATTCTTGAACCCCTGGTGGTCACGGGTGTTGTAACCGCCCTGGTTTATCTGTTCTACTCAAGCAGGAACTGATCTGTGCATAAATCCATTTTTACTGCTCTGATCGTTCTGGCGGTTTCCGGCTGTGGAACCGGTAGTATCAATGAGGATACCCGGGAACAGGCTGATGTGCTTTTCAATGCCGGGAGATACTCCCAGGCTCTTTCTCTGTACGAAGATCTGGGCAGTCAGACTGGAGAGTATGACTGGAGTCTGCAATACAGAATTGCTGAGACGGCAGTTCTGGCCAGCCAGGTGGAGCGGAACCGCGGCAACAGACAAAGAGCGATAACAGCCCTTGATTATCTTTCACGAAATCCAGGTGATTGTGACTCGCTGGCTATCGGACAGTTATGGCGGAGACTCGGATGGGAGATGGCACGGGACAACGATTCCCTGCTGGCTTATAACGCTTTCGGAAGAGCCATTGAGATAGCTCCCGGTCTTACCCAGGTTTTTGAGGAAGAATGGCTTCTCAGAGGAAAGTATGCTTCAGTTCACCTGGCATCGGTGGCGCAAATAACCGATTCCATAATTGGTACAGGCGCGGAGGACAGTCTTCTCAGATATGCCGCTGAATCTCATATTGTGGAGCTGGACAGAATTCCTCTGGTAAGAACCGATCTCAGGGGAGAAACACTCTTTGCCAGAGCAGGGCTGCTTCAGTTCACCACAGGACGCAGAGAGGATGAACTGGCCGTTCTGACTGAACTTGACCGGATGGGTCTTCTTCATTCCTCCGACCGTCAGCGAAGGATGGAGATACTTCTGCTTCTTGCTGAACAGGATATAGTAAAGAATGATATTGCCGTGGCACGGGAAAGACTACTGGAAGTATGGAACTCCAGCTTCACCGGTGTTCGTGTCAGGGCAGCGCTTCAGCTGGGAATTATGGCTGAGACAACAGGAAACGCCGTGGATGCTCTGATGTGGTACAATCGGGCATGCCAGGCGGCACCGGGGCTCAGCTCCTCGGCGTCAATGGACGCGGCAGCACGGAGAGATTCACTAAGGTACCTTGTAACACCATAAATTCAAGAGGATTGTAATGATCAAATATGGACTTGCGACAGCTCTTTTAGTTTTCCTGACTGGATGCGGTTCATTTCCGTCCACTGCCGGCATGGAAAGGGAACAGATTATTCAGCTTGCTGACCGGAATTTCCAGGATGGCAGATGGCCCCAGGCATCATTTCTCTATACCGAGCTTATGTTCCGTTTTCCCGGGGACATGGAGACTGATTATTTCCTTTACCGCAGCGGTCTGGCTGACAGAGAGCAGAAACTCTGGGCAGACGCGGAGTTTTTTCTCTACAGAGTGGTGAATGAGTTTCCACGGGGAGTCTGGGCGGATGACGCTCAGTTCGCTCTGGCGGAAACCATGTGGATGCAGAGAAGAGACTACAGAAGAGATCAGACACAGGTAATAAGAGCCCGCGAAGAGATTGTCCGGTTTGTCGAGACTTATCCGGCCTCTCAGCTTCTGGACTCAGCGGAAGCTCTCTTTGTCGAGGTAAATGACCATCTTGCTCTGAGAGCATTGTTTATAGGCAAATTCTACATTCGCAGACATGACACTGATGCCGCTCTCCTTTACCTGAGAGATGCTATGGATAACTACGGAGAGATATCCTGTCGGGGCGCTGTGCTTATTGCCATGGGTGATCTTTACAGGTCAATTGACAATAGATACTCAGCTAAAACTTACTACAATCGAGCCCTTGAAACCTGCGATCTCACTTCGAATGAGGAAGAGGAAGCTCTGCGGGGGCTTCAGGAGGTGCAGTGAAACAAGGCTTTCTTGGAGGTACCTTTGATCCGCCCCATCTGGGTCATCTGATTCTGGCTCAGGAGGCTCTTGAACAGTACTCCCTTGAGAAAGTCTATTTTGTTCCCTCCAGGAATCCTCCCCACAAAGTCAATTCCGGGATAACAGATTTCAATCATCGTCTGCGAATGCTCGAACTGGCCATTCAGGATAATCCGTCTTTTCAGGCGGCGGATCTGGAATCCAGAGACTTTCCATCGTACACAGTGGACATGCTGGAGCGGATTTCAACCAGAGACTTCAAGCCGTGCTTTATTATAGGAATGGACAGCCTTCTGGAAATTAACACATGGAGGCAACCGGCGAGAATTCTTGAACTCGCGGATGTGGTGGTGGGTACGCGTCCGGATGTTGATCTTTCTTCAGTAAATCCTGATTTTCTGGAGAAGGCAGATTTCTTTGACTTTCCCGGTGTGTGGATAGCATCTTCCAACCTCAGAAAGCGTGTGCGGGAAGGCAGGAGTATTTCCTACCTTGTACCTGAGGCAGTAGAATCGTATATAAGAAGCGGAGGGTTGTATGGGGCAGAAAAAGGCCATTGACACAATTCTTGATGCTCTTGTTGATGAGCATGTAAGCGATATTCACTTTAAAGTGGGCTCGCCGCCGATCGTGAGACGCTCGGGTGTCATCATACATTCGGACGGGTTTCCCAGTTTGACAAGTGAGCACATTATTCAGATTACCGCTGAGGTGACAAATGAAGCTCAGCGTGAGCTTCTTAAATCAGGTTCCGAGATTGATCTGGCTTACAGTCTGGCGGGAAAAGCCCGGTTCAGGGTGAATATTTTTAATCAGCGCGGGACACCTGCCATGGTGATGAGGAAGATTCCTTTTGAAATTCCCAGACTTGATCAACTCGGTCTTCCCGATGTTGTTCAGGGTATATGTTCGGAGCAGAGAGGGCTCATTCTGGTCACAGGAGCGACAGGAAGCGGAAAGTCAACCACTTTAGCCGCCATGATCAATGAGATCAACGAAAACAGAGAAGCGCACATCGTGACCATTGAGGATCCCATAGAATTTCTGCATCCGGATAAGAAATGCTCCATCTGCCAGAGGGAAGTGGGTATCGACACTCTCTCGTGGCCAACTGCTCTTCGAGCGGTATTCCGTCAGGATCCTGATGTGATTCTCATAGGAGAGATGCGCGATGCCGAGACAGCCATGATTGCCCTCAGCGGAGCTGAAACCGGCCATCTTGTCATGAGCACTCTGCACACAACCGATTCTCCCGAAACCATTAACAGGATTATTGACATGTTTCCCGCATACCAGCAGAAGCAGATTCGAATTCAACTGGGCGGTCTTTTAAAGGCTGTTATCTCCCAGAGGCTTCTTCCTGCCGCGGAGGGAAAAGAGAGGGTTCTGGCTACAGAGATTATGGTTCATACAGCAACTGTCGGCAACTGCATTACTGACCCGGAGAAATTCCATCTTATCCACGATACAATGGAGCAGGGCGGGCATCAGTACGGCATGCAGACCTTCGACATGTGTCTGTTCAATCTGCTCAAGGATGGACAGATTGATGAGGAAACAGCACTTGCAGCCGCGACTAATCCCAATTCCCTTATCCTGAAGATCAAGGGAGTGGAGTCGGCGGATGATTGGAGGATAGAATAGAATGTACGTGTTTGGTGTAACCACATTGTGGGCAGCGGGGATAACCGCACTGCTCATCGCGATCTTCCTGCTCTGGCTGGGGCTGCGGGCTCAGAAGCGCCCGAACCAGACCGGTGACGAGGGCATGGTCGGAGAAACCGGAATTGTCAGAAAGACCGCTGGCTTCAGGAACCGACTGATAGTTGAAGTCCGGGGTGAACTGTGGTGGAGCAAGATGACAGTTCCCGGAAGAATTTCTACAGGTTCGGAGATAAAGGTAACAGGAGTGGATCCGGAGGATATTATTCTTATAATCGAACCGCTTGAAAGGAGTTAGTATGCCAGGAATAATTTGTGTTCCCGCAGTCATACTTTTTATTCTCATCTTCAGCTCGCTGAGAGTACTGAAGGAATATCAGAGGGGCGTTGTATTCCGGCTGGGCAAGGTAATCGGCATCAAGGGACCGGGGCTGATTTTAGTTTTTCCCGTCATAGACTCACTCAGGAAGGTCGACCTTCGAGTTGTAGCAATGGATGTTCCTCCCCAGGATGTAATCACACGGGACAATGTGAGTGTGAAGGTGAATGCCGTCAGCTACTACCGTGTTATTGACCCCAAAAAAGCGATTCTTGAGGTTACCAATTACATGTATGCCACCAACCAGCTTGCCCAGACCACGCTGCGAAGTGTTCTCGGCGAGGCCACTCTTGACGAACTGCTGGCAAACAGAGACGAAATTAACGGTAAGCTTCAGGATATTCTTGACAGAATGACAGATCCCTGGGGTATCAAAGTTTCCGCGGTTGAGGTCAAGCATGTTGACCTTCCCGAGGACATGCAGAGAATGATGGCAAAAGAAGCTGAAGCCGAGAGAGACCGCAGGGCGAAGATTATCCGCGCTGACGCAGAGCTTCAGGCATCCCAGAAACTTTCTGAGGCTGCAGAGATTCTTGACAGGCACCCATCCGCCCTCCAGCTCAGGTATCTCCAGACGCTTACCGACATTGCAGTGGAGAACAACTCCACAATAGCATTTCCCCTTCCTATTGATCTGATTAAACCCTTCCTGAAGACAGGGAAGGAGTAGCAGATGATTCTGAAGGGCACTGTAACCGCGCTGGTTACTCCCTTCAGGGACGGGCTTGTTGACCACGAATCTCTGAGGAAACTGGTGGAGTTCCAGATTTCCTCAGGGGTTCAGGGCCTTCTGGCCTGTGGCTGTACGGGAGAACCGGCTACTCTGTCAGACAGAGAAAAGCTGGAGGTCATTCGAACCGTCCTTGAAGTGTCAAACGGCAGGGTTCCTGTAATCGCCGGTACCGGCACCAACGCGACTGCCTCCACAGTGAGTTTTACTGAAACGGTGTGCGATACCGGTATTGATTCTGTACTGATAATTACTCCCTACTACAACAAACCCACAGCCCAGGGGCAGATTGCCCATTACACCGCAGTGGCCGATGCCAGCAGAAAACCTGTGATTATCTACAATGTTCCTGGCAGAACCGGCACGGATATGAGTGTGGAAACTATTGCCAGACTTGGTGAACACCCAAACATTATCGGTGTGAAGGATGCCGCCGGCAGTGTTGAGCGGGTTACCAGGCTCCGTGCCATGTCCGGCATGGCATACATGAGCGGCGATGACCACCTGTGTCTGTCTCAGGTATTCATGGGGGGGGCCGGAGTGGTTTCCGTTACTTCCAATGTTGCGCCCGCTCCGGTAAGCAGAATGATCCAGCTGGGATTAAACGGGGAAGTTTCAGAGGCAAGAGAGCTTCACGATACTCTTTACCCGCTCTTCAAAGTTCTTTTCATAGAGAGCAACCCGTCTCCGGCGAAAAAGGCGCTTCAACTTATGGATGTCATTACCTCTGATATGCCGAGAGAACCCCTGGTACCTCTCAGAGAAGAGAGTACCCACATTCTGAAGGGAGTTCTTGAACACATGGAGCTTATATGAGAAGAGTCGCAATTTTCGGAGCAGATGGAAGAATGGGCAGGCTTGCAGCTGAAGAGGCATCCGGCAGACTTGATCTGGTTCAGACCTTTGATACAGGGGATGAACTCATATTGAATCCTCTGGTGGAGGTGGTAGTTGATTTTTCCCTTCCGTCAGCATGGAAAAACCTGAACACCCTTATTGCAGGATCAGATGCCGCTCTTGTTTCCGGAACTACCGGTCTTGGTGAAGATGAGAGAGGAATGCTTGAAAAATGGGCAGCAAAGCGGCCTGTTTTCTACTCATCCAATATGAGCGTTGGAATTCATGTGCTTGGTAAACTAATGGAAACAGCCTCAGGTATGCTTGGCGACAGTTTCGACAGAGAACTGATTGAGTTTCATCACGGAAAGAAGAAAGACAGCCCCAGTGGTACTGCTCTGTCCCTTTTGAATAAATGGGATGGAGAAAAAGTATACGGAAGACACGGCAACACCGGAGAGAGAGAGTCCGGCACGGTGGGAGTTCATGCAGTTCGGGGCGGAGATGTGATTGGTGAACATCACCTGTATTTCCTCGGGGAAGGAGAAAGGCTGACCATCAGCCATATCGCCACCGACAGGAAGGTTTTTGCCCTGGGGGCTGTTCGGGCCGCCCAGTTTATCGCGGGAAAACCTCCGGGTCTGTACGGTATGGAGGATATGCTTGGCTGATATTCTGAAACCCGCCTTTGCCGGATCATTCTATCCCGCTGATTCTGTCATCCTCGAAATGAAGATTCGACAGCTCCTTGATAACCGCTGTGAACCTCTGGAAAACGCTGTTGGTATGGTGGTTCCCCATGCGGGATACATCTATTCGGGGAAAACCGCCGGTTACGGGTTTGCAAGCGCACCGGACAGCGTTTCCACCGTTGTGATTCTTGCTCCCAGTCACAGATTTCCCTTTAGAGGCGAAACAGTGTTCGATGCCGATTTCGCGGAAACACCTCTGGGAATGTGTCCGATTAACAGAGCAGTTACAAGCGGTATGGCTTCTGAAATGGAAACCATTGTTTTTCCGGAGCACAGCTTTGAGGTTATGGTTCCATTCATTCAGGTCAGATGGCCTGACGCCGAGATTGTACCCGTTATTCTCGGTATTGAGCCGGATTGCCGAAGGACTGCCTGGCTGATTCAGAAATATGCTCCCGATGCTTTCATTGTTGCCTCCAGTGATCTTTCTCATTTTTATCCCCTTGCGACAGCTGAAAAACTGGACAGACAGACAATAGATGCTTTTCTTGCTCTTTCCCCGGAAAGAATTACAGACAGTATTGAAGCCTGCGGAAGATCAGCCATTCGAACACTGCTTCATGTGGCAGTGCTCAGGAAAGCGAAAAAGGCGGTGGAGCTTCACTACTCAACATCCGCCGACGCAGGAGCTGGAACAGAAGAAGTTGTGGGCTACTTTTCGGGAATGGTAACCGGATGAACGAAAGCGAGAAGAAGATACTGCTGGATCTCGCCAGAAGATCCGTTCAGGCAGCGGCGGGCGGTACAGCTCTCCCTGAAGTGCCGGATGAGGATGTCTGCAACAGAGCCGGTGGCGCCTTCGTCACTCTCAAGGTCAACAGCAGGCTCAGAGGTTGCATCGGGCATTTCGCGGGCCTTGGTACCCTCGGCGCCACAGTCAGGGCAATGGCAGGAGAGGCCGCAGTTGCTGATCCACGATTTATCCCGGTTTCACCCGGCGAGGTTAACAGATTGAGCATAGAGATTTCTGTTCTTTCACCAATGGAAAGAATTGACGCGGACGATGTTGTGCCCGGAACCCACGGGCTTTACATAAGGAGAGGCCACAGGGCCGGTACACTTTTACCCCAGGTGGCATCAGCGGAGGGATGGGACAGAGAGACATTTCTTGCTCATACATGTATGAAAGCGGGGCTTCAACCTGAGGCATACCTTGAAAAAGGAACTGAAATACTTGCCTATACGGCTGAAGTCTTCAGTGAAAATTCAACTGGAAAAGAGGACTGACTATGAAGAGAGTATTATTGCTGGGATTCGGTCTGGTTATTCTGTTCGGCGCCTGCGAGATGCCTGGTGTCGGCGAAGTAGCCGCGGAAGTACAGGGTCAGGTTGACAGCATTTCCGGCGAGATCCAGGAAGTTGTCCAGAACAACGAGGAGTTGACTGGAAGACTCAATGACCTTGAGGATCAGATCAGCTCGGGAACAGTAGAGCTGCCGGATATGCCCGACTTTAACATGGAGACCTTTGAGGAGGATCTCGCGAATATCACAGCCAGAACAGATTCTGTCATAGAGGAACTTACAGCACTCAACGATTCCCTTGTGGTGGAGATGACCGGTCTTCTTGAGACCCAGGGTCTTTCAATAGACAGCTTGAAAAGTGAGATCAATGGCCTCGAAGGTGAGATTGCCTCACTGAGGAACAGAGTTACCAGTATGGGAGCCAACAGCGGTGATGCCGGCAGAACCGGATCTTCTTCAAGCAGCGGCGGGCGCACCGGAACAACCGGCGGAACAACAGGTGGAACAACTGGCGGAAGATAATGAACCTGTATTTCTTTAATCACGAGATAGAGAACCCTGTTCTCCGCGCAATCATTGCAGTGGGGGCGGTAATCTTCGCTGTCGCCGTAGTTGCTCTCGTGATGGCTGTTGTTCTTCCTGTGGTGGGCGCAGCTCTTACCGGAGCCCTGCTGGTCATTGGCATTGCACTCATTTTAGTGCTTGTCACCGTTCCATTTCTCTCCTTTTTCGGGATACTGTTCAGTAACAGGAAAAAGGGAAGTGGTGTGGAAAAGAGCGAGACTGTTGATGTGAAGCCATTTAATAAAGTGAAGGTATCCGGCGCGATCAAGGTTGACATAATCTGCGGTCAGCCACAGCTACTGACCGTTACAACTGATGACAACCTTCTTGAATCAGTGAAAATAGCAGTAGACAAGGAAGAACTTTCCGTCTCCTTCGCCCATTCGGTTTCCTCAAAAATTGGTATCAGACTTCAGATCGGAATGCAGGATATCAAGAGTTTGAGGTTGAATGGTGCCACAAAGGCAGACATTTCAGGTATCGACACAGATGATCTTCTGATCAGAGGCAGCGGTGCCAGCAAAGTAACAGCCTCGGGGAAGAGCAGAAAAACAGAGGTCAGATTCTCCGGTGCCGGAAATCTTGACGCACGGGGGCTGATTTCTGAAAAGATTAAAATCAAACTGTCAGGCGCGGCAAAAACAACGGTGCATGCCACAGAAGAAATTACTGTAAAGATTTCCGGTGCGGGTAAAGTTGTCTGCCATGGTAATCCACCCCTGGTACACAAGCATATCTCCGGCGCTGGAAAAGTCGAAATAGTGGAGTGAAAAACTCCATCCGCGCGTCCTTGTGGTCTGCTCTGGTCTTTCCAGGATCAGGGCGGATCATTTTTTGTACCGATCAGTGCTGCCGGAGCAGCGACGATGATTCTCAAACTTTTTTCAATTTCCTGAACTGCTTAACGAGAATAACAGCGCCCCACATCAGGGACACTGCCATAATAAGCTTCCCCGAAGTCTCAGCAATTCCCGCAATCAGATGATCGTGTCTGAGCAGATTCAGTTCGGTAAGTATGAAGTTCCAGTCA
>JAUVIS010000094.1 GCA_030592635.1 Candidatus Fermentibacteraceae bacterium | reverse complement strand
GCAAATTGGTTCAGTACTCTATGAGACCCAACACATTGTTGTTGTCTGAATCAAGTATTGCACTGAGCTGACTCGTGGTATCGGGAGACATGAACTGCAGCACGGCAACATTGAGAACCACGGGAAACTCAGGGTAATCGTTGCCCTTTACCACCAGGGCGTATTCCTCCCAGTCGCTGTAAGCCGTACCCATTGAATCTCTGGCTGCGTCCAGCCAGGGGGCGGCATCGTCATAGTCAGGCAGTCCGCCGAGGGGTACAGACGTTGAATCCTCCCAGATACAGTTAGTGGTTCCTATATACTGAACCAGCACAATCAGTACATTGGTGGAATCCGAGGGTTCGGCGTAGTAAAACATCCAGGGGAAACCGGTCTCAGGCTTTCCCTCGTCGTTCAGGTCAACGCATGATGCCATGAAAAGCTCTCCATCGGGGAACTCGGTATCACGAACAGCGTTTGCAAGGTTACGGCCCCAGCCCAGAGTGTGCTCATCCGGTATTAATCCTCCTCCAGTAGGATCACTTCCGCATCCAAAGACCATAAGAACGACTGCAATTAAAGAAAAAAGTGCCCTTGAATATGACATAACAGCGAATCTCCCATTCAGCTCCAGGAGCAGATAATCTGTGACCTCGAATCAAATTTTGCTTCCAGAATTGAAGATACTCCAGAAAAGCATCATCTGTCAATGAAACAACAATTGTTCCGCCAGACTATTTCTTCTTAAACATCTGTTGAAAAATACGCTAGGAGCGTGACTGACAATAGGCATTGAGTAGAAAGGCTTCACGGTCGAGTTAGAATTCTTGGAGATTTGAGGAGAATAGCACCGCTATTTGACAAAAATCTACGAGGATTATAGCCGATTGTGAAACCTTTATGCCGATGCTTCATTCTCGGACGCGCTCCTAAGACAATACAGAAAGAGCCCGCGTTTCTGCGGGCTCTTTCGGAAACAATCCAATACGCTGAACGAATTACGGTGCTAGCGCAGACTCTGAGCCTTGCGCATAGCTTCCATGGCCTGA
Organism: Candidatus Fermentibacteraceae bacterium; assembly: GCA_030592635.1. Classification (GTDB taxonomy): domain Bacteria; phylum Fermentibacterota; class Fermentibacteria; order Fermentibacterales; family JCC-6; genus Sabulitectum. The sequence continues at coordinate 6,958 of JAUVIS010000094.1, read as the reverse complement.
TTGTTACGGCCAAGGGTGCTGTAAGTCTGAGCGAGATACTCGTAGTAGTCCGCGTTGTCGCCATCGTACTGAATAGCAGTCAGCAATGCCTGAAGAGCATCAGAGTCTTCCTCAAGGCGGATGTAGTTCGCGTACATCATGTACCAGGCATTGGCGTATTCATCGTTTGTCAGGCCGTCCATCACAGTGAGCTGCTCCATTACTACAATGGACTCATCGTACTGCTCCATTATGAAGTTGGCATGGCCGATCATTGCGAGTACCTGGTAGGTGTTACCCATCTGGGCTCTGCACTGCTCAAGTGCTGCAATACCCTCGTCAAATCTTTCCATCTCAATGAAAGTAAATCCCCTTGTAAGAAGAACTCCAGCCTTCATATCAGCAGCATCTTCCTCATCAATCCAACCCTCTTCAACACCGGAATCAATGGCGATAAGAGCATCATCATATACAGCAAGAGCTTCGTCGTACTGCTCGGAAAGAATATAGAATTCAGCCAGCCCGGTCATAAGATCAGCGCTGGAAGGATCAATATCAATCCCTCTTGCATAGACGGCGACAGCCTCTGTCCAGTAATCCGCCGCTTCTTCTTCATTTTCGCTGTTCATGTAAAGATTCTTCAGTATCGCGCCGATATTGTAGGTTGAAAGAGCAACACTGTGAATCATGCCGTCAAATTCAGTATTGAGCTGCTCAATCCATGCAGGATCCTGAGACTCCGCAATGTTCGTCTGAATGATACCCATCTTAGCAATTGCAAGCTCAATAGACGCTTCGAATCGAGAAATTGCTTCATCGTAATCGTTTTCACCAAGAGCAATATCACCGAGCATCTGATTAAACTCAGGGCGATCCGGAACAATTGCTCCACCGGTTTCAAGCATGCTGATGGCATCTTCGGTTCTACCCTCTTGCATGTAACCGGCAGCGGTATTGTAAAATGCGGGCCAGTAGATTGCCATGTTTGCAGCCATAAGAGGATCCAGTTCGTAAGCCTGCACGAAAGAGACGGCAGCTTCATCCCAGACACGCATCATGCTGTAAGCTCTGGCCTTCCAGTACCAGACTTCCGGATTGGATCCCTCGCCGTTGGCAATTACGCTGTCAGCAAGATGAATGGCTTCCTGATACTCACTGTTCTGTATATGAACCTTAATACCGGTAACTGCGGGAGATGAACAGGCAGCAATTGCAAGAAGCCCGGCCACCACGGAAATTGAAAGTTTTGCGAAATTCAAACCAACCCTCCATTCGAACTGTATTCAGTATTGATAAAAAACGCCCAAAAGCGCATCATTGAGAAATCTGCTTCATGATGATGCTGAAGTCAACTCATGCCCCTTGACCGCAGGGATGGATCAGTGCAGAGTAAGCAGTTGCGAAGGGGGTTGTATACTGAGCTGTTTTCTGATACCTTTTTTACTCTTGCGCGGGATTGTCACCTTTCTTCCTTTTCAGGGGGAGGGCTGTGCTGGTAAATCCGGTGAAAGACTTGCGCTTATCAGCAGGGAACAGCAGATCATTGTATTCCTTGAAGGAGAGCAGGAAGCAAATCTGGCTCTGATCTCCACCGGAACACCTCCCCGGTATACCACTCCCGGCGGAGACTTTGAAGTTCTCTATAAGAGGTGGAGCCCGGTATCCAGCACCTACAGAATCAGAATGCCCTACTGGCAGGCTATAGAGGATACCGGAACAATTGGTCTTCATCAGGCTTCACCTGCTGTGGAGTACCTGCTGGGTGAACCCCTTTCACACGGGTGTATACGCATGGGCTTCTTCACAGCCAGGTGGGCTTATTACTGGCTGCCGGTGGGTGCCAGGGTAATTATCAGATAAATTCGGGCCTGGATTGCTCCAGACTGGTGACAACTTCCTTTATTTTCTGCGCGCTGGAATCTGACATAACAAGAACAGCCTTATCGGTAGAGACCACGCTTACATTGTTCAGTCCCACAATAACTGTCAGCCTGCCGGTCTCATCGAAGACAAGAGTGTTTTCCGAGTCGATAATCAGACTCTCGCCTTTTTCAACTCCTGCGCCTCTGGCACCGGGCCAGTCTCCTATATCGCTCCACTGGAACAATGCCGGTACAACTACGGCCTTATCAGTCTTCTCCATTACACCGTAATCGATTGACTGGGATTCAAGAGCTCCGTATTCATCCATGGATGGAGTGGTTGTGTCAGGCAGATTCTGTATGTCTCTGTAGAGTTCCGGCATGTACCGTTTGAATTCTTCCAGAAAACTGTCAACTCTCCAGATGAACATTCCCGAGTTCCACAGGTAATCACCTGATTTCAGGTACTCCGCTGCGGTTGCCGCATCAGGTTTTTCTCTGAAGCTTCTAACTTTATTACCCGGTTGAACTGGTTCGCCGATCTGTATATAGCCGTACCCTGTTGCCGGATTGTCCGGTGTGATACCGATTGTGCAAAGATAGCCCTTTTCAGCGAGTATTACGGCATTTCTTATTGTTTTTTCAAAACCGTCCACCGGCTCGATCCTGTGATCACTGGCGGCAACTATCATAATGCTTTCGCCAGAACCTCTTCGCCTCAGGGTTTCAGCAGCCCAGCCAATACACGCGGCTGTATTCCTGCCTGCCGGCTCAAGAAGAAGATTTCTCTGCGGAAGCAGTGGAAGCTGACTTGCAGCAATAGTTCTGTGGTCAGCGCCGGTAACAACAAGAACACCTTCCGGGCCTGAAATGTTTGTGAACCTGGCTGCGGTCTTCTGAAGCATGGTGCCGCCACCGAGAAGATCCATGAACTGTTTCGGACGGGACTTTGTTGAAGCGGGCCAGAACCGGGTTCCCCTGCCTCCAGCCATTATCACTGCAAAAATTCTGTTGTTACTCATTCTTACATCCCCACTATCCATGATTCGCTTGTTGTTGAAATACTTCCGCCTGCTGAGTCTGCAAAGAAGCACTGCCGCTGCTCAGGCAGGAAAGCAATCTCCAGCGGTTTCAGCTTGATCTCACCGGATCCGGTTTTACGCATGCAGTAGGAGCCGGCATTAAGGTAATTCCCTGATACTTCAGTGGCTCTCCCCATAGTTTCCCAGTTTATTGCCGAAAGCCCCTGTTCTACATGAAGCTCCCGCTGATTCCCGTTTATGTCTTTTCTGGCATAGTCCCACAGACGATAAGTAACAGTGCAGTTGAGTTGAACTTCCAGTACAGTGAGCCCTGCGCCAAGAGCATGAATAGTGCCCGCGGGGAGATGAACGAAGACTCCGGGTTCCCCGTTTATGTACTGTAGAATGCTCTCTACCGATCCATCCTCAACGGCGTTTTTGAACTGAAGCGGCGTTGTTCCGCCAACTGCTCCATGCATAATTCTACCACTGCCTTGCAGAACCACCCATGATTCGTCCTTCACAGGCATGGTCCTGTCTTTGCCGGGATGCACCTGAACTGATAAATCTCTCGCTGCGTGAAGTGTCTTTATAATCAGTGGAAATGAGTTCAGTGGAAAAAATTCATCGGCTTTCCTGCGATTCCCACTGTCATCTTCCAGAACAGTGCCGCTGAAGAACCACCATATCTCCCCAACAGGCTCCTCTCCTTTTCTCTCAGGAGGAAGAGAGCCCCATATTCTGCTGACCGTCTGCGGAAGACACCGGTATATCATGCTTTCCCGGCAATTCGCATCATGTATTCAAGGATGGGCAGACCTGTGCTGTCTCTCTCCGGGTGCCACTGAATCCCTATCACCCTTCCATCCTCGCTTTCAATGCCTTCAATCAATCCGTCACTGCTCTCAGCAGAAATCACAAAGCCGGGAGGAACCTTCTCAAGAACCTGGTGGTGAAACGACGATACACTGATTTCATCGCCTAAAAGAGAATGAAGCCTGGTTCCGGGGAAAAGTGTGACAGGATGCAGAACCGGTTCTCTGGCTGAGCCATCATGAAAATCAGCTGTCTCTACTGACGATTCAATATCCTGTATCAGGGCAGTTCCATGGGCAATACCAATAACCTGTATGCCAAGACAGATGCCAAGGACAGGAATGTCAAGCTCTCTGGCCGCATGGTAAAGCTTTATATCCCAGGAAGAGCGGTAAGGGCGTGGATTCCTGCTGCCCTGATCCTTCCTGCCGAACAGCGATGGGGAAGGATCGCCCCCTCCAGTGAGAACAAGCATGTCAAAGCCTTTAAGAACATCATAAGGTAAAGTGTTTTCTACCGGAAGAACCGCGAAGGGAAGAATACCGAGCTGATCAAACAACGCCGGGTAGCAGTGATTCAGCCCATACATAAATGGACCGTATGACCCGTGAATATCAGGATCATTGTCATACCAGACCTGTGTAATAGCAGCTTTAAGCATGCCTCTAACCTATTTCAGTCATTCTTCGCACTGCCGCTGCGGCTTTCTCTGCAAGCTCAGCGGGAATCTCAATCCCGCTGTCCTGTGACTCAAGAGCTTTCAGTACGAGTTCAGGGGTTGTAAAGCCCATGTCATCACAGACTATATTTCCCGCTGCAACAAATTTCCTGTCAGGAAATAGGGTTTCCAGACGGTAAATCATGCCCTCCTCTGTGCCGATAATGAATCTCTCAGCTCTGGATCCCTCCACATGTCGGATCATTCCACCTGTTCCCAGAACCGCATCCGCTTCCCACAGGAATACAGATGGGGATTCCGGATGAACCAGAACCTCCGCGTCAGGCCACTCTGCCTTTTTTTCTCGGAGATCACGAATATCAGCACCGCTGTGGGCATGACAGCCACCGGGCCAGATGTGCATTTTCCTGCCGGTGTTCTCTGCGACCCAGGTACCCAGGTTCCTGTCAGGTCCGAAGATCACTTCATCAGATGGAACTGCTTCAACAACTTCAACTGAATTGGCGCTGGTACAGCAAGCCCATGATTCAGCTTTGAGGTCAATGGTGGAATTTACATATGTAACCGCTTTCGCGCCGGGATACCTCTTCTTCATCTCCCTGAGATCCGCACCGCTCATACACGCGGCGAGTGAGCAGTCCGCATCCGGGGCGGCAAGTACAACTGTGCTGTCCGGAGAAAGAAGCTTCGCGGTCTCAGCCATAAACTTAACGCCACAGAATATCACAAGTTCTGCGGATTCCCCCGCTGCGATTCTTGACAGTTCAAGAGAATCCCCAACAAAATCAGCTATATCCTGTATGACACCCGGCTGATAGCTGTGCGCAAGAATAATAGCTCCGCGCTCACCCTTGAGCCTCTCTATCTCTTCCTTTATTCTGTTAGGCATTTTAAGTCTCCTTCGTATCTATCGATGATGCCCCCGCCAAGTACATTGTCTGCTTGAAACATAGCACCAACCTGCCCCGGAGCTACAGCCTTCTGAGGATCGTGAAATTCAATTTCCGCGCTCCATCCATCTTCACTCAAAGTGACATCCGACAGTGTGGCAGGTTTCCGGTAACGGATCTGAACCAGGCAGCTGAATCTGTTTTCACCCGGCTTCTTCAGCCAGTTGATATTATTGAGAATACAGTGTTCGCTGTAAAGGTTCTTCTCATCCCCGATTATGAGTCTGTTATGCTGCGGATCCAGCTCGATCACGAATTTCCTGCCGCTGTGAGCTCCAAGCCCCTTCCTCTGTCCCGGCGTGTATCCGTCAAGACCGTTGTGCCTGCCGATAATTTTTCCATCGGTGTTCACAATATTACCTGGAATACCCGTTATGCCCCGCTGAAAGCAGAGATCCTGGCTTTCCCTGGTTATGAACGGAAGACCTTCTTTCAGTACTTCTTCTCTTGCATCGGCTTTCATACTTTCCGCCAGAGGAAAGCAGCAGCGATCAAGAATCTTCCGTGGCACCAGCGATAGAAAGTAAGACTGATCCTTTGACGGATCGCTGCCCCTTTTGAGAATACCGCTTTCATACTTCGCGTAGTGTCCTGTGACCAGAAGTTCATTTGTCTGCAGCATGGAGAATGGAACGGCAAGTTTTACTTTCGCGTTGCAGAGAGCACACGGGTTGGGAGTCCGGCCCCTGCTGTAGACCCTCCGGGAAAAATCCCTGATTTCTTTGTTGAATACATCCACCGCGTCTGCCACTGTAAGTTCAATTCCGAGCTTTTCACAGGATTCCCCTGCCTGCTCCGGGGCATCCTTTCCGGCAGTATCCACATAAACTGCTCTGACTCTGGCAAACTGACGGCTGCAACGAAGAAGGGCGGCTGTGGAGTCCACACCGCCCGAAAGACAGACAAGTGCCTTGTGACTACTCTCAGGCACCGAACTTTGCCAGTCTTCCTGCCGCGGCCAGAAGAAGAGACATCAGTTCATGCCCCTGGAAAGTACCCAGAGCGCCTGCTGCGGCCTCTCTCTCTGTGAACCGCGCGCTCCAGCCTGTTCTCTGCGGTCCGCCATGGATCAGAACAGGAACCGGATGCCAGCTGTGAAGCTTCATGGGACAGGGCGTTGAATGATCACCGGTTATGCAGATAACATCAAAACCGCAATCAAGAAGCCCCGGAACAGCTCTGTCAAATTTCTCAATTTCAGCTACTTTTCTTTCGTGGTCGCCATCCTCGCCGGAGCTGTCAGTGTACTTGTGGTGGAGAAAAACGAAGTCTTTACCGTCCTTCAGCGCTTTTCCCGCCGCCCGAGTTTCACCGGCGAGATCAGCCGGGTCGGATTGATACTGTTCCATCCCGGCAAGCGATGACACTCCTCTGTACATGGGATAAAGGGCGACAGCGGCCGGATTCAGCCTGAAACGCTCTGTCAGTGTCGGAAGATCTTCATGGAGGGCAAAACCCCTGAGAAGTAATCCGTTTGCGGGAGTTTTTTCCTTCAGGATTGCTGAGGCTCCGCTGATAAACGTGCTTACAACATCAGTGGCACGCTCTGCGCCCGAAGCGGTTGAAGTAACAGTCAGCGGTTTTTCACCGACAAGGCCGGGGTCAGTGTCGTGAATACTTTCAGAGAGGCCGGGTCCTCTGAAAATCACG
>JAUVIS010000022.1 GCA_030592635.1 Candidatus Fermentibacteraceae bacterium | reverse complement strand
TGCGTGGCATCTCCCACCTCTTCAATATCGCCTGTTCGTATACACTTCTGAACATCTACAAGTCTTTTGCCCTGTGGATGCTTTTCACCAAGCAGGTAAGGAACCAGAGGCTGCATACCGGCCGGAGTAAACAGAATGGTTGAATCATTCTCCGGTATTATTGAAGCGCCTGAAATTCTTGTGTGATCTTTGCTCTCAAAAAATTTAATATATAGATCAACAAGCTCTCTTTCAGTCATTTATAATTCCTTCTCATAAATTCTATATCGCTTGTAAAGGTCGGCGTTCATCTGTTTTTCCAGAATAGCTCTCATCTCCCGGTTGTTTTCAAGCACCCAGGAAAGCTCTCCGCGGCCCATCCCCATTTTTTTACTGTTTTTTATGATTCTGTCGATAACGAGTGCTTCAAGTCCTCTGTTCCTGTATTTTTTCTTTACTCCCATCAGCAGCACTCTTACCCTGTCAATTTTTACTTTGAACGGAGGAACTTTCAATGCGAGAATCGTTGGCAAAGCCCTGCCTCTGCCTTTCTTGAACGCTATGTTGGCATCGGGAAGAGCCACGCCGAATGCGACCAGTTCACCGTCAAGTTCAACCATGGGGGTTAACTCGGAGGTAATGAGCATCTTCAGTTCATCCACCATTGCGGTAAATTCCCTGGGGGACTCAGGTACAAAACCCCAGTTTTCTCCCCAGCACTCGTTGTAAACAGCCATGATCTTACGCATATCGTTCTCAAGATCCTTGAGGTTGATTCCTCTTACAGTCCAGTTTCCTCTTCTCTCCACCATCTTCGCTATCCGGAGAAGCTTTTCAAATTTATCGCTGTCACCGTCAAGCCAGTAGGCAAGAAGATCCATGAGCTTGCTGTAGCCCGCTGCTTCCACAAGCCCTCCCAGCCATTTCGGATTATGAGTCATCATGAGTCTTGGGTCGGTATCAAACCCTTCAACAAGCAGACCGCATTCCTCATTGGTTGAAAGATTGAACGGACCGCGAATGCTTTTCATACCTTTTTCTTTTACATAGTTTTCGGCGGTAGCAAGTAAAAGAGCTGCAAGCTCATTGTCATTTTCACACTCAAGAAAGCCGAAGAAACCGGTTTTCTCATTGTGGTATTCGTTGTGAGTTCTGTTTACACAGGCGCTTATCCTGCCCACTACTTTGTTGCTGATGTCTCTGGCGACGTAGAACTCTACATCCGCGTGCTCATGAAATGGATGCTTTCTGTCCATGAGCTGCCGAACATTCATTAACAGAGGTGGAACCCAGTGGGGATCATCCGCGTTAATTCTAAACGGAAGCATGAGGAATTCTTTGCCGGTTTTGCGGCTGTTCACTTTCTCGATTGAGTACTTCATGCTACCCGCCAATCAGATTATGCCTGCGCCCGACCTTTTCAAACACTTCGAGAGCACGATCAATCATATCATCAGTGTGGCTCGCCATGAAGCTTGTTCGAAGAATGGCGCCTCCCGGCTCAACAGCGGGAGATACAACTGGGTTGGTGAATACACCATTGTCAAACATATCTTTCCAGACTCTGAAACAGTCCAGATCGTCGCCGACAAACACCGGAATAATCGGTGCTTCACTCTGACCAATATCAAATCCCATGGAAGAAAGACCGTTACGGCATCTCTCGGCGGCACGATGAACCCTGACAAGAAGCTCAGGCTCTTTCTCTATGATATCAAGAGCGGCAATCACAGTAGCAACAGCTGCCGGTGGAAGACTGGCGCTGAAAATGTTTGTTCTGGCGTTATGACGAAGATAGCTGATTACGCTGGCGGATCCTGCGGCGAATCCCCCGATGCAGGCGAAAGACTTGCTGAAAGTACCAACTGTCATATCAACTCTGTCATGACAGCCCTGGTGCTCTGCGGTACCCATACCTGTTGGTCCCATAGCACCAACTCCGTGGGCATCATCCACAAGAAGACGGACTCCGAATTCCTCGGCAAGATCAGCAAGACCATTAATATCCGCCAGGTCACCTTCCATGCTGAACACACCATCAGTAATAATCATACCGGACTCACCCGGATGCTTTTCCAGAATATGTCTCAGGTGATCCATGTCATTGTGCTTGTATTTAACAACCTTAGCATAGCCGAGCCTTGCACCATCAATAATAGAGGCGTGGTTTTTTCTGTCGAGATAGAGAATGTCTCCTCTTAATCCCAGAGTTGCGATTGTTCCCAGGTTCGCCTGGAATCCCGTACTGAAAGTAAGACATGCTTCTTTCTGCAGGAACTTTGTCAGCCTGTCCTCAAGCTCCAGGTGAATATCCAGAGTGCCGTTAAGGAATCTGCTGCCAGTGCATCCAGTACCGTATTTGGTAATAGCCTCACGCGACTTTTCCATAACATAGGGATTGTCAGTAAGCCCGAGATAGTTATTGGAACCCAGCATGATAAGACCGTGCCCTGCAATTTCCATCTCGGCACCGACATGCCCCTGAAGCGGAACAAAATATGGATAAAGCCCCATAGCCTTAACTTTTTCAGGCCTGTCGTAATCAAAACACTTCTGGAATATGTCCATGGAATCACCCGTTGATTTTCTCTGGCTGGAACCAGCAGTATTGTTTGGTTAATGTAAAATGTTACATGAATCTAAAACACAAACCTTTCTAAAACAAACGGGAATCTGCATATTCCCCCTTCTGAATGAATGGGGGGGGTTATGAAGGTCTTTTTAACAGGTGCGTCAGGCTTTGTGGGAAGGTTTCTTGCCCGAAGACTGATTGAAGATGGGCACTCCGTAATTGCCGCTGTGAGACCAACTTCAAACAGAAGTCTGATTCCTGACGACTGCGGAATAGTTGATGTTGATCTCTTATCAGAGGCTGATGTTTCCCGGCACTTGAGCGGTGTTGAGGTTATCTTCCATGTAGCTGGCGCGGTAAAGGCCCGTTCCGGGGAAGACTTTGACAGAGTCAACGCAGGAGCGACTGCGGCAATCGTAAATGCCGCAAAGACTCAATGCTCAGAGGCTCTGTTCATTCTTACTTCAAGCCAGGCCGCGGCAGGCCCTCTGGGAACAGGTCCAATCACTTCCTATGGTCGAAGCAAGCTGCTTGGAGAACAGGTGGTTACCGGATTTCCAAGGCACATTATTGTTCGTCCGCCTGCCGCCATTGGTCACGGAGACAAGGCAATGGCGTCATTTTTTCTGTGGGCTCGAAGAGGAATTTCAGCTGTAGTAGCGGACGGGGAAATCGGATTCTGCATAATCTCTGTTTCCGATCTGGCGGATTTCATGGCAGGGCTTGTCAATTGCCCGGAGGCTGAAGGAAAAACACTTCAACCCTCATATCCCGAGCTGATTACATGGAATCGTTTTCACGAGGCTATGGAAAAAGCAATGGGCAGAAAAATTCTGAAAATCCACTTGCCCGCTATTGCTGTTCGCGGTATAGGGCTCCTTGCTGAGATAACCGCCAGCATAACAGGATCCTGCCCTATGGTTGAAAGGGAGAAAGTCCGTGAACTCACAGCTCCCGGCTGGGTGAATCTGCAGCATGAGGTTGAGCGGATCACCGGCTGGAAACCGAAACTTTCATTTGATGAAACCATTCGAAGAGCCGTTCAGCCACCTCAATAATTCCAATGACAAGAATATTCAATCTTCAGGATTAACTGTCACGACATGCCATTCACAACACAGTCTATTGAGACTATACTCTTATTAGACCATAGTCTCAATACCACAGTGGAAGTTTTACTGTTTGAAATGGTAAAGCAGTACAATGCTGCCTTTGTATGCCGGTCGTTTTTCTCCCTTTATCTCCATTTCAACACCGAGAGTTACTCTGGTAATACCTCTGAGATTGCGTATGTCGTTAACAGACAGAATCAGCCGTACTTCGCTGTCAACAACAACAGCAGTGCCAAACCTGAGATTCTCCACAGCGTAGTTAACTGTCATTTCAGAATTGCGCACCTCAATTATTTCATCAAGAAGAGACGGGAGCAGTGAAACGGTAAGAAAACCGTGGGCGATGGTAGATCCGAATGGCGAAGCCGCAGCTTTTTCCTTGTCTGTATGAATCCACTGATGGTCATCTGTTGCGTCCGCGAAGGCGTTTATTCTCTCCTGTGTAATCCTTTTCCATGGGGATCTGCCAACTTCTCCGCCGTTGAATTTCTCAATATCCCCGTGGGAAGCGATAATCGTTTTCTCAATCATTTCTTTCCTCCTTTAAATCAAATTGGCCGATACTCTGCACAAAACAATCCTGTCAGCGTTTGTAGCCAAATCTTTTTAAGAGTTCAATTCTTGCGCTGACATCCTCTTCGCACTCAACGGCAGTGGGAGATTCTCCGTCAACAACTCCCAGAATACCTCCACCCTGCCCGGTTCTGGCAACAAGAACCTGAACTGGATTAGCAGTGGCACAGAAGATGTTGCAAACCTCCGGAACAGCCTTGATTCTATTCAGTATCTGAATTGGAAAAGCTTCGCCCAGTACGATAATGAAACAGTGTCCGGAGGAGATTGCAATGAGGTTTTCCTCGGCAATTTTCTTCAGTTCAAGATCATTGCCGTCACTCCGGATAAGACAGGGACCGGAGGCTTCGCTGAACGCCAGACCAAAAGCACTGCCCGGAATTGTACCTGATACCGCCTCATACAGATCTTCAACTGTCTTGATGAAATGCGACTGCCCCAGAATGATGTTGCATCCCTCTGGAAACTTGAGATCAACAGCTTCAATTTTCATATTTACTGCCCGCCTTCTTGCGTTTCAGATACCCCCATGCGTACCAATATATTACAAGCGTTTTTTGTCAAGTGGCCCGATGGCCCCTATCGGTTTATTCCCTTGAAAATATCTTTAACTTCCGGTACTCCGCCCTGAAGAATAATGTAGCCGTCAGGTGGCTCACTTTCAGTGATGTCACCGCCAACTGGTGTGAGCATGATGCGTTTAACTTCTTCGGGATCATCGGTAACGCCCATTGCCCAGCCAAGTTTGATGTAGGCAGCCTCGGGAAGCATGTTGCCCAGCGGTACAACGCCCCTCTGCATAAGAAGTCTTCCCGTGTCATATACATACATCTGTGTAAAGCCCCAGAGGGTCTGCACTGTCATAAAGACTTGAACGCCGGCTTCTGTGGCTCTGCGGATGGGTTCGTAAAGCGCTTTGTTCACATGGCCAAGACCTGTTCCCGCAATGATAATCCCCCTGTAGCCGTTCTCCACCATGGAATCTATCATGTCGGCTTTCATGTTGGGATAGTAATAAACCATGCCCACCCTGTCATCAAACACGGGGCGTATGCTGGGCTTGCGACCGGGATCTCTCTTTATGTAGTCTTTCTTCAGGAAGGTAAAACTCTCTCTGTCAACCATTGCGAGGGGTCTGTCGCCAATTGTCCTGAAAGTACTCCTGTAGCTTGAGTGCATTTTTCTTACCTGAGGACCTCTGTGCAGAAGACCGTACTGATCGCTGGTGGGACCGAACATGCAGACTACAACCTCCGCGGCGTCAAAATAAGCGGCGGTTCTTGCTGCGTGAATCAGATTCAGAGCAGCGTCACTGGAGGGACGGTCACTTGATCGCTGGCTGCCGACAAGAACCACAGGCACAGGAAGATCCTGACACATGTAGGTAAGGGCGGCTGCGGTGTGGCTCAGGGTATCTGTGCCATGACCGATCATTATTCCTGCAACACCCTTCTCAATTTCCTTCTCTATGGCCTTTGCCAGAGTGATGTATTGCTTCGGCCCCATATCCTCACTGAATATTCCGAAAAGTTTTTCGGTTTCAAGATTGCATATATCCGCAAGCTCCGGCACAGCTCCGTAAAGCTCTCCCGGCGAAAAAGCCGGAATAACAGCACCGGTCTTGTAATCCAGACGACTGGCAATGGTGCCGCCTGTGCCCAGCAATGTTACATTGGGGTGTGAAGGGTCAAACGGGAATTCCTGCTCTGCTATCTGGTAAACGGCCTCCCTGGATCCAAGTATTTTTACACCGGTTACTTTTGAAGCTGAAATACCTATGTTGTATCCTGTGGCCAGTTTGATAACAATGTGGTCGGCGTCGGCAGTTTCACTTCTGGGAAGAACAACTCCTTCAAAGGTGTTTGGCCCTGCTGTGAGAACGACATCATCCCAGACGCTGATCCCGAACTTCTCCATCATTTCTCTGGTTGCTTCTCTGTAACCCTTGAAGATATCTTTGCTCACCGAAACCTCCTAGAAACGCCTTCTTTTCCTGGCGTCCGGTATGTTCATCTGTTTGCGGTAGTTAGCCACCGTTCGTCTCTTTATTATTGTTCCGCTGCTGTTCAGCATATCTGCAATTCTCTCGTCACTGAAAGGTTTTAATTTGTCTTCACTGTCAATGGTTCTCCTGATCTCCTCCTTCACGGAAATTGCGGTAACCGAAGCATCGGCACTTCCCCGGCAGAAATAGTAACGCATCTCGTGAATTCCCTGAGGTGACTGAACATACTTGCCGTTGATTGCCCTGCTGATAGTTGACTGGTTGAAGCCAAGAGCCTCTGCTGCTTCCTGAAGGGTCAGAGGCCTCAGGGATTCCATACCGTGAAGCAGAAACTCCCGCTGAGTTTCCACGATGAAGTATGCTATCTTCTTCACGGTTTCCTGCCGTTGTTTTATCGCCTTGATGAACCAGCTGGCTCTCTTGAATTTCTTCTTCACATAGTCTTTTTCAACAGCTCCGGTGGAAGGTGATTCAAGTATCCTGCGATTCCGATTGCTTATAGCGAGGTGTGGAAACCGATTATCGTTCAGGAACACCATGAATTTCCCGTTATGCTTTTCAATTATGATATCCGGAATAACCACTGTGCCTGTACTTCCCGCAAATTCAGCTCCGGGCCAGGGATTGAGTTCCCTGATCTTTTCTATTGCGATTTCAACCTCATGAGGGGTTACGCCGAGTATCCCTGCAATGGAAAGAATGTGCCTTTCCGCAAGCTCATTAAAACACTGGTCTATTACACGGTACTCCAGAGTGCCCCTGGAAGATTCTCCATTTTTCTGAATAAGTTGAAAAAGAAGAACCTTTCTTGCTGAATCCTGGGCCACACCCGGAGGGTCAAATTTCTGAACGGTACTGACAGCTCTGAAAAGAACATCTTCCGGGCCGTCCCAGCCAATTTGAAGTTCCTCGTGGTCAAGGGAAAGAAGACCGTTCCTGTCAAGGGAGTAGATCACATACACGGCGGCATTCTCCACATCCTCTGAAATCTCAAGGCTGTCCAGTTGCGAAAGAAGAAATTCGCTGAGAGTCTCAGGATTGGCAGCCTCAGGATGCCACTGCTCTTCCTCGCGGAATTTTGAGGAAGGAGCCGTGCCGATGCTTTCATCTATTTCCTTCAGGATATCAAGGGGATCCTCTTCCTTTGAGTCTTCCCGCTCAAGTTCATCATCGGAAGACTCCTTTTCCGTCTCTTCCTCTGCTTTGTCGGGAGTGTTCTCTTCCTCCTCCAGCAGTGGATTCTCCGATAACTCGACAGCAATAAGGCCATCCAGCTCAAGCGAAGGCATCTGCAGTATCTCAAGCTGCTGGCGGAGAGTCTGTGTAATTGCCAGTTTCTGAACCTGCGACAGTCTAATCTCAGTTCTGAGCTCAGGCATATTAAAGTGAGAACCTTTCACCAAGGTAGATTTTTCTTGCTTCCGGATTGCTTGCCAGTTCCTGGGCGGAGCCGGAAATAAGTACCCTGCCATCATACATTATATAAGCCCTGTCAGTAATCGCCAGGGTTTCTCTTACGCTGTGATCTGTTATGAGAACCCCAAGTCCCCGATGAGCCAGATCCTGTATTATTTCCTGTATTTCCGCGACGGCAATGGGGTCAATACCCGCAAACGGTTCATCCAGCAGCAGAAATGCGGGCTCTGTGACAAGAGCGCGGGCAATCTCCACCCTGCGTCTCTCCCCCCCGGAAAGAGTAAAAGCTCTCTGCTTTGCCAGTCTGGTTATTCCCAGCTCGGACAGCAACCGCGTCTGCCTCTCTTTTCTCTCTTTCTTTTTCAGCTTCATGGTCTCCAGAATACTCATCAGATTGTCTTCAACTGTCATTTTCCTGAATACACTTGATTCCTGAGGAAGATAACCAAGACCAAGCCGTGCTCTCTTGTACATGGGAAGCCCGGTGATGTCCCTGTCATCAAGAAAAACACTTCCGGAGTCAGGTTTTATAAATCCGACTATCTGGTTGAAAGTGGTTGTCTTGCCAGCACCATTGGGTCCGAGAAGACCGACAATCTCACCCCTTCGCACATCCAGGCTGACTCCGTTCACCACTTTGCGTTTTCTGTACTTTTTCACCAGATTCTTAACAACCAGCTTCTCTACGCGTTTTCTCTGCTCACTCACGAAACTCTCCACTCCAGCTGTATGTTCCCTTAACATATCCTCTGGCCATTATTTCTTCCGCTTCTCCCAGAAGGAATCTTACAACGATTTCTTCCGCGCTGATTGTGTTTACTTCCGCCCTCACGGAATCCTCCCCGGCGACATTGAGAACAGCGCTGCCCTGAAGCAGGAGGCTGTCCAGATCGTCTTCTGAAGGGAGAAATGCGAACTCAGCCCTCTGGGAACTGAAGTTAATCGTTGTTCCCTGATCCTCAATATCACCGAAGGCGGCCCCTTCAATCCTCAAAAAGTTAACAGCGCCATCCGAATTAAGAAGTATCTCCATCCAGTCTCCTCTGATGGTTCCTTCATCGGAGGTTATTTCAGGAGAGCCTATCAACTCCATTCGATCCTCTTCACCGAAATATCTGAGATATTCACTTGTGGTTTCCATGCTGTCGGGTCTCATGGAAACACAGGCGTTTCCTTGAGCTTCCGCTCTTTCTCCGACCTCGAAAAATTCCAGCCTGTCGGCGATGATAATAGTTGTGTCTGAGCCCTCAACTCTTGTAAGAATCGGATCCACAGTAACAAAAAGACTCTGCCGATCCCTGTCATACAGAGCATACTCACCCTGAACCATTCCCAGCCAGTCACCCTGAAGAACCACAGAACCTTTGGCAGTGGCCTTGTTTCTGAACCTGAACCAGTCAACCTGATCCGCTGAGAGAACAGAGGAACCATCTGTAAGAACAGCATTGCCGTTAAGAATCATCACTCCGGTAATTCTGGAGTAGGAAAGGAAATGTCCGCTTGCGGCAAGAGTATCGGCGTCCACATGAACACTGCCGGTGAATTCGGCTCTCTCTGAATCCTGGTAAATAGTGGCGGAGTCAGATGTAACAGTGACCTGATCATCGGTAACCACAACATTGCCGTGGAGTTCAAGGATAGATTCACCGTTTTCAAGTTCAGTTGTTGAAGCGTTGTCTGATGTTACAGTAAAAACTCCGGCAATGGCGGAAATGCAGAGAAACGAAAGAACTGTAAGGTGTTTAGTCATCAAAGAGCAACTCCCCGGTGGTAACAGCAGTGAATGAATCACGGACAATCACATCACCCACAGCACTGAGGCCTGTGTCGAGAATAACACCCCTGCCGTGGAGAGTGGTAACGGTACCATCGCCTTCCGGGATAACAAATGTAACCAGACAGTCCGTTTCAAAGGTTTCCAGCGAATCAGACCAGTTCAGCAGATCCGTGTCAAGTGTCCTGCCGTCAGTGTTCTCAGCATGAACATTTCCCCACAGTACTGTAGCTCCGCTCATGAGATCCGAAGTACCTGTATCGCTTCTTACAAAACTTTCGGGAATATCGTTTTCGTAAAAAACAATGTTTACCTCTGTCATGAAAAGAAGGCTGTCAGCCTCCCTGTAAACTGCGGAGTCGCCGGTGAGCATCCACTCCCGAAGGCCGTCTTCCGCCTGTACAAGCCTGAAGTGATCCACTGTCTGAGTCTGTCCGCTTTCATCAGACCAGTCAGAAGGTTCTCCGCCACAGGCGGACAGAGCCAGCAGGGTTGCAAGAAGAACAGTACCTCCAGTTCGGATTCTCATCAGAATCCAAGAACGAGGGCATCGTGCAGGTAAACAACACCCTGCGGTATTGAGTTTTCGTTTATCACAACCAGAGAGGTAATACCCCGTTCCTCCATGTTTTGAACCGCAAGCGCGAGAAGCTCATCACAACTGGTCGTGGCCGGTTTCCTGATCATCACATCGCCCAGAGAAAGTTCCGCGATATTTACTCTGTCTCTCATCAGCCTGCCCAGGTCACCGTAAACAAATATCCCCTCAAGCCGTCCGGTGTCACCAACCGCCATACACAATCCCCTGTGCTCAGTCATTACCTCAACGGCACGGGAAAGAAGAGTATCGGGAGAGAGAAGAGGAAGCGTTTCGTTTATCATCACATCAGATACTCTCATAAGAAGTTTTCTGCCCAGCGAGCCTCCCGGATGCACATCAGCAAAGTCCCCGGGCGTAAACCCGGAAAGACTCAGCATGGCCATAGCAAGAGCATCGCCCAGAGTCATCATAGCAGTAGTACTGGCTGTAGGGGCAAGATTGTAGGGACAGGCCTCTTTCATCTCCGGCAGTACAAGAACCACGTCCGCGAATCTGCCCAGAAGAGAGTTTTCATTTGTTACCATGGCGACCACGGGAATATCAAGACTTCTGAGAACAGGCAGCAGGGCCGCTATCTCCGCTGTATCACCACTCTTGGATAGAACGAGAGCTGTATCTCCTCTCGCGAGAATCCCGGCATCGCCATGGATTCCATCAGCGGGATGCAGAAAGTAGGAAGGAGTTCCTGTGCTTGTCATTGTGGCGGCAATCTTCCTGCCGACAAGGCCGGACTTACCCATTCCGCACACAATGATCTTTCCTTTTGAACCGTGGAGCAGCTCAACCGCTCTGGGAAATGATTCCCTGTTCAGAGGCAGAGTAGCTTCCAGCCACTTCACTTCAATATCAAAAACTCTTTCCGCTTCCCGGAAAACATCACTCACCTGATTCCTCCAGAATCATTTCGGCAATTTCCCTGACTGCTCCGGCACCGCCGTTTGAATCCGCAACAACAGAACATATATCCCTGACCTCGTCTGCCGCATCTCTGGGGCATGCAGACATTCCTGAAATCTCCATAGCCGGAATATCCTTCCAGTCATCACCCATGAAAAGTACAGATGCCATGGGAATACCCAGATGCTCTGCCAGTCCTTTAACAGATGCAGCTTTGTCGAAGCTTCCAAGGCAGAGCAGTTTCACCCCCAGATCGGCGGCTCTCCTCCTTGTACATGGGAAATCACGGAAAGAGACAAAGGCCACCTCCACACCGTTCTCCAGAAGCCTCATGATTCCCGCGCCATCTTTTGCGCTGAAAGCCTGAGATACGCCTGACGAACCATACAAAAGTCTTCCGTCGGTCAGTGTTCCGTCAACATCAACGGCAAACAGCTTTACATTTGCAAACTTCATCAGGAAGCCCCTTCCCAGTGGTTCAGCGCACCTTCAAGCACAATCTCCGCGTCTTTAAAATCAAGCATAACGGCACTGTCGCTGAGAGCTTCTGCCGGATTGGGATGAACCTCCACAAACATTCCCCGTATGCCCCAGGCTGCCGCGGCGCGGGCCATCTGTAAAGCGAATGTTCTGTCTCCTCCTGTAAACCTGCCAGCGGCACCGGGTTTTTGAAGCGAATGGGTAAGATCCATAATTACCCCGTCGCAGAACCCGTTCATCACCGTCAGAGACCGCATGTCTACAACAAGATCACCGTAGCCAAAAAAACTTCCCCGTTCTGTGAGGAAAACAGAAGGACACCCTGCGGAGCGGAGTTTATCCACAGCCCCCTTCATGTTCTCAGGCGCCATGAACTGACCCTTTTTTACATTCACGGGCACACCTGTTTGACCTGCCGCTTCAAGCAGAGATGTCTGACGGCAGAGAAAAGCGGGTATCTGAAGCATATCACAGACCTCTGCTGCAGGTCCTGCCTGATCCGCAGCATGAATATCAGTAATCAGGGGAAGATCAAATTCGCGCCCGGCTTTTTCCAGTATTCGCAGCCCCTCCTCCAGTCCGGGCCCGGCCCATGAACCCTCGGAAGTTCTGTTATCTTTAAGAAAGGAGCTTTTAAAAAGAAAAACTGCCCTGCCACTGTACTTTCTTCTCAAGCCATCCACAAAATCAGCTGTGGTAAGCACAAGCTTCTCGGATTCTATTCCGCAGGGTCCCAGTATAAATGCAGGAAGACCAGTATTCACAAATTCCTGAACCACTTCCGAGCCTCCTCCAGATCATCGGGAGTATCAACTCCCATTGCGTTCCAGTCACCGGGAATAACCTTGATAGTTACGCCATTCTCCATCCAGCTGAGCTGCTCAAGTCTTTCCTGAGAAGAAATCTTCCCGGGAGGAGCATTGGCGCAGAGAGAAAGACTCTCCGGCGTAAAACAGTAAACTCCAACATGATGAAAAAGAAAGTCAGCTCCCCAGGGAATGGGACTTCTTGAGAAATAGAGAGCCTCTCCCGCGGAATTCATGACTACCTTAACAACGGACGGGCTCGCCCCTGAATCCGCTGGAATTCTTCTGGCGAGCGTAACAACGGAATTCGGCAGCATATCCTGTCCCGCAAGTGCTTCCACCCAGCCCTGCTGGATAAACGGTTCATCTCCCTGAAGATTGATAATGCGTTCGCCCGGACACCCCAGAGCTTTCCATGCCAGATACACCCTGCGGGTACCACTCTCTGCCGGCCCTGTAAGAACAGCCTCGTAACCGGCTGATAAAACCTCTTCCTCAATCAGCCTGGAATCAGTGGCCACAACAAGCCTGCGAGGATTGGCTTTCAAAGCACCGTCAAGAACTCTCAGAATCATAGACCGACCGCATATATCCGCCAGGGGTTTACCCGGAAGCCGGGTAGATTCCATTCTGGCAGGTACAATAATTACCGTAGCTACCGTCCCAGCCAGTTCTCTGATATCCGGATTGACGCGAAAACAACCGTTTCCGACTCGTCCGCGCCCCAGGTTTCATAGCTGGCTCCTACATCCAGAGAGGCTTTGCCGCCTGCTATAAGATACCCGATACCGCCTGAATATCTTGAGGCTCCATCTCTCCATAAACCGTTCATCGCTCTGAAACCACCTCTGACCCGAAGCCCGAGACCGGGATCAAACTCAAGACCGGAAGCGATGAAGCTGCCCTCTTCCGTAGTGTGGCCAAGGAGATTCAGTGCCTTTCTCGCGAAGAAATCCACGCCGATAAGAGCACGGGGATGAATCTGCGCGGAGACACCCGCGGACAGTTCACCGGGAACTGAGTAGTGAGAGGTTGTATCCGCTGAGGAATTGCCCATGTAATCTCTCTGCACCATTAGGTCACCGGATCTGTCGGTGACAATGGAGAAGCCGGCTGAAAAACGCTCAGCGTTAATGAAGGCTCCGAAAACTGGTCCCCACGATGGAGAGAAGGAAAGATCATCTCTGTAGGAGCTGGATATGGGTACCTGAGTACCGGGATTGTTCGGGAAAGTTACCGCGTCTCCCATAGCCGAACCGAAGAAGCATTTTCCTCCCATAGAAAAGGCGAGATGATCTGAGACTCTTGCAGTAATGCCCAGATAGGATTCACCAGATCCGCCAGTCCATTTGATGGTTCCCGAGCCGTTATTAAAAACTACGGAATCCTCCCTGTTTATTCTGGAACGATTGCTCAGAAACGCGGAAAACTGCAAATCGAGCGGCAGGGGCATTATCACAGATACATCCGGAAAAGCTGATGCCCCGGACCAGGCTGTATCTTCGGTCTCCCGAACCTTTGTTCCCCATGAAAGACCGGTGTTTCCCGCCCAGGCCGATGCGGCTGGATTAGCCCCTGAGACCATGTTCGAGTCGGGCACTCCGGCAGATACACCACCCATGGAAAACGCTCTGACACCACCACCTGCGGTCTCAGCCCCGATACCGCAAGAAGGAGGCTGAAACTCCGGCGAAAAACCGGAAACAGATACAAGAGAAGCAAGCAAAACATTCAGTATTATCATCAAGTTACTCCAGATTTATTGAGACAGGTTTCCACATGTCCCAAATATAATCAAGCCAGCCTAAATTGTTCCATTTATGTACACAGAGTCTCCGGGGGCCGGAATAACAACCTCCGCGTCACTGTCGCGGCCGATCAGGGCTGCAAGAGCTTCGGCAGATTTCTCTTCGCCGTGAACAACAGCAACCTGTTTGACATTCTCACCAACAGCGTGGAAAAATCTCATGAGGGCATCTGAATCGGCATGAGCGCTGAAACCGTCAATATCCACGACTTCCGCGTTCAGGGCATAGGGCTCACCGAAAATGTTCACTGTTTCTCTGCGCTGACCGATCTTGCGACCCAGAGTGTGCTCAGCCATGAATCCAACCAGAACAACAGTACTGCGAGGATCTGCAATGTTGTTTTTAAGGTGATGTCTGATTCTTCCGTTCTCGCACATTCCGGAAGCGGAGATAATGATCACAGGCTCCTTCATAGTATTGATAGCCTTCGATTCACTGACATTCTGAACAAAATGAAGGTTTGCAAACTGGAATGGGCTGTGACCCGCGTAAAGGAGATCGCGAAGTTCCTTATCGTAGACTTCCGGATGCAGTTTGAATACTTCCGTAGCGTTGAAAGAAAGGGGAGAATCCACAAAGACGGGAATATCAGGCAACCTGCCCGCAATCCGGAGAAGGTTTAAAAAGTAAAGAACCTCCTGCGTTCTTCCTACGCTGAACGCGGGAATAACAATCTTGCCGCCGCGCTTAACTGTTCTCTTGATCACATGTTCCAGGTCAAGCAGTGATTTTTCCTGTGGATCGTGGTTCCTGCCTCCGTAGGTACTCTCGGTTATAAGGAAATCAGGCCTCGAGGAAAGATCAGGATTACGGAGAATGGGCCTGTCAAAACGACCCAGATCACCGGTGAAAAGAAGCGTACGCTTTTTCCCCTTTTCCTCGACTGTCAGTTCAACCTGAGCACTGCCGAGGATGTGTCCCGCCTCAAGAAAACGAAGTGTTATACCGGGGAATATGGGAAAAGAGAGACCGTACGGTATGGAAACAAATTTCTCAATCGCGGAAAGAGCGTCTTCAAGATCGTAAAGAGGTTCAATGGGAGGAAGGTTTTCTTTCGCCCGCTTTTTGTTAAGGTATTCAGCGTCTGACTGCTGTATATGGGCTGAGTCCGGCAGCATGATCGCCGCGAGATCCCTGGTGGCACCGGTTGAAAATATTATTCCTTTGAAACCGTTCTTCACCAGTCCCGGCAGCTTCCCTGAATGATCAATATGCGCATGAGACAGTATTACAGCATCAATCGAAGCCGGCTCATAACCGTACTCGCGGTTCAGCCTCTCGCTGTCATTTCTTCTTCCCTGGCTGAGTCCGCAGTCAAGAAGAATTCTCCTGCCGGCAACCTCAAGAAGGTGTTGTGAACCGGTAACAGCCCTTGCAGCTCCATAGAATGTGATTTTCAAGACCATCTCCTTATAATGGGTTTTTTCATCGAGTCTTCCGCAGGCTTACTATGTTGATAGCCAACGCCGCCTGCAACCTTCCCGCCCGGAACCGAACAGCCTGGTTGAATGTTATGGACATGCAGGGGTAAAGATTCTAGATTAGACGCCTGAGTGTTGGCGGGTTGTCTGGAAGAGAGGGGAAGGGTATCTTTGCCTGCAGGTAGCTTCCTTGTACCTATCATCTTAAATAGTAGCCGATTGCCGTCCGGGACTTATTAAGGCAAGCGGGATTGCCGTCTGCCGTTTCAATTGGAGGACCAATGAGAATAGCTCTAATC
Source organism: Candidatus Fermentibacteraceae bacterium (assembly GCA_030592635.1). Taxonomy (GTDB): domain Bacteria; phylum Fermentibacterota; class Fermentibacteria; order Fermentibacterales; family JCC-6; genus Sabulitectum. The sequence goes on along the minus strand of JAUVIS010000022.1, from coordinate 6,849 downwards.
ACAATGCTGATGCTGAGCCTGTGCATGTTCGCTGACACTGTTTACCAGCGAATTGACAACGATCAGAACCTCACTGCCGACCAGAAAGCCCTGTATCTGGTTTACAGCGTTCTGGATCAGAGCAGGCTTCCCCTTGAGTACACCGCTGACGCGGCCTGTGACCGAAGCGGAACACCTGCTCTTCATGAGGCTTCCCTGCTTTTTAACCAGGTCTCTCGCGCGACTCTTGAAGAAATCTTGTCCCTTGCCAACCGACCGGTTCTTTCCGGAAGTCCTACGAGTTTTGTTTCCAACGGCGGCAACTTCAGAATACACTACACCACAACAGGTATTGATGCCTGCGCCTTGTCTTATGCACAGGATATTGCTGAAAACATGGACTACTCATGGACCATTGAATGCGACTCCATGGGATACTTTACCCCTCCACCTGATTACAATGTGGGCGGAGACGACCTTTACGATATCTACATCGCCTATCTCTCTGGCGGCACCCTGGGATATACCTCCAGCGCTGGCGAGTACAAGCCTCCTGACTCAACCCACTCATGCAGTGCCAGCCACATTGTCATGGGTAACGACCTTGGTTCGAATCACCAGAAAGTGACATCCGCCCATGAATTCCAGCACGCTGTACAGATGTCCTACGACTACGAAGAACCCACCTGGTTCATGGAAAACTGCGCTGTGTGGATGGAAGACCAGGTCTATGATGATATTAATGACTACTTGAACTACTATTCATTGGGGGCAATAAGAAAACCCTACATGGGTATCGATTCAGGCAGTATGTACTGGTACGGTGCCAGTTACTGGCCCAGAATGATGGGGCTCATGTTCAACGATATTACCGCAGTTCGTGAGGTCTGGGAAAACTGCGCTTTAACAAATGGTCCCAACATGTGGGATGCCCAGGAGGACATGTTCGAAGCCCACGGCATCACCTTCGAAAACGGCTTCATGCTTTACGGCCTGTGGCGATTCATGGTCGGCCCTCAATACAACATCACTTTCGATCTTTATGATGAGGAAGCAGATACCTGGGGATCACCTCTTGTTTTCAGCTGGCACAATTTCAGCTCTCTTCCTGCCAGCGGAGATCAGGGGGCATACTCGCAGTATCTCATGGATACCAAGGGAATTGCCTGGCTCAAGGTTGATCTCAGCGCCTATCAGGGCGGGTGGGTTCAGATTGATTTTGACGGCAGAGACAACTTCGAGTGGGATCTTGGAGCCATCATCTACAACGACAATAACTTCCAGTTCATCTGGGTCGACTGCGATCCCGCAACGGGAGAAAAAACTCTGGCAGTTCCCACTCAGGGCTGGGATTACGCGGTGTTCTTCCCCGCCTTCATGACTGAAACTTCCTTAACTGCAAACTATACATTTGAAATCGCTTACACTGCAGGAATTGAGGAAGGAGAATCCCTTACCTCCACATATCTTACAGTAGGATCCAACCCCCTGGTACCAGGCGCAGCCGTGAGCTTCAACGCTCCAACTACCGGTTATGCTGATCTTTCCGTGATCGACATGACAGGACGCAGGGCTTCAACGCTGTACAGTGGAATTGCTGAACAGGGTCTGCACTCCGTTGAATTCCAGGGGGAACTTGCCTCGGGAACATACTTTGTCGTTCTCCGTCACGGAAACTCCGTGGAAACCGCCAGAGTATCGGTACTCAGGTAGCACATAACATGCTGAAGCAGAGTGCCCGGTTTTTCGCCGGGCACTTTTTTCGCACGGTTGTACTGTTCCTGGTCATTGGGGCAGTGGCCGGATGCGATGACAGCAGGACAACTCAGGAAATTGCCCGGAAAATACCTGAGACAGGTGAACTCGCTGTACTGATTCAGTTTGCGGGAACACCCCTGGAAAACTCCATGCCTGAAGCAGTGGCTGACCTCCCTTCAACCGCCGGCGGAAGGTTTTATCCCGCACAGACTGATTATGACTGTTTCCAAATAATTCTTGAGGCTGCGGACAACGCCGGGAAACTGCTCCTGGTAATAATCCCGGAAGGCGAACAGTTTTCGGGAACCAGAGATCACCTGGTCATCCTGATCGACTCCCGTGGAATTCCTGTGGAAGCGGGTCTGGATCTGGATTCAGATCTGTTCGGAGACAGTCTCTGGGAAAATCCTGTAACCCGGCAGCAGACAATTATTGAACTTGTGGACTTTTTCAAGCCTGATATGGTTTTTCAGTTCATTCGGGATCAGAGAAGCAGTCCGGGTGTTGCACGATTCTGGAGTGAACACGGATCAGAAAACAACGCAACAGTTGCAATGTATGTTCCTCCTGCGAAAGGTACTTTGTACAGAGGCTGGGGAATTTTCACGGGAAAGGGTATCAGGAATGGAGTGTTGGAAGGGATGGACACTGCTGGATTTACCGCAGCGGTAAGAATAATATCAGGAATGGACTGGAGTACTGACGGGCATGGATACCCGGCAATGCAGGCCTTTTATGCCACGGAGACAGAATGAAACTTAAAGAATTAATTGACCGATCCATAAACTGGGGAGCCGATTTACCGGCAACCCCATGGCAACTTGCGGCCGTCTTCGCGGTAACTGTCATTCTGCGAAATCTCATGGAAGCCATAGCTCTTGGAATTGTCTTTCCCGCTCCCGCCTTCGTACTGCATTTCCCGGTTGCTTATGTGTACCCGATGCTTACTCTGGTGTTTGTCATGAGGGTGTTCAGCAGATACGATACTGCCAAACTGCTGAGAATCATGGTTCTCGCCTGGACCCTTACTCTTCTTCCCCCTCTGCTTGACAAACTGGCCGGAACCACCTCGGCAATCGGCTACTTCCCTCTGGACAGAAGCAATGCGGCCTGGTTCCTGCTGAACTTCTTCAACCCCGCAGTAACACTGAACGGAACTACAACAGGTATCAGGATTGAAGCTGCAATTGGATGTATTCTCGCAGGCGTCTTTACCTGGGCGGTTGCTCCGAACAAACGGGTTCTCAGAGGAATTCTTAACACTGTAGTTTTCGCTCCCGTGTTTCTCACATTTTTTACATGGCCCTACCTCGTCAGCGTAATCTTTCAGCCTCTTTTCCCCGGCGACGGCATCACTCATTCCCTGCTTCAGTGGCATGCCGCAACGGAAGCACCCACTACCGGGGCATCTCACTTTACGACTTATCTCATTGACATGATTCCAGTCTCTATGCTTGCCCTGTGGTATGTACGGGAATTGTCAAAAAGCCGATGGGAAGAACTGAAGAAAGCATTCAGACATCTCATTCCTCTGTATTCTTCCACCATTCTCGGAACAATTGCGGCATTTACCGTTGTTCCAGCCTCCGGAGTAACATTCGCGGATGTGATTACAATCACAGGAGCCATGATGGCAGCATTCTGGCTGGTTACAGCATCGGTCTGGAAAGGAAGTTTCAGAGCAGTGGCCTCCACTGTCGCGTTAACCCTAGCCTGGGCATCCGGGTGGGAAACTCTGGTATTCGCGGGTCTTGCCCTTGCATCCGGAGGTCTTCCCGGGCCGGACAGACTCAGAAGGTCTGTTTTCGCCCTTGCTCTGTTCATTACCGCGCTTTCGCCGACAGGCTTTTCTCTCACGGCCCCGGCTGCGGTTCTTGCCCTGCTGACTATTCCTGTAACTGTCCTGCTTTCCGGGAGAAAAACAGCTGCTGCCCTTTTGCTCGCGATACCCCTCGCCGCAATTCTTATTGCTCCTCCTTCAGCGCGGGAAGGCGCCTGGCTCAGAGGCGTGACAAGAAGAACCGACACATTCGCCAGATCCAGCAGAGTGGGTCTTGCCAGAGAATCGGCTTCCCGTCTTGCCGCGGGAGGGGGCTCATGGCTTACCCTGGGGGAAACCACCCACCTGACAGGACAGGATGAAAGATCCCGGTATGTCTGTGAAACTGCCCTTGCCCGGGGAGATTCCACTGCTTCTCTGATGAAGGTTATGATGAACCTCGCCTTTGCCAGAGCAGATACATCCGCATTTAACAGCATCTTTGAACTTTACTCCGGAAAAGCGGATGAATCCGAGCTTAACGCTGCTGTCACCATGAGGGTTTCGTTCCTTTCTCTGACAGGTGATACCGCATCGCTGAACTACATCCACTCAAGAGGGGGAATGAATCCAATGCTCCTCAGATCTATGGCCACAGCGCATATGGTACTGGGAGATACCCTCCGCTCCCTTCAGTACTCACGGGCATTCCTCGACACACCTGCGGCGGCGGCGGAAGACTGGGCAAGGACAATCACACTGGCGGCTGCTACCGGAGGAGCCGACTGGGACTCGCTCTATCTCGAAGCGGAACACAGACTGGGCCACTGTCTGCCTGTTATGCTGGCCAGACTGCGGGCACCTGTAATCACCCTCGGTCAGGCAGACAGGAGAGATCTTCTTGAAAGATGTATTCTGATAAAACCCGATGGCTCCGAAGTACTGGAGACAACGGCAATGTGGTACTCCGCCGCCGGTTACCCGGACAGTACCCTACTCTACGCTTCAAGAGCTATCGCAGGAGAACAGAAGCCTTCAAGAACAAGTTTCTCGCTTGCTTTAAACGCAGCGCTGGAATCAGATAATTTCACTGAAGCCGCCATCACAGCAAGATACGGAATACACTGTTATCCTGGAATTGTCGGCCATCGAGCGGTTCTGGCCGCTATTCTGAAAGCAAGAGGTGATACTCTGGAAGCCGCGCGGTGGGAGGAATCCTTCAGGGGAATCCAATGGGCGGAATCCCTCTGTGATTCTCTTGAGTCTGTAGTATGCGCAGCAGAAAACTGATAACTCTCTGGGTCTCAGCCACTTTTTTTCTGATTGCTCTTCTAACCGGGCCTCCATCATTTGATGCCACAGACGGAGCGGAATTCGCGATATGCGGTTCTGAACTTCAGATAGCCCATGCCCCCGGCTACCCCCTGTTCCTTTTGCTTGTTCGTCTTTTCTCCATGGCATTTTCACCACTCTACGGACACTTGAGACTTCTCAACTGCTTTCTGGGTGCAGCCGCTGTGGCGATTGGAACAGCGGCTTTCCGAAAGTCAGGCATCGGATTCTACCCTGCGCTGGCCGGTTCAGTCCTGTTCCTTACAGCAGCTCCTGTGATGAGTCAATTCAACAGCCTTGAGATATATCCTCTTGCTATCCTGCTGGTACTCACCGCGATATCACTCAAAGACTCTGCCCTCTCCCCCTATGCTTCGGGAATGGCGTTGTTTGGCGGACATCCAGTCTCGCTGCTCTCATCCCCCCTTTTCCTCTCTGTTAAAAGAAAATGGCCTCTTCTCCTCACTTTTTTCATACCGGCCACTCTGTACCTGTACATTCCCATCCGATCAGGAGCAAGCCGGATAGCCCACTACGGGCATCCCGGCTCTCTGGACTCTCTGCTTTCCTATTTTACCATGTACTCTGGAAGACTTGATGCCCCGTCTTTTGAAAGACTCTTAAGAGCACTGGGTTTCATAGGAATCCCGGCTCTGGCAGTATTTATTCTTCTCGCGGCGGCAGGCGGCAGATTCGCTGCAAAGAAAGATCTTCCAGCCATCGCTGCACTCTTCTTTCTGGCCTCGTATGAGCTGCCGGATCCGGGAGGACAACTCTGGATATTTCTTCTGCCCCTTTCCCTGAGATGCGCTGCCGGGGTGCAGTTTCTCGCTCGCAAAACACCGGTTCACAAAATTCTAGCCGGGGGACTGATTCTCACCGCTGCCGCAAGCGGTATTGCCGGGGCAGACAGAACAGACGACGACATTGCAATGAGGTGGACCACCGATGTCATGGCTGCTCTGCCGGCCAACTCAATCTACAGACCCGTGGCACATGATACCTACTACGCTGCATATACTCAGAATATTCTTGGATTCAGACCTGACATTCTGCTTTCAGATCCCTTCGGGAATTACTTTGAATTCTCACCGCCGGGATTTATGCCTCCGATTGTCGGTGAAAGAACTGTCCATATTTCCAGAGCCTGGAACAGAGAAGAGGACTTTTCTCTTCAAGGGTTGATTTTCAGCCCGATTACCCCGGAGCAGGAGCCCCCGGATTGGGATCAAATGGCTATATTCGAGTTTAAGGGTCATTCGCCTGATCCCATGGCTATGGACATTGTCTCTGAAGCCTGGGCAAGAAGAATGATTCAGGAGGAGGATCCTCTCCTTGCAGACAGCTTTTATGCCAGAGCAATTGAACTCTCGGCTACACCCGTTACCCGGAGAAGAATTGAGAATATCAGAGAGATTTTCTAAAGCCGCGATACTCTGCTGGCTGCTGACACTGATCGCCGTATTGTACTGCATTACTCCAATACACAACGGCAACATCTTCTGGCACCTCAGGAATGGCATCGACATCGTTGAAACAGGAGAGATCAGAACAGAGGATCCCTTCACATGGACCAGACATGGAGCTTACTGGATACAGCACGAATGGCTGGCCGAGTCGGCTATGGCTCTTTCGTGGATGCACATCGGTGAAGCGGGTCCGGTACTGCTGAAAGCTCTTTTCATTGGCCTTTCCATCTTCTTTGTTTTCAAGGCTTCAGTAAAATACGGAGCAGATCCCGGCCTTGTTTTCATGTTCGGAGCTTTCTGGCTTGCCCTGGCGCAACCAAGATGGATTGCCAGACCGCACTTTTTCAGCATTTTCTTTTTTTCGCTCTACCTCTACATTCTTTCTTTCAAATATGAAAAACCGTGGAAACTCGCTCTGATCCTCTTCCCCCTCCAGATCCTGTGGGTTAATATTCATGCCGGATTTGTCATGGGCCTGTTCCTTGCTTCAGTGCCGGCAATGGAAAAACTGCTCAACGGCAGATACAGAGAATTCGGGAAATGGCTGCTTCC
>JAUVIS010000205.1 GCA_030592635.1 Candidatus Fermentibacteraceae bacterium | reverse complement strand
CAACGGAGATACCACTGATAACCGCAATGGCCAGAGGCTGCCTGAGTTCAGCTCCTTTTCCGAATCCAATCGCCATTGGCAGAAGGCCAAGTACCGTTGTTACTGTGGTCATCAGTACAGGTCGGAACCTGTCTCGACCTGCATCAATCACTGCCTGCTTTACTTTCATTCCGGCTTTTCGCAGCTGTGTTATTCTTTCCACAAGCAGAATTCCATCATTCACCACAATTCCCGACAGTATCACGAGACCGATACCTGACAGAGCATTCCAGCTCTGACCGAAAACAGCAAGGCCGGCGACAACGCCGATAACACCAAGGGGTACGGTTATCATGATGATAAGCGGCTCCATGAATGATTCAAACTGAACGGCAAGAAGTACATAAACAAGGGCAATGGCCAGCAGTGCCGCCAGAATAAGACTGGACGCTGTTCTGTCCATTTCCTCTATTTCAGCGCCTGTACGAAGCTTGATCGGTTCACCGCGAAGTATGGAATCTGACAGCTCTGTAATCATTCTGGCGGTACCCGCCATGTTTGTGCCACTGCCCTGAATAGAAATGCCAACTGCGCGGTTGCCCTGATAGTGTTCTATGAAACCCGGAGTCTGTCTCACATAAGTCTCAACCAGTCTGTTCAGTTGAAGCAGAGTTCCATTGATCCCTACTGAACGCTGGAATATGGAATCTACGGGTATGCCTTCTCCACTGCCTGCCAGCAGCATTACATCAACCTTTTCATCCTGCCTGTAGTAGGTAGTGGCAACAATGCCTCTGGAAAGGCTTTCAAGATAATCGGCAACATCATTGGCAGTAAGACCGAGAAGCTCAAGAAGCTCCCTGTCCGGTCGCACAACGATCTCAGGTTTGCCGGGCAGATAGTTCACATCGGCGCTTACCACGCCCTCAACATCGTTCTGCGAAGCTGCTGCAAGAACATCCGCGGCCCGCAGATCAGTATCAATGCTCTCACCCTCAACATAAATGGTAAAGCCACTTCCGCCACCCAGTATCTCTCCCAGCAGTGTCCCCCTGGGGCCAACCTGCAGGGAAAAACTGAAGGCGTCATCCCAGGCTTCACGAATGGGAAGAATCGCGTTGTTCGCGGCATCGGCATTCTCAAAAGCACTCACTGAAAGGGCATCCACCCCTTCATCGGCCCGAACACCTATACGCCCGCTGGTCCACTGAGCTCCCGCAAGAGCAGCCAGCCCGTTCACGGCGGCAGAAAGATGCACAAGCTGATCCATTGATGTACCTTCAGGAGCGCTGAAAGTCATTTCAAGCTGATCCGCCGGAGTATCCGGAAGAAGCTGCATGGGCAATCTGGAAGCACCGAAGAAGGCAGCGACAGTGATGAGAAAAGTAACAAACAACACTCTTTTCCGTCTGGCCAGAAGTCTGTCCATGGATCCGGCATACTTCTCTTTCATGCCGCCTGTGACATCTTCTGCTTCTTTTGTTTTCCTGATTCTGGCAGCCAGAGTCGGAATTACCGTTACCGCGACAAGAAGACTTGCCAGAAGCGCGGAACCCACGGCAAGTGCCTGATCGCGAAAGAGCTGACTTGTTATTCCCTCCATGTAGACAACAGGGAAGAAAACAATAATGGTGGTCAGTGTACTGGCCACGATAGCAGGCCCGACCTCCGCAGTTCCGGAAGTGGCGGCGCTTACCCTGCCCTCGCCCTTCTCCCGTCTTCTGGAGATGGCTTCAAGTACCACCACAGCGTTATCCACCAGAAGACCCGTGCCCAGAGCCAGCCCCCCCAGCGACATGATGTTTACGGTTACTCCCGCAAGGTAAAGGAAGAACAGCGCCAGCGCGATGCTCAGAGGAAGAGAAAGCCCCAGGATCAGCGGACTCCTCCAGTCTCTCAGGAAGAAGAAAAGAACTCCGAACGCAAGGATTCCACCAAGTATCAGGGCTTCCACAACTCCGCCGATGGCTTCCTCAATGAATTCGGCATCGTTTTGAATTACTCGCAGATTAACGCCACCGTGGGCCTGATTCAGCTCTTCAAGAATTTCCCTGACATCTCCGGCTACTTCCACAGTGTTGGCCTCTGCCATTTTTCTCACACGAAGAATGATAGCCCTCTCGCCGTTGTAGCTGGCCCACTCTGTAGGAGGCTTCTCGGAAATGTAGATATCGGCAATGGTTCCAAGCAGCAGCGGAGTATTGCCAAGAGAACCCACCACAGTGTTTTCAATGTCTTCAAGCGATTCAAATTCACCCTGCAGCGAGAGGAAAAATTCCTTGTCTCCGTCTCGAACCTGCCCTCCGGATGAAACCGCATTGGCTCCCCTGATCGCCGCCGCTACTGTGGCCGGGTCAATTTCAAGTTCTTCCACCACACCGTCGCGGAGCCTGACATAAACAGCGGGTATCGCTTCTCCATCAATCTCGCAGGCCGCGACACCATCCGCCTGTTCTATTCTTGTGGCTATTACCCTTCTTGAGAAATCGGTAATATCTGTCCATCCGCCATCCATGGTTAAAAGAATCTCCATGAATGGTCTGCTGGACGGGTCGTAATCAACAATAGTGGGTCTTCCCGCGGCATCCGGCAGAGACCAGCTGGCCACATCCAGTTTCTCCCTCACCTCAAGCCGGGTGTAATCCATGTTGGCGCCCCAGTCGAATTCCAGTGTAATCCGACTCATATCACCATACGATCTGGAGGAATACGAACGCAATCCCCTCACCCCGGCAAGAGCGTCTTCAAGAGGATCGGTAAGAAGGCGCTCCACTTCATAAGGACTTGAGGAAGGATATCTGGTTTCAATGGTTATTCTGGGATACTCAACAGAGGGAAGAAGATCCACAGGCATCTGGAGAACAGCAATGGTTCCCAGCACTGCGGCGACTATAGAAATAACGGTAACAGCAACGGGCCTGGAAACAGCGATAATGGACAGCTTCAAGCCAGTCCCCTCTCTCAAGGGTAGTCGATTATTGATTCTGATGCTGGAAGTTAACGAAATGACACTGTGATTGGCAAATTTTGTTACATTCTGTTACTATCATTGACCTCTTCTCAGCAGCGCAACTTCCATATCTCTACCGGCAGAAAGAGAAAAAACCATATCATGCTGCCCTTTTATACTGTGTATAGAAGGAATACCCCAGATATCAAGAATAACCCAGACACCATAATGCCCTCCCCGGGTAAGAAGGCTGTCCAGTAGAAGCTCTGCATTAACCCGATTTCTCATCT
>JAUVIS010000194.1 GCA_030592635.1 Candidatus Fermentibacteraceae bacterium | reverse complement strand
TCGCAAACTACCTGCCCTTGTTTCCCTGGAAATTGCAGGTAATGTCAACTTCATGAAAAAAACCTGAATCTGGTTGAATGTATCGTAATTCATAATATTCGCAGAGTGAACCTCAAAGATGGAGCTTGTATGGAAGAGAAAATCAGAATCAGAAAAGCTGCTACCGGTGATCTTGATGATCTTGCGTGCATATCAAGAGCCACCTGGGAAGGCCATGATTATCTGGAGCAGGTTACTGATGAATGGCTCCGTCAGGGAAACTTCTTTGTCGGGGAAATCGCCGGCAGAGTAATCGCCTGCGGAAAAATATCAACCCTGCCCGGGGAAGTCGCCTGGCTGGAAGGTCTGCGGGTACACAACGACTTCAAGGGAAAAGGATACGGCAGAATTCTCTCTGATGAGATTCTGCGTATCGCCTGTAAAAAGGTTATTGCGGGAGATTTCAAATCTATTGAGTTCTCCACATACATCAACAATGCTGAAAGCATTTCAATGTCCGAGAAGCAGGGGTTCAGAACCACAGAGCTTTTTCATGTGATAAGCCTGGAAAACCCGCCTGTGCAGAATGCTCCGGCAGTTCTTAAACGCTTCTCTCCCTCGGCGGAAGACTTTTCTGTTTACACTGACCATGCCCCGTGCGGATGGAAGTACATCCAGCACCGCTGCAGAGGCTCTCTTGAATGGATGAAGGAAAATGCTGAATTCTGGAAGGTGGAAACAGGAGCGAGATTCCTGACCGCAAATCGAGGTACGGAGATTTCACCCCTCGCAGCGGCATTTGATGACCCGGAAGGATTCATTCAGGGAGTGTTCGCGCTGGCGGAAAAGAAAAGACTGGACTATCTGGAGATGATGATTCATGATTCTCATCAGAAAATTCTCACGGTTGCAGTGAAACATGGTTTCTCTTACTGGGACAAACAGGGAGTGGCAAACCTTCCTGTGTACAGATTCTTCAATTCGGATTCAAAAGGAATACTCTGATTCAGGCTGTAGGCTGGATACTTTCCCTGATTCGTTTGGGCTGCATAGATACAATACGATGACCGCATTCCATTTCTATTCTTTTCAGATCTCTACAGATTGCCTCCAGATCAAAGTTAAACTCTCGAGTATGATCCTGGCGTGCCTTGCGCACTTCCTCAACAATAGAATCCTTCATATCAAACTCCTAGAAACTCTTCGGGTGAGCATATTTCTGACGCAAGAAATCCCTGCTTCTCAATTGCTCTGATAATATATGACCTCTTGAAAGCATTATTGATGTGGGTAAAATTCCAAGTAAACTTCCGGTTTCATGATCTGTACCCCTCAGCAATCCATTTTCCCAACTCAAACCACTGATAGACGATAAGTAAGAAATCTGCCTGAGTCAACATAAGATCAAAATGGATTCACAGTGTCTGTAATCACATTCAGCTTTCAGAAAAAGAGAAAAGAGGAGCGCTTCTGCACTCCCCTTCTCTTGTATAAAGTTCAGGCTCGGTCAGCCCTCGATCAACTCAACATTGGCTCTTGGTACTGTGTACCTTTCACCGTCATCGAATTCAACCTCGAGAACTCTCACTTTTGCCTCAGAATCAACCACCTGAAGCTCCGGTGGAAGAGCTGCCACTTTACCGATCATCCCGAAGTAGGGAGAGCGGATACAGCGGATGGAGCTTCCAATGTCCATTGCTCCGGCCTGCCTTGTACTGGTTTTCTCGCTCACTGCGCCTGCCGGCAGGGGAACCACGATCTCCGGACGCATAACGCCGGCACGGATCTGTGTGGCTCCATTCACGCTGGCAATCATGCCTTCACGGAGTCGAAGAAGCTCGAATGTACCTTCAGCCATGGTCATTTTCCCGAATCCTTCGGTAAGAATCAGAGTAAGACCAAACTTCTCGTGACCGGTTATAGCCACTCCAAGGTCGAATCCAAGAAGAGCCTTAAGATCCTTGTCATCAAAACCACCGACAACAACGGCCTTTACGCCTGTGGAAATAGCCTTCTGGAGAACACCGTAGCTTATGTAGTTTCCACCGATGATGATCTTACCCTTGCAGTCCGGTGTAATTTTGTCCGCTGTGATTTCCTCATCCGGTGCTGAGCAGACCATCTTCAGTTCACCGCGAACCTCGCCGCCGATTCCGAAAATGCCCTGAACAAAGGTGCAGTGAGTCTGAACAACAACGCCTTCGCCCGGAAGAACTTCAATGACCCTGCCGTTGACATATCCGTCAATTTCAACAGGAATCGGAGGCTCTCTGAGAACAGCCTGACCGGTAATCTCATTGAAGTTTTCAAAAACTCCCGCGATGGGGCTTTTAACTGTACTTTTGAAGTACTTGCCAAAGAGACCCCTGCTCTGAGCCAGGGGCTCATCGGCATTTATGGGATCTCCTTCTTTCTTGAGCAGAAGCTCCGGAATGTCGGAGGGCGGAACACCGAGCATGTTGGCGATGTTAAACATCTTCACATTTCCCGGAAGTTCCGTACGTGCGACGATTGTATCCGATTCGATTATGTCACCCTGTTCAACAAGCACTTCGCCCTTCAGGGGAAGTCTGCGTGTTTTCGAGATGTCCGCGACATCAGCGACTCGCAAGCCCGGTGTGTATGCGAATGCCATTATTCACCACCTCCCATGGTAAGGAAGCGATCCGGATAAGTATTCAGTGTCTGCGACCAGGTCTGGAGCATTTTCACCCTTTCCGCGTCATCCTCGGGAAGAATGAAGGGATGTCTTCCGCGACCGTCAAAAACGATACCGACTATGCCGCCCTCAAGAGTACCTTCCCATATTTCGCCTGGACCGTTACCAATGTCAAGACCCTTGATTGGAGTGATTATCGCTTCAGCTTTCTCTCCGGCTCCAAGGGGTATAAGTTTCATTTCACCTGGAATTATTTTTTCTTCCAGCGTTTTCCCGTCGGGCATTTTAAGTGTGACTGAAGCGAGGTGGGGTGTCTTCTTAAAGACGCCTGAAGGTGCAATACAGTGTCCCAGCTTTATCAGACAGTCGTTGTTGAATACCTCAACGGCGGCCTGTGGATGAACCTCACTGAGTACTCCGAGATGGGGCATCATGAAGATGGAATCCACCGCGAGCATTGTGACACCTTCCGGAAGGAAACTGTCGATGAGCATAAGAGCTGTCTGGCTTCTTCTGGGAGCATGACTGAGCACACCGCCAGAACCTATAAGCAGATCAAGATCCATCATGTTAACCAGTGTGGCACCTGTCTGTGTCTGCTCGAAAGCGTCTCCGATAGTTCTCTCCTGGGCAACGCCCTTAAGTCCTGTTGCGAGATCCTTGTGCTGAACAAGCGCCAGGCGTAGAGCTTCACGGGCGATGGCCTGTTCAATAACAAGTTCTTCCAGCTCCTGCGGAATTGTGGTGGGGCGGATCATCTTGTTCCTGATCCTGTTGCGGAAGCCAGCCTCATCCACATGGAATGGAACCCAGCGCATGACATTGTCCATACCGGCACTGGCGAGCACATTGCTGATGGAATAGCTCATTCCCAGGTTGGCACTTACCGTACGGTTGAAAACAGGTTC
>JAUVIS010000220.1 GCA_030592635.1 Candidatus Fermentibacteraceae bacterium | reverse complement strand
TGCTTTTTCTATGACCAGATCAACTTCATGGCCTGCTGTGTCTCTCCAGAAATACAGGTTACTCCGTTTACCCTGGTTGTATCTGCTTTTGAGCATTTCTGAAACGATAAGGTTCTCAAAGAGGGGGCCCCTCATTGGTGAAAGGTTCATCGCTTTTTCAGTCTCAATTGAGAGAAGCCATGATGCCAGACCTGTGTCGTGAGTAATTCCCGCATCCATTGCAAGATTTGAAAAATTCAGCAACTGGCCGATTCTGGCCGCACACAGACCTGTGAATCGCTGGAATGCGCTGAGGTCTCTAACATTTATCATCCGGATACCTGTCAAGAAACAGTCTCGGATCCTCTGTTGCTGATCTGCGTGTATCCAGATTTTCCAGAGAGACATATTCCTTACAGGGAAACACACTTCTTGCAAGAGTGGTTTTACCCGACTGTCTTGGCCCTGTAATAATTACAACAGGATACCCTTCAGCAGGTTTCTTTACGCTGACCTCGGCTTCTCTCTTAATCATAAGAAGATTCCAACATCAATCGTGCTGATTGTCAATTCAATTCTCAATCCGCATAAATAGTAGTTATCAGCTTGCCGTATAACTTGTTATAGCTGTGCTGCCATTTTTCTACTTTGTCTGCTGACCGTTTGTTTGCAGTTTTTTTCCTGAATTTGATATAGTCTGGTAAGTTTGTACTCTAATCAGGAGATTCTCTTTGATAATACTTGCCAGTGATGTAGGCAGCACAACTACCAAGGTTGTTGTTTTTTCACTGTCCGGCGGATCTTTAACTGCAATTGCTTCCGTACAGGAGCCGACGACCGTGGAACCTCCGTTCTCTGATGTCACGATTGGGCTGTTCCGTGCAGTTGCCCGTCTTTCTGAGTCTACCGGTCTTGTTCTTATGGAAGGTGACTCTTTCTGTGTGCCTTATTTCACCACCAGCTCTGCCGGCGGTGGCTTGCAGATGCTTGTGATCGGGTACACAATGTCTGATTCTCTTCGAATAGCCGAATCAACAGCTTACGGTGCCGGGGCGGTTATCTCCGGGGCATTCGCAGTGGATACTCAGGGGGGCAGACTTAATCAAATTGAGAGAATGAGCCAGCTTAATCCCGATCTTGTGCTTATGGCCGGGGGAACTGACGGAGGTGCAGTATCCGGTCCGGTAAGCATGGCTCATCTGCTGAGCATTGCTGCACCGGTGCCCAAGTACGGGAAAGGCTCAATGCCGCTGCTGTTCTGCGGCAATGTTGAGGCTCACAGGTACATCAGGGATGCCCTGGGCAGTCATTTCTCCATGAAAACCACCGAAAATGTTGTCCCCGGAAATTTAGTGATCAATGCGAGACCTGCTATTGCTGCTGTGCAGGACTTGTTCATGGAGCATGTGATGGAAAAGGCCCCGGGCTATCCCAAACTGCTCGATCTGGTGTCCGGACCTGTTGTGCCCACCCCCATAGGCGTTTCCAGAATGCTTGAGGCATGCAGCAGAGAAAAGGGCAAAGGGGCTGCCATGGTAGACATGGGTGGATCTACTACTGACATATTTACCGTAAGCGAAGGTAAGCTCCAGCGTACGGTAGCGGCCAACACAGGAATGTCATTCAGTATGACCAACACCCTGGCTGAAGTGGGTTTACCTGCTGTTACCCGTCACATTCCCGGTGTGGACAGTGAGACTGTCAGAAGCTGGGCAATGGGCAAAAGTCTCTTTCCCGCTACTGTGCCTCAAAGTGAAACTGCTGAAGTAATTGAAGCAGCGATTGCTGTTGAAGGGTTGCGAACAGCATGGAGTCATCACCTTGATATTGCGTATTGTGCCGGAAGACTCTCCTGGCGGGAAGAGCTGGGGAACAAGCATCCTTCCGCAATCAATACACCTCTGGAAACTCTCTCGGGAACCCGATTCCGTCTTGACTCCCTTGAAATACTTATCGGCGCGGGGGGAATCTTTTCACATTCAAGCCCTGCTCGATCAGCATGGATGCTCGCGGAGGCATTCAGACCTCCCGGGCTTACCACTCTTTATGTGGACGAATTCTTCAGAAGCCCCCACCTCGGGGCAATGCTGGAGAAGTATCCCGCAGAGGCACTTGAATACTACATGCAGGACTGCATCAAGCCGGTCTGCCGGGTACTCAGCCCGCCCTGCAGAAATTTCGGCAAATTTGCGGAAGTCACAGGGCCCTTCGGAAAGAAAACCGTCCGGGAAGGCGGGTATCTCTATCTGGAAGACACGAGAGATATAACTTTACGGGTCTTTGCGTCCGGTATTGATGGACTGGAGGACATTGATGATGACCTGCCTCTGCTGATTGACTGCAGACGAAATTCCGATGCCCTGCCGATGGACTTCCGCGAGGGTGCGCGCTTCGGAAAGGATTCTGTACATCTTTCCTGTCGGGATGTTTCTGCTCCCCGTTCACAGAACATTCCCTTCTCAATGTCCCTGCCGTTCGCGGGTAAACTGACCGTGGACACCGGTGATACCGTCAACCCCGGTCAGTGTCTGGGGCTGATCACAGAGTTGCCTCCACGGCAGTTCATTCTGGAAATCAAAAAGGCAAGATCATGCCCTCCGAGTCTGACGGCAGAAGAACTCATAGGAGGCATTACAGTCAAAACCGGAGATTCTGTAAAAATAGGAGATCTGATATTTTTCCACAACGCCGGGCAATACAGATCGGAATACAACAGCCCTGTAAACGGAAAAGTAACAAG
>JAUVIS010000141.1 GCA_030592635.1 Candidatus Fermentibacteraceae bacterium | reverse complement strand
TCTATATCCCGGACGGAATCAGACTGAGAAGCAGACCGTGGCAGAGTATAGACTCACTGCCTGTCAAGCTTGCAGAAGATAAGGTTGACTCTCCCGCGGTGGTATTCATGGAGGCAGGCGAGCACGGCTATCCCAACATAATGAG
Source organism: Candidatus Fermentibacteraceae bacterium (assembly GCA_030592635.1). GTDB lineage: Bacteria > Fermentibacterota > Fermentibacteria > Fermentibacterales > JCC-6 > Sabulitectum. Next base: position 5,205 of record JAUVIS010000141.1, on the reverse strand, counting down.
CGGGTTGCTGGCCACGGATCCCTTCCTGCGGGGAGACATCATTTTCTGTGCCCATCAGACAACGGAGGAAGACCGGGGGCATCTGGACGGCATATTCAAAGGCAGGAACGGATACCTTTTCTACATGGAGGGCCGTTCAGGATACATCGATCCCTGGACTGAAGAACTGGCGGATCAGCTTGTTCCGGAAAGAGATATGAGACCGGACTGGGCTCCGGAAAATCTGCCTGAAGCCAGCCACTAACCGATTTTCATTCTGCAGACATCTCCAATCGGTAAACTTGTTTTTCATCACTGTAATGATTATCACTTCTGCTTCAGTAAAAACAGTTCTTCAAAAGAAACCACAGGAGATAATTTGCGCCATATCTGTTTCATGCCTGCATACAACGCGGAAAAACTCATGGAAAGTGTAATCAGGAATATCCCTTCAGACGCCTGGGATAAACTTGAGACACTGCTGATTGTGAATGACGGTTCCACAGACTCCACGGGAGATCTGGGAAGATCGCTTTCCGGGGAGTTTAAAAAGATTGTTGTTGTGGATCATTCTGAAAACAGAGGCTACGGGGAAGCGCAGAAGACCGCGTTCGACTGGGCGCTGGAAAACGGAGCCGACAGTGTTGTCATGCTTCACTCCGACGGGCAGTATCCGCCGGACTTTCTTTTGAAGATGATCATGCCTCTGGAATCAGGCGCTGATGTGGTAGGCGGCAGCCGCACCCTGCACGGTGACATGCGGGACGGCGGAATGGGCCAGATCAGATACTGGGGAACGGTGATTCTGAACTGGGTGGAAAACACCATTTTTCGAGCCAGTCTGAGCAGTTACCACAGCGGCTACAAAGCCTATGGAAGAAAGGCTCTTGAGCAGATCCCCTACCGCAGGTACTCCCGCACCTTCAACTTCGATTCCGAGATGCTTGTTGGAGCCATCCGGGCCAGGCTTGATGTAGTGGAAATACCTATACCTACAATTCATGGAGAGGGCTATTCCAGCCTGAAGCCCATTCCCTACGGCTTCAGCGTACTTCATACTCTGTGGCGTTTCATCACAAAGAAGATATAGTACTAATCAGTATTTTTTTCCCAGCATGTACTGGATAGATCCCTGTATTATTCCCCAGCCCAGCACAGCCATGTCATAGAGACAGAGAACAGCAAAGATCACGGTCACATTTCTTTTCAGGTCTCTGCTGCATCCGGTCAGGAAACCGGGGTGACATGCCAGGGCTGAAACAAGCAGGAGAACCGCTGCGATCAGAGGAACGGGGGAAAGCGAAAACAGGCTCCAGAGAACGCAAAGCTGGGCCATGATAACCAGCAGTATTGAAAGCACAACCCATCTGCTGTGGTGTGTTCCCGATTCGTGAACATTGATGTAACGGGCCAGGAGTCTTTTTTTCACCTGTCTCCATCCGCTTTTCGCCTGAGCCCTTGCCATTCTCAGTCTTCTGCTTGTGAACTGGGCAAGGGTGTATGATGCCAGATGTGTAACCTGAATTGTTTTGTCAAGAATTATGATTCCACCATTTTCCACGATGGTGTATCCCAGCTCCTCGTCTTCGACAGTAGGCTCCGGGATTCTTACATTAAAACCTCCGAGTTCTTTGAACCGGTGTCGTCTTATTGCCGAACACCATGTGGCAAAGGTGGCTGTGCCGCCCTCCGGCATCCTGTTAAGGCTGTAGTAGTAATAATAATTCTGATACTGTGAAACCGGGTCTGCTGCGGGGCAGACCGGTGTGTAGAGGGTCTGAACAGCCCAGACCGATTCATTTTCGAAATGAGCCGCGACTTTTTCGATCAGATCAGCGGGCACAACTACATCAGAGTCAAGAAACAGTAGAACCTCACCGGCAGCAGCGGATGCCCCCATGTTTCTGGCGGTTGCCGGGCCTTTTCTGCCCCCGGTGTTGAGTAGTTCAATACCGTGTTCACCGGCTTTGTCTGCCGTGTTGTCACTGGATCCGTCATCAACAAGTATGATCTCCAGTGGTGGAGTGGTCTGCTCTCTTATGGAATCAAGGCAGCTGCGGATGGTTCTGCCTGCATTCCATGCCGGAACAATAATCGATATTGACAGGCTCAATTCTACCTCCGTAGTTCTGCCGGGGTGAGACATCGGATGAAGAGCTGAATATATTCAGTGCATCATGAAGATAGTACTGTTGACAATGCTGGCGTGCTGGGAACAGGATCAGCACGATTTTATGAATGAGAGGATACCGCTTTTCAAGTGGCTTAAAATCAAGCCTCTGGTTAATGTGGTGCCGTCTCCATCTCTTCTCTATCTTGCTCCATACATTATAGACGACGGACATGATGTCCATTATCTTGAGGGGCTTTTCTTTACCTTCGAGAATGTCATGGACAGATTGAGTGCTCTTCAGCCTGATGTTATCGGTGTCACACTTACCAGTGTTGACTGGGAAAACTCAAGATGGATGATTACCGAAATGAAGAAGCTCTTTTCTGACGCTATTGTGGTGGTTGGAGGAATACACCCGACCCTCTGGCAGGAGAGGTGTTTTCAGGAGTGCGACGGCATTGACTATGTGGTTAAAGGCGAGGGTGAATACACAATGCGTGAGCTGCTGAATTGTCTTCAGAAGAAGGAAATTCCCCTTGAAGTTCCCGGTCTGGTTTTTTTCCACGAGGGGCAGCTGGTCAAAACACCAGACAGAGAAACAGTTGAAGACATTGATTCACTTCCGATGCCTGCCCACCAGCTTGCTCCTCCAGACAAATATCTCCCAAGCCCCACATTTTACAACAGACTTCCCCACGCGAACATAATTGGTGCCAGGGGCTGCCCCTACTTGTGTACTTTCTGCCACACGGACAGGCATGTCAGAATGCGATCCGCCGCGAATATTGCTGACGAGATCGAGTGGCTGGTGAAGGAGCAGGGAATCAAAGATATCGCCTTCTGGGACGACACATTCACTCTTTCCGAGAAACGCGCACTGGAGTTCTGCGATGAGATTTTGAGAAGAGGGCTGGATGTTGACTGGGCCGTGCACTCCTTCCATGGACAGCCCCGAACTGCAGGGCTTCTCTGAATTGGACGACCTCTGCTTTTCCCCTGTATGGAGGAAGGATTACAAAAAGCTGGACAGGTTCCGCATGGGCACCTACCTGCACTACTACACAACAAGATTTTTCAGCCATCCCATTGGTTTTTTAAGATGCTTGGCCGTATTCTCTCTGGAAAATGCCGCACAAAGGGTGAGATGACAGCCCGCCGTCTTGTACGCGACACTCTTGATAAAATAGCATCCTCCGGTGAAAAACCCGTGAATCCGTGAAAACACCAGCTTGAACTGCCGGAAGTTTTGATGACAGTTTGGTTGACTCCTGTCAGATGAACAGATATTATGCTTCAGGCAGAAAAACTGGTAGAAGTTGAGACATCTTTTTCCTGCCCTGAAGGGGGATGGTTGTTTTGAAGAGGTTGTGGAGAGCATGCGGTAAGGCAAATGAGGAAATGATAGTTCTGGAAAAGAAGCTTGAAGAACTCAGGCTGAAGCCTGCTGGTTCAGAACTTACTGCGGTACTTAACAAACTTGCTTACCAATATCTTCATTCAAATCCTGATAGATCAGAAGCTTGCGCTCTGGAAGCACAGGATATCGCGAAAAAACTGGGGCTCCTTACTGACATGGCTAAGAGTTGTTCTTTGCTTGGATCAATAAATCACCAGTCCGGGAACTATGCAGAAGCAATGGCATACTCCTGGAAGTCCATGGAGATATACGAGGAACTCAGGGATAAGAACGGAATAGCGTCCACTCTCAGTGTTATGGCCCGCGTTTACTGGTCTCAGGGTATGATTGACAAAGCTCTTGAACACTACCACAAATCGCTAAAGGGGAAGCAGGAATGTGGTGCCAGTAAAGATGAACTTGCTCTTTGCCACTTGAATCTGGGCGCATGCTACAGCGGCCTTCTTCGCTTTAATCCGGCACTGTCATCATATGCGTTCGCGGAAAAGATCCTGAAGAAGTCAGGCGACCAGAAGAAGCTGGCATACCTTTACAACAACATTGGTTCTGTCTACGGGAAAAAGGGAGAGCTGGACAAGGCTCGGGAGTATTTCCAGAAGGCTCTTGAGATCAGGGAAGACCTGGAAGATAAAAACGGGATTGCAAGTACTTTAAGTAATCTGGGAAGCCTGCAGGAAGACCTCGGCAATAACGAATCAGCCCTGCGTTTCTTCATAAGAAGCCTTGAACTGTTTGAGGAGATGGGCAACAAGCGACTGGTTGCCTACATTTGCGGCAGTGCTGGTGGTGTATACACCAGGCTGGGATTTCTTGATAAAGCTGAAGAACTTATTACCAGAGGCCTGGAGATAACAAGGAATCTTGAGCTTAAGGACTGGGAGATTCTCTGCCTGAAGAACATAACGGACCTGTATGAAGCGAAGGGTGATCTGCGGAAAGCGCTGATGTACTCCCAGGAGCTGAAAACCTGCATGGAAGAGCACCTGAACGAGAAGAGTATGGATAAGATAGCAGGGCTTCAGGTGCAGTTCGAAACTGAGAAGAAGGAAAAGGAAGCCGAGATCTATCGGCTGAAGAATGTTGAGCTTTTAAGAATGAATGATCAGCTCCGCGAGGCTCTTACTCATGTAAGAACACTTCAGGGCATGCTTCCTATCTGCGCGAGCTGTAAGAAAGTCAGGGATGATGACGGTTACTGGCAGCAGATCGAATCCTATATCTCCGAACATTCCGACGCGAAGATTACTCACGGAATATGCCCTGAGTGCATGACAAAACTTTACGGAAAAGGTGCTACTCGGGAGCAAGTGTAGGATTTACACATTACGCAAAGGTGAGTGCATGTTGACATTGCATAATCAACTGAATTATCATTATCATGAGGTTGGGGCAGGGTAAGTAGAAGATACTGGAAAGAATGTGACAGTTTTGGAACAGGAGAGAGTATGAAAATTGTAATAATATCACTTATTTTCATCAGTACATCCTCGTTTTCGGCAGTACTTTTAAGTGATGATTTCGATGATGGTAATGCAGACGGCTGGCTGGAAGCATCCTCTGGAGCTTCATATACCGTAGAGTCAGGGCGGTACTGCTTTACACACACAGCTCCGGACACAGTATGGGGAGCTTCCCTGAACAGCGATCTTACAGGGGTCATGAGTGTGTCGGACTATTCTTGCAGGGCAAATGTGGT
>JAUVIS010000146.1 GCA_030592635.1 Candidatus Fermentibacteraceae bacterium | reverse complement strand
TTACTGGCTCTGTTGCTTTCCGTGCTGTCGCCGGGACGCCCTCAGTTACTGGCTCTGTTGCTTTCCGTGCTAACCGCTCAGGACGCCCTCAATTACTGGCTCTGTTGCTTTCCGTGCTGTCGCCGGGACGCCCTCAGTTACTGGCTCTGTTGCTTTCTAACTCGACCGTAAAGCCTTTCTACTCAACGCCCATTGTCAGTCACGCTCCTATGCCTCGTAATAACCTTCAAATTCCATTAACTCCCCTGATCTCAATTGGTCAAGCAGATCACTGGCATCGAGTCTGGAACCACCTTCGACTACAATGCTTCTAATGCCAACGGAGCCTACATGAAGTCCATCATCAAGTTCGAGCAGAGGAAGTTCTCCACCGAGTTTTCCAGTTACCGACTTCATTCCCTCAATATCAGTCCCCGGAAGAAGAAGAATCATTGAGCCTCTACCCGTTCTCACGCCGATATCTATGTTGCGAAGAGAGGAAAACAGATGTTTCGCCACCGCGCTCATAATTTCTCTGGAACCGGCATTATCGTCGGCTTCAGCGGATTTCAGCTGGAGTTCTATCAAGGCCAGAGAACTGCCGAATCTTTCCACCCGTTCAAGCTCATTTTCCAGAGTTGGCTCAAGAGAGATTTTCTGGGAAAAGCCCGTTTCCGGATCCAGATTTGAGGATCTGCCGAATCGTTCCAGAAGCCTTACATTTACCAGTGCCGCTGCTCCCACAGCTGCCAGAGCCCTGAGCGTTTGCCTTCTCATAGTCCCGCTGCCCTCAAACGCTCCGGCAGTTATAACTCCGTAGAGAACCCCTTCCACCTGCATAGGGGCTGCGTACTCGGGTTTGAAACCCGGAATATCACTCATGATCATATTTCGCCTGACAAGAACACTTTCCTTATCCATATCCCCTCTGAATAAAAGCCTTCCTGTCTCGGCAGCGAGGCCAACAAAGCCATCTCCAAGCCCGAGGTTAATCCTTTTGCCCAGCACATCAGAAAGCCCGGTTGACGCGGAAAGACCAAGCCGGGCACCCGTTCTGTCAGCGAGAAATACAGCTGATTCATTCGCCTTCAACAGACTCTGACAAGCCCTGTTCACATAATTCACAACCTCATCGCTGTCTCTGCCGGTGAATATCATCTTTATCAGATCAGGGAAGAGCAGGATCAGATCGCTCCCCTCCTGCTGCCCCTTCTCAAATTCCTGTACCTGCAGTCTCAGGCTGGAAGCTTCACTGGCAGCTCTTCTGGCGGCTCTTGTGAGTGCAACAGCGGAATCGGAAGCTGCGCTTTCCTTCTTCCTCATCAACCCCATACAAACAAAATAAACAACTATGGCTCCCACCAGCATACCGGCAATCAGTCCAACAACCATAACTCCCCCTTCCCACGGTACTTAGCGGTCAACTGAGCCCCAGTCTGCCCAGAATATACGCTTCATTCCGCAGATGATTGTCTATGGTACAGATATGGCTAAGTTCGTCCTCAGGAACAACCCCTGTTACTTCACTCTGCGAAAGAGCTGCCTGAGCAAAGGATTCACAGCTGTCCATGGCTCTCATGGCAATCTTCTGAACAAGGGCGTAAGAGTCTTCTCTGCTCAGGCCGTGTCTGACCATTGCGAGCATTACTGCCTGGGAAAAGTATCTGTCTCCAGCCTTATCCACATTCTCCGCGACAGCATTTTCCATTATCCTCAGTCCGGATGCCAGGTCTGCTGCTTTATTAAGACCGTAGAGAGCAACACCGCAGGCATCCGGAAAAATGAACCGCTCCGCCGCGGAATGACTTATGTCTCTCTCGTGCCATAATGGTGTGTTCTCCAGACCAACTTGAAGATAGCCGCGAAGAAGACGGGCAAGACCACAGAGTCTCTCACCCACAATGGGATTCCGCTTGTGGGGCATGGCGCTGGATCCTTTCTGCCCCTCGCCGAACCTCTCCTCCACCTCTCCGACTTCCGTTCTCTGAAGATGTCTGCACTCCGTTGCAAATCTCTCCACGGCACAGCCGATAGCAGCCAGAGCATAAAGGAACTGCGCGTGCCTGTCTCTTGCCACCACCTGAGTGGGCACTTCCTCTACTCCGAGACCCAGTTTCCCGCATACATATTCCTCAACTGAGGGATCAAGATACGCATAAGTGCCGACTGCTCCTGAGACAGTACCCACGCAGGAAGATTTGAGGCCGTCCTCAAGCCTCTTCATACACCGCAGGTATTCTGAATAGTGTCCAGCAAACTTCAGCGCGAGGGTTGTAGGCTCAGCATTCATTCCATGGGTTCTGCCCATGCAGACAATTCCTCTTGAACGCTTAACAAGCCCTGCAAGGGCCTCACCGTACATTCTCAGAGCTTTTGTAATAAGAACGCCTGAATCGCGTATCTGCATGGCCATGCAGGTGTCAAGGATATCACTGGAGGTCATGCCGTAGTGAATATGGCGGCTTTCCGGACCGAGAGACTCTGAAACCGATGTTAAAAACGCAATTACATCATGCCGCGTCACTGCTTCAATTTCATTGACTCTTTCAGTGTTGAAAGAGGCATTATTTTTGATTTTTTCAAGATCTTCATCGGGCACCAGACCGGCTCTGCACCTTGCCTCTACTGCCAGAACTTCAATCTCCAGCCACCTGGAGTACCTTGCCCCGGTGGTCCATATCTCTGTCATCGCGGGTATGGCGTATCTTTCTATCATGTAAACTCCTCAACTATTGCGGCATTGCCGCGCCGGTAGTGAGCCCGGCGTAAATCCAGGCGAACAGTGACTTCTCGGGGTAATAAACCCTGTACCAGTCAGATGCCTCGCCTGTAACCATGAGACTGTCTCCCGCGCGGGCAGATCCGACAACGGCGTACTGGGTTCCGGGCCCCTGCCTGAGATTGACCACCCTTCCTGTGACAACTATGGACTGAAAGGGACTGGGAAGAGGATTCGGAATCATTTCCGGTACTGACTCCTCCCCTGTAAATGTGCTGCCACAACCGGAAATTAAAGCAAGAACTGTTAAAAACATCAGCTTTTTCATTGGCACCTCTTAAATGCTGCAAAGCAGGTAGGGTATGAGACCGGCAGTTGCCAGAGTCCCGTCGGAAATAACTCTTACTGAAAGCTCAGATGGAAACGCTTCCTTTTCCAGATGAATGTAAGCCCATATCAGAAGGACAGGAGCAATAACAAAGCCGAGTGCGCACAACGGAACCTTTCCCGTGAATACTGCGGTTATCTGCACCAGTCCGCCTGCCGTGGCACTGACCAGAAGGATTTTTCTGCATCTCACAGCCCCCAGATGAAGTGGAAGAGTATCCATTCCAAGCAAAGCGTCTCCCTGCAGATCCACAAGATCCAGAAAGAGAGATCTGCTGAAAAACAAAAAGGCCAGAGATACAGGCCAGACAAACAGTCTCGGGCTGAAATCAAGTCCGGCAAGTGTTACAGCGGGAAGAATACACACAAGAAAACTCCACGCAAGTGTAAACAGAATCTCGCGGGATCCGGGTATGGTGCGAAGCAGGTCGAGAATCTGATTCTTGCCCAGAAGCGGTAACGCGTAAAAAAAACAGAACAAGGTGGCCACAGCGGTCCACAGGAGCCATGCGGTTCCCAGAGTAACCGCCAGTACCGCGGCAGCAAGAAAACTCGCTGCTGCCAGGGTAAGCATACTCCGTTCGTGTGAACGAATGAATTCCTGCCTTTTCTGGCTTGTCATAGTAACTCGTCTGCACTCCAGAACAGCGGTGAAGTTGGTAAATGACCACAAAAGAAGTCCTGAGGCAAGTCCTGCGGTTCCCCAGCCGTAGCCACCCAGAGTTTCACCCTGAGCGAGTGCGATCACCGCAGCGATAAGTGGAATATGTACGCCACTGAATATCAGGTTTCTGAATACTGTGCGGATCCATCCCGCGCCTGTTGACTCTCCCTGAATTTCCAGAAGGCGCTCACGGACTTTTCTGATGCTCCATCCCGGAGTAGAGGCACCTGCTGACAGAAGAACCCGTTTGTACTGTCTCAGGGATTCCGCATCCAGTTCTTCATGGGTCTCAACTCTGAAAACGCGAAGCCCTGTCTCTCCTGCGATTGAAGCCAGCCTTTCTGTATTCGCGCTGTGTCTTCCGCCCACGACTACAACAGCGTCAACCCTGCCCAGAAGTTCTCTAAGTTCCTTCTGCCGCCCTGCTGTAGAATCGCATATTGTGTTTAAGAATTCAATTTCCGGCCATCTCTTCCGGAGCAGTGAAAGAATTTCCGAGAATGCTTCGCTGTTCTGTGTAGTCTGGGAAATAAGGAACGGCCTCTTGAGATCGGGAAGATCATAAACATCAGCAGTGGAGGAAACAACTCTCCCTGAAGAGCCAGCGGATGAAAGGATAGCCTTTACTTCGTGGTGGCCCGAGTCACCGAAAATTATTACATCATAGCCGCTCTTTGACTTTTTCGCTGCAATTGCCAGAGCTCTTCCAACCCGCGGACAGGTAAGATCCTTTAGCTTGAGTGGAAGCTTTCTCAGTCGGCTCCGCTCTTCCAGTGTAACTCCGTGGGTTCTCAAAAAGAGAGTACCGCCGCTCTCATCCCACGGTTCCGGGGATATGCCCACGCCTCTGTCTTTCAAGGCTTCAATAACCTGAGGATTATGCACAAGGGGACCGTAAACGCGAAAGGGGCCTTCACCCCTTTTGATTTCCGTAACAACACTGTCGACAGCCCGGCGAACTCCCCAGCAGAAACCTGCGGTCTTTGCAACTATGACACTCATGAGCCGAAGATACAAAAAATCAGGTTGTTTCCGTTAACGATTGATTAAAAAAAACCGGTTCCGAAGAACCGGCCTTAACAATTCGCTGTACTTCAGTCAGTCGACTAGAACGCCGCCTTGAGTGAACCCCATGTGGTGTTGTCAAGAGCCGCAGGTATCACGGCGAGAATCCTTACGAAGTAATCGCCGTAAGCCCATGGTTCCCATACGATGAAGTCATCGCTGTTGAAACTGTGACCTGCTGGTGCGGCATCGCCGAGGATTGAAGGCCATCCGCCCGCGCTCATCTCTGTGTTGGCAAGTCCCCAGAAGTTACCTTCGGCCGAGAGACCGGGTGCGTAGACTACGCCGACAGGCGCGTAGTGAGTGGCTGTAACCATTGTCTGATCAAGCTGGACGGTGGGCATCATAGCATCGCCGTTCCAGAT
>JAUVIS010000045.1 GCA_030592635.1 Candidatus Fermentibacteraceae bacterium | reverse complement strand
TTACGGCGATATCGGAGTTATCCTTCAGTAATTGCTGCCGCGTTTATTCATCAAGCCAGCTGGGTACCCAGTTGGCTATGAATCCGTGGTTGGGATCTGAGGGCATGGGGCAGCTGACATAGAATTCGGTATCAGTGCTGACAAGTTCGTAAGTCAGATTACAAGTGGGGCACACAACATCTGTCATACCAATTTCTTCCAGAGTCCTGGGGTATCTGTTGCAAGATGCACGGAAAATGACAGCCAGATTGGTGATAGTTACAAGATTTCCGCGGCAGATATCTTCGTCCGGGCCTTCCTCCTGCTGCCAGGAAGGAACTCCGTTGTCTATGAATCCGTGATTGGGGTCTGATGATAACGGGCAGCCTGCATAGAAAGCAGGGTTTTCAGCAGAGTCCTCATAAGAGTAGTAAATATAGGAAAGACAGCAAGTCGGGCACTCGAGATTTTCAAGCCCGAGTTCTTCAAGGTCTTCCGGGTATCTGTTATTGCCGGCAAAGAAAGTGATAGCCTGATTGGCTATTGTTACCATGTTTTCCCGACAAAGATACTCTTCATATTCGGGATCGTGCAGCCAGGAAGGAACTCCGTTGTCTATGGATCCGTGGTTGGGCTCCAACGGCATCGGGCAGCTGATATTAAATTCGTTCGCAGTACCTGAGAGACAATAGGCAAGCCCGCAGCCGGGACACATAATACCCGCCATACCCAATTCTTCCAGAGAATTGGGATATCTTTCATTTGTAGCGTAGAAAATGACAGCCTGACTTGCAATGGTTCTCATGTTTGCTCTGCATTCCCATACGAAGCTGTCAGAGTTCTTTTCTTCGTCTAATAGATTGGGAAAGGCAGGAGAAGTCACATCGTCACCGGTGCTTGTGCAGGCGACAGACAGAACGAGAAGCATCAGGGTACTGATTACTGTTAATGAGCGCATTTTATCCTCCGTGTATGCTCAATCTCTGTCTTGATATCTTGAGAACTGTAAAGCTTCTGCAAATGGGAAAGCTACAGATACTGTTGTGATGATTCAGTCTTCCGCATGCCAGCTGGTTCCATTGGTGTCGATGAAACCGTGATTTGGATCTGCAGGAATTGGACAGCCCACATAGAGTACTGTATCAACGCCAATGTACTCATAGGTAAGGCCACAAGTGGGACATACAACATCTTCCATTCCGAACTCTTCCAGGTCTCTGGGATATCTGCCGTTCGTGCCGGAGAAAATGACTGCCTGACAGAAAATGACTCTCATGTTTGACCTGCAGTAATCTTCTTCTTCTTCAGGATCCGGTGGCCAGGAGACGATGCCGTTAATAACCGAACCGTGATTTGGTATCTCTGGAAGCGGGCAGTTCAGTGCGAAGTTCTTTTCATCTCCCTTTAATTCGTAGGGAAGACCGCATTCCGGGCAGGTCATTTCGGTGTAGGGTTCACCGAGGGTGTTAAGGTCAGCCGGATAGGTGCCGTTGCTGGCAAGGTAGACACAGCAGGCTCCAGCTATAGTTCTCATGTTCTCATGGCATTCGTGGGCGAAGCTGTCAGAGTTCTTTTCTTCGTCTAATAGATTGGGAAAGGCAGGAGAGGTCACATCGTCACCGGTGCTTGTGCAGGCGACAGACAGAACGAGAAGCATCAGGGCACTGATTACTGTTAATGAGCGCATTTTATCCTCCGTGTTTGTAATTGTACTGTTCAAGTATTGATAAACGATGAATGTGCGTCAAGAGATATAGTTTCTTTGCTACCGTAGCATTTATGCTATATTGCTGTACTGGATTGGAAGGAGAGTATGGATTCCACAAAAGCTATTCTTGAAAGTATTTCTGACGGTGTTTTCACAGTTGATTCCGTTTGGAAGATCACTTCTTTCAACAGGGCTGCTGAAGAGATAACCGGTATTTCCCGAGAGGAAGCTATCGGTCGGGAATGCAGCGAGGTTTTCAGATCATCCATGTGTGAGACCGCATGCGCGCTTCGGGAATCCATGTCTTCCGGGAAGTCTGTTTTATGCCGGTACGGATATATTGTCGATTCGGATGGTGAGAGAATTCCAGTAAGCGTCTCCACAGCAGTACTGCGTGATGAAAATGGGAAAGTCCTTGGCGGGGCTGAAACTTTCAGAGACCTCAGTGAGATTGAAAGCCTTCAGAATCAGCTTCAGGGGCGTTACCGGGTTGGTGATCTTTTTAGCAGAAGTTCCGCGATGCAGAAGATTTTCAAGCTGATTCCCGCTGTGGCGTCATCGCCAACCACTGTTTTGATTCAGGGGGAGACAGGAACCGGCAAAGAGGTGCTTGCCCGGGCTATTCACTCCAGTGGCTCGCGGAGGGATGAACCGTTTGTCGCTGTTAACTGCGGCGCTCTTCCTGACGCGCTTCTGGAATCAGAGCTTTTCGGATATCGGCGGGGTGCCTTTACGGGCGCTGTCGGAGACAGAGAGGGCAAATTTATTTCTGCCGGCGGTGGAACTCTCTTTCTGGATGAAATCGGCGATGTAAGCATTGCCATGCAGGTGAAGCTGCTCAGGGTACTGCAGGAAAAAACGGTAACTCCTCTCGGTTCCAATGAGGTTGTTCCCGTAAAAGCCAGAATCATCTGCGCGACAAACAGGGATCTTGTTTCCCTGGTGGAATCAGGGGAATTCAGGCAGGACTTGTTCTACAGGATAAATGTGGTAAGGCTTGAGATACCTCCGCTGCGGGATCGGCTGGAGGATATTCCTCAGCTGCTTGATGTGTTGCTTAGAAAGCACTCCTTTGCCCAGGGGATTGACTTGAAGGAGTATGATCCTCAGATACTGCCTCTGCTCATGGAGTACTCGTGGCCGGGTAATGTCAGGGAGCTTGAGAATTTTGTAGAGAGAGCAATTGTTCTTTGTGCTGGAGTTTCAATAACCATACAGGATCTGCCGGTGGAGATACTTCCAAGAAGAAATAAATCACTGTCTGTTTCAACTGCAACCACCATGCGGGGAGCAAGAGCTGATACTGAAAGGCAGATGATTCTTGCTGCTCTGGAGAACAACCGGTTCAACAGAACTGCTGCCGCTCTGGAACTGGGTATCCACAAGACCACCCTTTACAGAAGAATAAAAGCTCTGAGCATTTCCCTTCCCCAAACTGATGGGCGTAGCTGATACGCTACTGAATCCCATCTTATATAGTAGCGTTGTCGCTACAGTATTCCCTTTTTTGTTATTTTTAAATTCTCTTGATCTTTTATAACAATCTGCTGGTTAATCAGATACATCATTCTGTAAACTCTGGCATCCAATATGCGTAAGGGAGTGGTGGAGGTGAACGAAGTGAGAATTGCTCTTACAGTCTGGAATGGAAGAATCGCCCCTGTCTTCGATGTAGCGGGTACAGTGAGACTCGTTGAAGTGGATGGGGAGGTTATCAGTAATGACAGGCTGGTAAGTCTTCCGCACAGCAGCGGAATGATGAGAAGAGTTGCCGCCCTTGTTGAACAGAAGATTGATGTTCTTGTGTGCGGTGCCGTTTCAAGACCGGTTCACCGGATGCTGGCAGATTCCGGGATACAGGTTCATGCCTTTATTTCCGGAGAAGCAGATGAAGTACTTAAAGCGCTTTTGACGGGCAGCCTTGAGGAAAAACCGTTTATCATGCCCGGTTGCGGTATGGGACGAAACGGACGGGGCTGCGGAAGAGGCGCAGGAAACAGAGGAAAGGGAAGGAACAGAGGTAGAGGTTTCGGCCCTGGAAGGAAAGAGGTGTAGAATGCCACGTGGAGACAGAACAGGACCCGACGGAAGAGGACCTCGCGGAGGTGTTTGTATTGGAGCGGGCCTTAGCAGAATCTTCGGGTTCGGCGGTGGACGCGGTTTCGGCAGAGGTTTTGGCAGAGGAGTGGGCATGGGCTTCAACAGAGGATACCCCGGTGTCTATCCTGTTGTGGATCCGGTGTCGGAGCAGGAAATGCTCGAGAACCGCGCACGAGTGCTTGAACAGGAGCTTGCCGCTTTGAAGAGCAGACTCGGACAGAATTCCGAAAATACGGAAAGTTAACTCAACGGTGAGCCGGTATTTTTTGCGAGTACCGGTTCACCCTACACTATGGAAGAGAGTTGGGATGAAAATAGCAGTTGCAAGCTCAGGGAAAACACTTGAATCACCGGTTGACGGCAGATTCGGAAGAGCTTCCGGATTTATTGTGTTTGATACAGAAAGTAATACTTTCACAATCGCCGACAACCGGCAGAATCTGAACGCCGCTCAGGGCGCAGGTATCCAGGCGGCTCAGAATGTTGCGGGAACCGGTGCCGGTGTGGTGATTGCCCCGAATTTTGGCCCGAAGGCTTTTCAAGTATTAGGAGCTGCTGGAATTAAGGCATTCATCAGCAGTGCAGCTACAGTTCAGGATGCTATTGACGAGTACAAATCCGGTAAACTCAGTGAATCGAACTCAGCGAATGTGCAGGGACACTGGTAATGATAATAGCTGTTGCGTCCGGCAAAGGCGGAACGGGCAAAACTACAGTGGCAGTTGCTCTCGTTCTGGCGTCTTCAGAACCGGTTGCTTACGCTGACTGTGATGTGGAGGAACCCAACGGCAGTATTTTCCTTAAACCCGAGGTTGCTGAAGTAGAAAGAGTACTTGTGGAAGTACCGGATATTGATGAGGAGAAATGCACCTCCTGCGGGAAGTGCGCCAGATTCTGCCAGTTCAATGCCCTGGTTTCACTTGGCACCCCGCCTCTTGTTTTCCCGGAATTGTGTCACAGTTGCGGCGGCTGTGAGATTGTCTGTCCAACAGGCGCGATTTCATGGAGGAAAGTATCTGTCGGTGAGATTACTCTGGGCAGAAGCGATGGTGGCAGAATCTCTGTAGTACAGGGCAAGCTTGATGTGGGAAGCTCACTTGCTCCGCCTGTGATCAGGCAGGTAAAGACTTACATCGCTGATGATGTTCTTACTGTAATTGACTGTCCGCCGGGAACTTCATGCCCGGTAATAGAGTCCCTTGGCGACGCTGACTATGTTCTTCTGGTTACAGAGCCCACGCCGTTCGGGCTGCATGACTTGAAACTGGCGGTGGAAACAGTGCGTGTTCTCGGTATACCGTTTTCGGTGATAATCAATCGGTTTGATGAGGGAGACAGCGGTGTGGAGGATTACTGTATTGAGGAGAGCATTGATGTAATCGTCAGGATTCCCCACAGACGGGAGATGGCTGAAGCTTATTCCACAGGTGGAAATCTGTTTGATGCCATTCCTGAAATGCGTGAACTGTTCAGGGAAATCCCCCGGATCATTGTGAGGGGTGTGAAGTAAATGAAGGAAATTGTTGTAATAAGCGGTAAAGGCGGAACCGGTAAAACAAGTATTACAGGGTGTTTCGCGGCTCTGGCCGAGAACGCGATACTTGCGGACTGTGATGTCGACGCTGCTGATCTGCACATGCTTCTTGCCCCCGAAGTAATCAAAGCAACTGATTTCATCAGTGGCAATGAAGCTGTTATCAGGGAAGACGATTGTATTGCCTGCGGAGTCTGTATGGAAAAGTGCAGGTTCAATGCGATAGAAACCACACCGGAAGGCAAGTGCAGGGTGGATCCCTACGGTTGCGAGGGTTGCATGGTCTGCGTGGAAGTCTGTCCCGTGAAGGCAATTGATTTCCCGCCGAACCACTGCGGAGAATGGTACTACTCCCATACAAGATTCGGACCTCTGGTTCACGCCAGGCTGGGGATAGCTCAGGAAAACTCCGGCAAACTGGTAAGCACAGTAAGGCGGGAAGCAGCCGTAATGGCTGAGGAACTGCAGAAAGACCTGATTATTGTGGATGGTCCTCCGGGGATAGGATGCCCGGTAATCGCCTCCATTACAGGAGCGTCGTTACTGATTGTGGTTACAGAACCAACAATCTCCGGTAAACACGACATGAAAAGGGTACTTGAACTGGCGAAGCATTTTTCAGTGCCTGCTCTTGTAATCGTGAACAAATGGGATATCAATCCTGAAATGACTGCCGGGATAGAGGAAGAAGCCGTACTGGGCGGTGCGCATCCCATCGGACGAATACCTTATGATAGAGCCTTCACTGTCGCACAGATTAACGGCCGGACACTGGTTGAGGAATCATCAGGTATTTCGGTGGAGAATATCACAACCATCTGGGAGAAAGTATGCCGGGAACTGAAGTAAGGGAAGAACAGAGCTGTGGAGGAAACTGCGATTCATGCGCGGTGAGTTCCTGCGATGCCAGCGAGCAGAGACCGGGCGAAAGCGCTGAGGATTTTGCCAACCGTCAGCTGCTCACTAAAAGGATGCTGGGGATAAAGCACAAGATTGTGGTGCTTTCCGGCAAGGGTGGAGTCGGCAAAAGCACCATTGCTGTAAATCTGGCTGTTTCCCTTTCACTCGCCGGTAAAAAAGTGGGTCTGCTGGATGTTGACATACACGGACCTTCTACTCCAACCATGCTCAATCTTGAAGGCGCCAGAGCACAGTCCAGCGGCAGCAGTATTCTCCCGGTAGAGCTGGGGGCCTTAAAGGTTATGTCCCTGGGATTCCTACTGGAGAATAAGAATAGCGCCATTATCTGGCGTGGGCCGATGAAGATGGGTGTTATTGAACAACTGCTCAGGGATGTGGAGTGGGGAGATCTTGATTACCTGATAATTGATTCACCACCCGGAACCGGTGATGAACCGCTCTCAGTTATTCAGCTCACAGGCAATATGGATGGTGCGATTATGGTTACAACCCCACAGGATGTCGCAGCGGCCGATGTAAGGAAATCACTGGATTTCTGCAGTCAGCTTAACCTTCCTGTGATCGGAATTGTGGAGAACATGAGCGGCTTTATCTGCCCTGATTGCGGAAAGGAAACTGCAATCTTCCAGGGTAATAACGGCGAAATCATGGCTGAAGAGGCCAATGTTCCATTTCTCGGTAAAATCCCTTTTGATCCCGCAGTTGGAGCATCCTGTGACAAGGGTACACCATTCATCTACCATTACAGTAAAACAGAAACAGCAAGACGATTTGAGAGCGTAATCAAACACATTCTTGACAGAGAAGAAACAAAACAGGAGAAAACATGCGTATAGCGATACCCATGGCGAACGGCGTCCTCTGCATGCATTTTGGACATTGCAGCACATTTGCTCTTGTGGATGTGGAAGACAACAAAGTAACAGCAACCTCAGAGGTTGTTCCACCGGCCCATCAGCCTGGTCTTCTTCCTCCATGGCTTGCAGAGCAGGGAGCAACACTGATAATAGCTGGTGGTATGGGTTCACGGGCACAGGCTCTGTTCACACAGAGCGGCATCAAGGTTGTTACCGGTGCCGCAGGTACAGGAGCAAAGGAAATCGTTGAGAATTATCTCAGTGGTACCCTTGAAGCCGGAGAGAATGTCTGCGATCATTAGCTGAAAAAAGAGGGCGGCTCAATTGAGCCGCCCTCCGTTATTGGTAAGATTAGTAGCGCCTGGGTCTCTCTTCACGAGGCTTGGCTTCGTTAATCTTGAGAGCTCTTCCGTCGAGCTCAACACCGTCGCCCTGGGCGATAGCGTTTCTTGCGGCCTCTTCAGGCATTTCGACAAAACCGAATCCACGGCTGCGGCCGGTCTCTCTGTCGGTGATTACTCTTGCGTCGGTAACTTCGCCGTAGCTCTCGAAAAAGGTCCTGAGTGAATCATCATCAACGCCCCAGGACAGGTTTCCTACGTACAGGTTCATGCGTATCCCTTTCGTACTATGTCATCTCAAATATCAACCGAATCTTCGCGACGACACAAAAGAAGCCCGGCTGTACCCCATCATTGGGATACGCCGGTAATATGTACATTTTTTACTGAATGTAAAGACCCTTTGAAAATACTGCCCGGAATATGTAAAAGAGGGCGACCCAATTAAGTCGCCCATGGCATTGGTTGACTGTTACTGCCTCGGTCTTGCTTCGCTGATCCTGATTGGTCTTCCGTCAAGCTCAGCACCTTCGCCCTGGGCGATAGCGTTTCTCGCGGCTTCTTCCGGCATTTCAACAAAACCGAATCCCCGGCTGCGCCCGGTTTCTCTGTCCGTAATAACTCTCGCGGATGTAACTTCGCCGTATTTTTCGAAGAAGGTCTTGAGTGAATCGTCATCAACGCCCCAGGACAGATTGCCCACATACAGATTCATGCGTATCCCTTTCGTACTATGCCATCTCCGGAACCAACCGTACCCCCACAATGACACAAATGAAGTCCGGCCGTACCCCCTCTGAGGTCTGCCGCATAATATGCACATTATCTCAACAGGTAAATACCCCTCCGCAAAAAGTTGTACGGCGGATCGGTAACCTGCAATATTCCAACTGAGCTTTACTTACAATCTATTTAAAAGCACTGCGGGAGTGGCATACAATGGTGGTTTCTGTTATCGTGATGTTTGTTCCCTTTCTTACCGGCCTGAACGGTCCGGACGGGCTTTGTGCGATTGAGAATGGTATTTATGTCTGCGAGGAGAACGCCGGGAGAATCATTCATGTCACCGCTGATGGAACAGTAACGGTAGTTGCGGAAGGATTGATTTATCCGGAAGGAATCTGCGCGACTGGGGATGGAAGGATACTGGTGGTGGAGGATGTGGCGTCAGGTCGGCTTGTTGAAATATATCGTGGCAGTGTTACAACTCTTACCAGTGACCTTTGCTGCCCCGAGGGTGTAACGGTGGATAATCAGGGTACGATCTGGTTCACAACCGGTGGAATAGAGGGTGGAAGCCTGTTCACTACCCTCTGGAAGATCAGTGACAGTAATCCGGTTCGAGTTTACTCACTGCCTTCGGTGTTCAGTTTTTCTGACCTGGAGGCTGCGAAAGACGGGATGATTTACATCTGCAGCGAATCTTCAGGCATTATCGGAAATGTCGCAGTATTCAGATTTGATCCGGCTGCTTCCGTACTTACCCCGTTTGTTACCGGAGTTACTGCCTGCGAAGGTATCGGGATGACTGATGGCGGTTTCCCGTTTTACATAACCGGAGAAAGCGGTTCTGTTTTTCAGGTGGATTCCACCGGAGCACTCTCTCTTGTTCGGGGGAATTTGTCTACAGTGGAAGATGTCGCAGTGTTCAATAATCAGATCTTTGTTTCAGAAGACGGAACCGGATCTCTGCTGAGACTGGATGTTGATGAGTAAATACGCTCCGGATTCGTACAGGGGAATAATCTCCATATCTCTGCCAATCATCGCGGGAATGGCAGGCAGGACAATAATGATGTTCTGCGACAGGCTTTTTCTTGCCAGACACAGCCAGCTGGAGCTTCAGGCCGCGCTTCCCGCCGGTCTTCTCAGTTTTACTTTTCTCTGTATTCTTTTTGGAACAGTGAGCTACTCGAGTACCTTTGTTTCCCAGTATTTCGGAGCCGGGGACAGAAAAGGCTGCTCAAGATCCCTGGCACAGGGTCTTTTCCTTGCCATGTTCTCCGCGCCGATTCTTGCGGCAATGACAATTCCCGGATCCATGCTTCTTAACCTTTCCGGTCATGCTCCGGAAGTTCTTGCCCTTGAACACATCTACTTCAGGATACTCATGCTTTCAGCAGCCGGTCCCCTGTTTACGGCGGCGGCATCTTCATTCTGGAACGGCAGGGGGAAAACAGTGCCCGCCATGCTTGCTGTACTGGCAGGCTCCGGTGTAAACATTATTCTTGACTATGTGATGATTTTCGGTAAGCTGGGTTTTCCGGAAATGGGCATTGAGGGAGCGGCAATAGCAACAGCGATTTCATCGTTCATTCCGGGCACTATCCTGACCATAGCCGCCTATACGGGCAGAACTGCCCGGAGCTACAGAACGCGTGAGAACTTCCGGTTCTCGTGGGCTCTGACAAAGAAAATAATCAGGTACGGTTTCCCGGCAGGGCTGCAGCTGTTCATGGATGTGACCTGTTTCACTGCCTTTATCTTTATTGCCGGCAGACTGGGAGTGGTGGATTTTACCGCGAACAACCTTGTTTTCAGCGTGAACAACCTGGTATTCAATCCCCTGCTGGGTTTCGGCTTTGCCACAACTGTCATTGTTGGCAGATGTATTGGAATGGGTAACACGGATATGGCCATTCGGGCGACAAGACGCACTCTTCTGCTTTCCCTCTGGTACTTTGTACCTCTGGCGGTAACTTTCATTCTCTTTCCGCATTTTTACACGAGACTCTTTTTCAGCCCTGATTCCGCCTGTACCATTGAGGAACTCTATTCTGTTACCCGCAGCCTTCTTCTGATAGTCGCGGCCTGGGGTGTGTTTGACGCGGTTAACCTGGTGTACAGCGGGGCACTCCGGGGCGCGGGTGATACAAAGTTCGTTGTCTGGGTATCCGCTCTTCTCGGATGGCTGCTCTGGATTCCCGGTACGATTTACCTCTACTCCGTTCGCAATTCGGGTATTGTGGACATCTGGCTTTTTACAAGTTTCTATGTGTGTATCTTCGGTCTGGTTTTCTTCCTGAGATTCCGAACCGGCAAGTGGAAAAAGATTGATCTGCTGGGCAGACAACAGGAAATCCCGACCCCGGTGGAACAGTGAAGATTAGTATTTGGAAGGAGTAAATTTATGATTGCCGGAGTTCTTTTCCTACTCTCTCTGACGGCAGGGCCGATCACTACCACAGAATGGGGAACAACCGGATATCCGTCAGCTCATCAGCTTGCGATGGAGCAGAACGAGTCAAATGATACGGAAGAAGTAAACATCATTGACAACAGCGGAGACGCTGAACTGTACGGTACAGTCTTTGGATTCCTGCCTTACTGGGTTAATCAGGCATGGCTTCAGTACGATCTGATCACCGTTCTGGCAGTGTTCGGCGTGGATATGGGTGCTGGCGGCACAATTACCAGCAGTCACGGGTTTCCCGCGGTGTTTGCCACAGCAATGGATCAGGCTCATGCCAATGGCGCGACGGTAGTAGTAACCGTAACCAACTTTTACGGTTCTTCAATTCATTCCATACTCACCACGAACAGATTAACTGCCATTGCCACCATCGCTGACCTTGTCAATTCCACAGTGGTTGACGGTGTATGCATTGACTTTGAGAATGTTCAGGCATCTGACGCGGACAATCTGGTGGCATTTATGGAAGACCTGCGGGCAACCCTTCCGGAAGCGCACATTTCCATCTGTACGCCGGTTGTAGACTGGTCGGGGGCCTTTTACTACAGCGATCTCGCTGAGACCTGTGATGCTCTGATGATGATGTGCTACGCATTCTCCGGCGCGTGGAGTACAGTTGCCGGTCCCAATGCTCCTCTGGTGGGCTGGGGCAGCTCTCCGGAATCTTCAAGCAACATGGCCTGGGCTCTCTGCGACTATGTCCGTTATGCGCCTGAGGTTCATGAGAAGCTTGTGGTGGGTCTTCCTTACTACGGCCATGAATGGGAGACTGCAGGCCAGACAACTCACTCGTCAGCAAGCAACTGCAGCACTCATTTCTATACAACACTCGCGGCCAGGGCTGAGATGTATGGAGCGCTCTGGGATGAAGAATCCCTCACGCCGTGGTACAATTACTACTCCGGAGGCTGGCACCAGGGATGGTACGATGATGATGTGTCCCTCGGCTTGAAGTACGATATGGTCGCGATGGCAGGTATGCAGGGGATCGGTATCTGGGCGCTTGGCTATGACGGTGATCTTCCTGAGCTGTGGAATCAGCTGGAAGCCAGTTTTGGTACGCCGGCAACCAACGACATGATGACTGATAATCTTGAGGATTGCTGCACAATTCATGGCCCGTCCTCATACTGGCATCCTTACACGGAGAACGGGCAGTACCACACATTCTTCTACACCGGTTCCATTTCCTCAGGCCCGGATATCAACTGGGTTCAATGGAATTTCCATCTGCCTGACAGCACAGCCGGCTACTTTCTTGAAGTCTATATTCCGCCCGCAGGCACCGCCACAGTTACTTATCGCATTATTCACGGCACAGCGGAGGACAGTGTTACTGTGGATCAATCAGCCTTTTCTGAGCAATGGGTTTCTCTGGGAGGATCATACAGCGCAGCAGCCGGTCTGACAGTAATCGCGGGGGACAATACCGGCACCTCGGGACAGAAAATTGTGATTGACGCTGTCCGGTTTACACAGGCAGCAGGAATCACAGGCCCCGGGGAGCTTTGTCTTCCGCAATTCACAGTATCCGCGAGTCCGGCTTCATCATTTACGATCTGCTCACCGGATGGCGGACACCTCCGAATTCTGGATATCTCCGGCAGGGCGGTGGCAGAGAACAAGATGCAACCCGGAGATTCCTGGACATGGAACGAAAATGCTCCGGCCGGAGTATATTTTGTCAGTATTGATGGAAACGGGGGGCTTTCCTCCCGCAGAGTAGTTCTTGTCAGGTAACCGGAAAGGCTTGCAATGAAGAGTATCATATCTGTTCTTCTTGTGGTTTCATCATTGGTGTATGCTTCTGAATTTGTAATAGGAGAGCACTCCCAGCCGGGAGCTGACCCCTTTTGCGGGAGTTGAGGCCCCTCCTCAAAACACTGCCAGGTGGTAGTACCGGAATCGCAGCTGGACGGATCCATGACCATTACAGAGATTTCTTTTGAAAGAGCCCCGATGGGAGCAAGCTCCGTACTTCTTTTCAATTTCAAAATCGCCCTTGGTGAAGCTGGCGGGGAAGAGCTGGGAAGGGATTTTGGAAAAAACTCCGCCGAAGACTCAGCCTTTGAGGTTGTCTATTCGGGAACAAGAGTCACTGCCTCTGATAACGGGGAGGGCAGGGTCAGCTTCCCTCTTGATACGCCATACGAATACACAGGGGGTAATCTGCTGATCGATCTCTCTTACAACAACATCGAGGGCAGCATGTATGTCTGGAGCTGGAACTCCGACGGATATCGCTTCCTTACTGCAAGCGGAGTTAGTTCTACCGAGGGTATTGTTTCGCCCCTGGTTCCCGTGGTGGTGATAAGCGGGGAGTAGGTTTCAGCACGCTCCCGGTTTTTGTCAGGATTTCGGCGCCCTCACCGGTGACAAGAATGGTGTGTTCAAATTGTGCGCTCAGACTTCCATCCGCAGTGGTAACCGTCCATCCATCACTTCTGGAAGTTTTTACCCTGTATGAGCTTCCCATGTTGATCATGGGTTCAACAGTGAATATCATTCCTTTGAGGAGGCGGATCCTGTTTTCCTTTGTGAAGTGGTGAAAAACCTGCGGATCTTCATGGAATTTCTGCCCTATGCCATGGCCTGTATAGTCACGGACGATGGAATATCCGAATTTTCCGATGTATTTTTCAATTGCTTTACCAACTTCATACAGATACTTTCCCGGTTTGACGGCATCAATTCCTCTGTGCATGGCCTTCTCTGTACGCTCCACAAAGTCTCTGGTTTCGCAGTCAACATCACCGACCATGAATGTTCGTGATGTGTCGCCGTGAAAACCATCCAGAAGCACAGTTATATCAATGTTTACGATATCCCCGTTTTTCAGAACATCCATTTCTGAAGGAATGCCGTGACACACGACATTGTTAATGGATGTACAGATGCTTTTTGGGAAACCGCGATAATTCAGTGGAGCTGATTCTGCACCGTGCATTTTCGTAAATACAGCGCTTAGATCGTTAAGGTAAAGAGTAGAAACACCCTCCCTGACATACGGCTCAATGTGATCCAGTAATTGCGCGGCGAGTTTTCCCGCTTTGCGCATTTTCTCTATTTCGCCGGAATTCTTTATTTTAATCAATTTCTATTCCTGTCACTGAGGGTCATCAAATTCAAAGACTCTGCCGGCGCCGCCTTCAAAGCATTTTTCAGGATACATTTTCTTTATCTCTTTTTTGTGTTTCGTGCAGTGAGTGGCGCAGATATGTTTAACATCTTCAAGGATTTCAAGTTTATCAAATCCGTGCAATCCGCCAATGACAGCGTGTATTTCCCCGAATTCAGAAACGGCATCCATAATGTTTTCAACTCCGGGATGAGCGCATCCAATTATCAGAACAAGTCCTTCCGCTGTGCTCACTGCCAGAGATTGTTCTCTTTTATCCAGCTCGCCTGTAAGAAAAACACCGGGATAAATCTCTGCGGGTTTATCATAGGAATGAACCTTATTGGGGTACATGATTCCTCTGAAGGAAAAGGGAACATGAACAACTGCTTTCTCGTTGGTATTGAGAATAGCTGAGAGACCTCCTATGTGATCAAAATCCGGGTGCGAAATCACAATATCATCAATAGACTCCGGGTCAATGCTCAAATTCCTGAGATTCTCAAGAAGAATTTTTCCATTTCCCCCGGTATCAAACAGAATGTTTCGACTGCCGGTCTCGATAAAACAGGCCCATCCCCAGTCTGCTTTCAAATCTGATCTGCCGGTGGTGTTGTCGTAGACAATTGTTATTTTCAATGAACTACCCCTTTGCTATGAGCAGACGGAGATGATTGTGGAAGAATAACTGCTCTTTAAAATGGCCGAATCCAAATTCCGACATTATGTCTTTCCAGTTTCGTTCAACATACTCAAAAGCGTATCTGCATTCAACTATTCTGAAGGGAATCCTGAAGTACAGGGGTGTTTCATCAGTAACAAACTCATTGAAATCAAGCATGATGAATTCGCCGTCTTCTTTTAGAGCGCCACGTGCGTTGCTGAGAATATTTTTTTGAATCTCAAAGGGAAAACCGTGGAACACAAATGATATGAAGACCTTGTCATATTTCTTATCAAGTGAAAAAGGTTGATCAATTCGCTGATTAACAATATTGATATTACTGAAGCTTTCGGTTTTCTTCCTGAATTGAGCTATCATCTGCTCTGAAATTTCCAGCCCGAGAATTTCACCATTCCCAGAGAGGTATTTGTGCATTAAAAGGGCATTTCTTCCGGTTCCCGCACTGAAATCCAGAATCATATCATCCGGGTCAATATTCATGAGTTGAATAGCCTTCTTAATGAATTTGCTGTAAGTTCCCAGCGAAGCAGCATTCAGCAGATTGTCATAAAATTTTGCGGAAAGCCCCTGGATCTCTACTTTGGAATTCGGATAGTATCTGCTCAGAATCTATTCCTTCCTGTGTTTGAGTCCAGACTCCATTGTGAAGATAAGACATACAGCAGCATAGCAACGATATCATAATGAAAGAGATTTTACAGACAATACCCTTCGCTCTTTTCACAGGAGTGAGAATGTGTACCTGACTCAGCTATACACGGTGTTGCGATGGAGTATTTGTGATTGATCCGGGTTGAGTTCTATTCCAGACGAACCATCCTCTGAACCTTCTGCTGATTACCGACAGTGATAACGGCAAAGTAGATACCGTGACCAAGTGGTGCGTCGTTATTGTCTCTGCCATCCCAGTTAAGCAGCAACTCTCCGGCGGGACACATTTCTTCCACCAGCGATGCTACCTGCCTGCCGGTGATATCGTACACCGCAGCAAGAACCATTCCTGAAGCCGGCAATGTCAGGCTCAATGTGGTTGAAGATGTGAAAGGGTTGGGATATGCAGGGAGTAGAGAAGGAGCTGTGAATCCGGGACCTGACTCTTCTCCAATACCGGTTGGAAAACCCGCTAACTCCAGAGATGGATCA
>JAUVIS010000044.1 GCA_030592635.1 Candidatus Fermentibacteraceae bacterium | reverse complement strand
TGGTAACTGTAGACGGCAGGAAAATGGGGAAGAGCCTGGGTAACTTTACATTTCTCAGAGACCTGTTTGAACAGTGGGATCCAATGGTTGTCAGGCTCTACATTCTCAGAAGCCACTACAGAAGTCCTCTGGACTTCTCCGATGAGGGGTTTGCGGGAGCGAAGAGCGGGCTTGAGAGGCTTCTTTCCTTCAGATCAAGGCTGGGAGACCCTGAAGCGGGAACGCCGACACAGGAAGTCTCAGAGCTTGTTAATAAGACAGAGGTTGAGTTCGGAAAATCCATGGACGATGACCTGAATACTCCCGGAGCTCTTGCAGTCCTGTTCGAGTTTGTCAGAGCCGGTAACATCATTCTGGAAGGGAAACCCTCCGAAGCGGATAAATGCGAAATGGCAGATCTGCTGGATCGTCTCGCAACCGGTGTTCTGGGAATTGAACTTACTTCCGTGAGCAG
Organism: Candidatus Fermentibacteraceae bacterium; assembly: GCA_030592635.1. Taxonomy (GTDB): domain Bacteria; phylum Fermentibacterota; class Fermentibacteria; order Fermentibacterales; family JCC-6; genus Sabulitectum. The sequence continues at coordinate 15,354 of JAUVIS010000044.1, read as the reverse complement.
TGGGGAATCATTGGAAGACCTCTGCAGAATTCTCGGGGAACTCAGGGGATATCTCAGGAAAAACAAACTTTTTCAGGAAGCGGACAAACTGAGGGATGATCTCGCAGAGGCGGGATTCTCCGTCCGTGACCTTCCCGGCGGGGTTAGTGAAGTAACACCGGGCTGAGTGGAATAACCTTCTTTCAGTAATTGTATTACAGTTAAGAAAGGAGGTATGAGATGACACGATCAAACGGAATGGGAATGGAGATCGGCCTGCTTGCCGGTCTCCTGTTTGTCAACATCCTTTTTCAGTTCATACCAGGCACAGAACTCGGCAGGCTTTCCACAAAAACTCTTGATGATGCTATGGAGGCGGTGGATGCTTTTCTTCCCTATGACTCTTCTGTGGAAGACAAGGAAGATGAGGTGACAGCGGAAAAGGAACTTATGGATGAAGACTTTGAACTGGCCATTCAGGATATTACCCCTGATGTGACTATTTCCCTGAGTGCGGATACCATGGGGTTGAGTACCGTAGAGACCATTGAGAACTTTTCAAATGGAGGAATAGAATCCGCTGAGGAAATAGGCCCTCCCGGCTTCATGCCTGCTGAAATCTATCCGAATTGCACATTCATGCCCCCGCCCGCATACCCTGAAATAGCCAGGCTTGCAGGTGTGGAAGGTGTGGTTACACTCTGGGTCTATATCGACCGTGACGGAGTGCTGCGGGATATACAGCTTATGAACAGCAGCGGAGTTTCCTCGCTGGACGAAGCGGCTCTTTCCGCCGCAACTAACACCCGCTGGACCTGCGCCAGGAACAACGGATTGCCCGTTGGTGTCTGGACCACACTGCGGTACAATTTTTCCCTCTCGGATTACTGAATAGAAGGCGGAGGGATGAACCCTCCGCCATTCGGGATATGTTAACGGTTGTCAGTCAGCTACAATGACACATCTCAGTGTTTCTGTCGCAGCTCCTGAAGATATTCTGCAGAGATAGATACCCGGAGTCGTGCCGGATGCGTTCCAGTTAACAGAGTTAAGACCGGCCTGCTGTTCCTCATTCGTGAGTGTTTCAATCAGGCGGCCTCTCATGTCGTAGATATCTATTTTAACATTGCCTGTTGCCGGAAGAGTATAGGAGAAGTTGGCCAACCCTCTGAACGGATTAGGAGAGCAGGAGAAGCCTGAAACAGGCAGATTGCCCTGAGACTCAATACCGGTACCGGGGTATTCGAATTCATAGGTAGCCGTGCCTGTGTTGCCCTCGGCATCAGAGCCTGAAATGTCTGCTGAATAGCTTCCGTTTACCGGGGGAGTGAAAGTTCCCTCCCAGTCTGTGCCGCTTCCTGTCATCTCGACCAGCAGGACTGATTCATCGGGGCACACTATCCTTAACAGTGGGACACCATTCATCTTGATGTACTTCATTGCCTTTGGATGATGGCGTCCGTATTCGCCCTGTTCGTAAACTGCATGAACATTCAAGTAGTCGTCAGTAGTGCATTTAGCATATCTGACACCCTGGGTGTCAGTGGCAAAAGCAGCTTCCTGGATAATAGTGAGGTCATCATCGCTCATGGAAGCACCGCCTCCGTCGAGGTTTCCGTTTATCTTTGTGTAGTAAACGGAATTGGAACCGCTACTGCCTGTTCCCCAGACTATATTCAGATTGTTCTGGTCATCTATACTCATTGTCGGTGCCCAGACACCGCCTGAAGTAAGAAGGCTCTCGTCGATGGAAACTGTGCCATCCGGCAGGAGCTTCATGTATGCAAGCCTGCTGGCATTCTGCCAGATCACATGAACATTGCCGTTGGTGTCACAGGAGACTTGAGGTTTGCATATCTGTTCGGCTGCGTTGTAGCAGATGGAGGTCGGGGTCGACCATGTACCCGAATCTCCGCCATCATCGGAATATGTGTACTGGATATCGTGGAGATCTTTGGACCAGACAACATAGATTCTTCCGTCAGGGGCAATATCCACGCGTGCTTCATTTGTCCAGGCATTGGCTCCCACTACAATGTTGAGACCGTTGATGAGTAATGTACCATCGGGATCCAGCTTGGTAAAAATGATGTTGGAGCCGCCGTTCGTATAGGTAAGGTATGTGTTGTTATCCGCGTCGACCGCTCCTTCTCTGTCAATGGTTGGTTGTCCCAGATAGATGTTTGGATCAGGATTGTTGACGATCAGAGGATTGCTTCCCGGACCGTTCCAGTCAAGGAACTCCTCGCTTGTATCGCCGTTGTTTTCAAGAACGAACATATCGAAATTATTAGATGGATTACTGTATTCGTAGAGTTTGACAGCGGCGTAGATATTGTTATCCGCATCTGATGCTATCCGTGTATTAAGCCACCAGTAATCCCAGTTGGAGTTCGACCAGATGTCCTTCCCGGCAACCCATCCCTGGAACAGGTCTTCGTCCGAGGTAACATTGATGGTTACCTCAGCACCGTTTTCTGTATGACTTACGGAGAAGGTTGGTGTTTTCTGATCAGGTGAAGCGGGAGGATAAACGGGAGATTCAGCGGTGTTCCCGGAAACATTGGCGAAGCTGGCGTGTTCATACAAAGCCGGATCGCTTGAATGCGCAAACAGCGGAACGGTTAAGATGAATGTTACAATGAGATAGATACTTGTTTGTTTTGCTGACAACTCAGCACCACCTTTCTGTTTTATTACCATTACGGACATGACCCGGAATCCAAAAATGTTATTTTCTCCGTTTTTACACTGCAATTACCAATTCTCAGTTGATAGAAGTAAACACCCGGAGAAACACCTCTCCCTGAATTATCAGTTGTATCCCAGACGGTGGAATGCTCTCCGGCTGGAAGGTTCTCATTTACAAGAGTCCTCACCCTCCGTCCCCTCAGGTCATAGATGTACAGCTCCGTGTTCCCGGAAAGCTGCTGGGGTACAGAGAACCGTATAGTTGTGTTTCCACTGAATGGATTAGGAGAGGCGGATGTGTTAAAAAGCCCGTAGTGGTTGTCGTTGGAAATGCCTGATTCGACAGATGTTTCAAGACTGAGCCTTGATTCTGTATGAGCCATTATCGCGGCAGATATGCAATAAAAATGATCAGTTGTTCCGGAGGAATCGGTGTAGAGCACATCTGTAACCAGAGTGTTGTTGATTTTCGTATAGGGTCCTCCGGATATTTCGCTTCTGTAAATGTTGTAACCGGCGATATCCAGCTCTGTATTCGCGTTCCAGCTCAGATGGTTATAATCTCCTGAATTGTAGACGGCAGGATTTAGTGGAGCCATGGGATGCATCCAGCCTGTATTCCAATTATCATGGAAAAATGTTCCCCATTCTGTCAGATATGCCCTGTAGGGAACATCTTCAACAGTCCACAGATATACCGTTCCGTTGCCGGACATAAATGCTATTTCGATATCCCCGTCATTATCCACATCACCCACGGCGGCGCTGTTCACATAAGATGCCGCATTGATTGACAGCGGCCAGTCTTCAACTGCTGAGCCGTCACCGTTGAATGCATACAGGAAACCATTGGCACCAGGCCAGTTTTCACCGAAAATAACCTCTCTGTAGCCATCGCCGTCAACATCGACTACAATCGGCGAGCATTCCAGACAACTTGTCACAGTAACAGGCCAGCCGACAACGTTTGCCCCGGTGTGGTGCTTTGCCATGAGATCGAAGGTATGACCACCGCCGAAGATTTCCAGGTCACCATCGTTATCGATATCACCTACCACCGGTGTGATGTAGGTGTGAGGTCCCGGATATATCCGGGGCCAGTTATCGAAAACTGTCCCGTCATGATGGTGGATGGCAACATGGTTCTGTGAGGGAACAGGCCACTGATCGTAATGCGCGTGAAGGACTTCGAGATCGCCGTCATCATCAAGATCTGCCAGTACAGGCTGAGCGTAGCTCGTTGCACCGGCAATATTCATCAGGGGCCAGCCGGGTTCCGGATTGCCATCTTTGTCCCAGAGGTACAGGGAAGTGTACGAAACCGCGCAGATCTCAACGACTCCGTCGTTATCAACATCCGCAACTGAAGGTGTGGAGACGGAACCTATCGATTGTGGCCAGCCGGGATATATTGTTCCGTCATGGTTGTAAACACAGACTTCACCTTTTCCGAGAATTATCTCCAGATCACCATCGCTGTCAACATCAAAGATAACAGGTGCTCTGAGGTGTCCGACTGAACCGGTGGCCTGCGGCCATCCGGGAGCCGGAGTTCCATCATTATGCCAGACATACATTATACTGGTTTCCGCGACGACGACTATTTCAAGACCGGGATAATCAGTGTCTATATCCCCGACGGCCGCCTTTGCTCTTATTTTTCCCAATCCTGTTTTTGGCCACCCGGGAAGATCATTACCCTGATAGTCCCAGACATGAAAAACACCGTTTGAGGAGCCAGCAATTATTTCGAGAAAACCATCACCAATAATATCAGCGAGACACACACCGGACGGGGGGAAATACTGAGCCATTCCTATACTCTGAGGCCAGTTAGGCATCAGTACCGGTGCGGTTAATGGAGCTGGAACAGGGGATTCCAGGCCGGGCAGAGCATAAGGACAGGAAGAACAAATTCCACCAGCTGAATTATGAGCATCAAGGCAGATTGAGCCTTGAGCGTCAAGGAAGAATACAAACAACATCACAGACAGTAGAATTGACACATTCCGCGAAATAGCACAATTTGATTTCATAGCGATCCTCCAAAGGGTAGTGTGAGTTATATGTAAAAGACTCCGTTATTCAATATGATATTGTTATCAGATGTTACCATCGGTTTTTCAGCAATGATATCCCAGGTTGTGTATCCTGTGATATCTCCTCCGATTGCTCTATTGTCTCCGAAAGTAATGTGAAAACTCCCGAATATCTTGGTATCGAGTTTGGGGATATATGATATCGATCTGGCTGCGGGATTCAGTCCGAAGCCGACCTGACTTATGGTTTTTTCCAGAAGGTCAGCAGTTCTGAAGTACTCCTCCATCCGTTTATCGCCGCTTTCAACCCGGCAGTCTGTAACGATGCCTTTTTCCACCTGCAGGTTGATTCCCCTTGCCTTTGCATAGTCCAGTTCACAGTAATCCATGTATATGCTTCCAGAGAGATCAGATAAAAGAGGAACAAATGCAATTTCTCCAGATGGAATACAAAAAATATTGCTGATTTTCGATGAAGATAACGGTCCTGCGTCTATAACAAATTTTTCGCGATCTACAGAAACATGCAGTACATTGTTCTGACCGGTGTGAACACTGAAATTCGCGAAGTTGCAGATTTTATCTGCAAGATTCCGGGCGATACTGAATTCGCCGGCATTTGCCGAAGCTGTTTTCCAGAACATGGTCAGCTTTTCCAATGCCTCGGGATCCGTGTGGAATCTTTCTTCAAATCTCGGTATGGATATGATAATAGCCCTCATGTCGGGTCTTTCATTTATGCCTATCATAGACTGTCTTCGTACTTTTTTAACGAAGTCAAGCTTCTCCCCGGAAACTCCTTTGGTATCTGAAATTGCCGATCGTTTGAGGTCTATCCAGACATCTGCCCAGTCCACGGTCTCAGCAATGCCTTCATAGAATATTTCTATTTCCTTCTCGGGGAGATTGAGCAGCATTTCTCTTGCGAGAAGAGGATCTCTGACCAGTGTTCTGTAGTGTGCTCCAATGCGACGCAGAAGTGCTACAATTTTGATATAGATGCCTATGTTCTGTTCTTCAAAGGAAATAACAACCTTCTCCCCGGGCTGAATCGCCAGGTAATCTAAAAGAACAACTCTGGCAAACTCATTGAGATCGAGATCAAGGTCACGCTTCAGGAAGTATTCGATATACGAGCTGTTAAGGCTGTTGTTCATCCCGCTGTCGGATTTCTCCGTTTCATCAAGACCTGCGGATAAAAGAAAATTTTGAGCTACAGCGCAGTAGAACTTCTCACGATTTCCGCGAACAGGCTTGAGTGCCACCTGCCGGGCGAAGCCGGATGCTTCCAGTTTCTTAAGGTAGTAAATAACTCTTGGTGTTTTCATACCCAGCTTCTCTGCCAGCTGAGCTCCCGATAGTGGCATTATCTGCAGTTCTTTCAGTATCCGGAAAGCATGTCTGTTGCTAAGTAGTTGAAGTCTACTGAATTCCGATACTATGTCGAGTCCTTTCAATTTCCGCTCCTTCTATTTCGGTAAATACTGAAATAGGATAATGTACCTTTCCCCTGTTGTCAAGCAGTCTCTTCTTCAAATACACCGGGTACCTGTTTCAGCCGTTGAATGTAAAAAAACCCTCTCGGAATCGAGAGGGCTTTCTGTTAAAATCTGTCAGGAAGCTACAGTACTCTGCTCTTGAGGCGTCTGGCCTTGTTGGGGTGCATGAGTCTGGTTCTACCGGCTCTGTCGATGAGACTCTGAGCCAGCTTAACTGCCTCTGTTCTCTCTTCCGGAGTTTCAGCTGCGTTAACCTTTTTTATGGCTGTGCGAAGCCTTTTCAGCTTTCTGTGGTTTCTCTCATTTTTCGCCGCATCTGTTCTCAGACGCTTGAGTGATTGCTTGCTCCTTGCCAAGAGCGCTCTCCTTTCGCAGAATAGACGGCATGGGCCGAACATTTTTAACCCGCCTGGGTTCATGTACCTTATGACGGGCGAATTTAAAGGATTCCCGCGCAATTGTCAACTATAGATGAGGGGTAAGTAATGCGTAAGATTCTTGTTGTGGCACTTCTTCTGGTGCTTTCGACGGTAATGAACGGAGACAGACTGATACGAATTCCGGCACAGACAGACTCGGATTTCAGTGAAGTAAGGGACATGGGCTACGAGATTGCCTCCGGCAGCCGGGCCGAAGGCTGGGTTGATGTTATGGTTAGTCAGCGGTTTGTGGATGAGACTATGCAGATATTTCCGGATGCGAAACTGCTGCCGCTGGAATGGTCCGAACTGCTTCCACGAACAGACAACAGTGAGATGGGCTACTACTATGGCCCCAATGACAATGCGGTGTTCTGGACAAATCTCGCGGAGACCAATGACATGGTGGACACCCCCACCTCCTACGGAACTTCCTTTCAGGGCAGGGATCTTCAATTCATAAGAATTACAAATGCTCCCGCCGGTGCTCCCGCAATTCTGTTCACGGCCCTTACACACGGAAGAGAACCGGGCAGCAACTCTGTTGTTATTGACTGGGCTCAGTGGCTCACAACCGAGTACGGCAGTGACACAGTGGCAACATTCATTCTGGACAATGCCCAGATCTACATCATTCCCATTGTAAATCCGGATGGCTATGCAGAGAACAGTCCCGGCGGCGGGAATCAGCGCAAAAACATGAACTTTACAGCTGGCGGAGATGGTGTAGATATCAATCGCAACTACAGTTACATGTGGGGATACGACGACAGTGGTTCAAGCCCCTATCCAAGTTCTCAGACTTACAGGGGAACAGCTCCTCTCAGTGAGCCGGAAACCCTTGCTGAGACCATCTGGATAGACTCAATTGAACCTCTGGGGGGATTTCACTACCACACCTACGGCGGATATCTGCTTTATCCATGGGGTTACAACAATACCCCGACACCGCATCAGAGTACCTTTGAAAGCTGGGGTAATCAGATGACTGAGCTGAACGGTTATGAATGCGGTAGAGCCGGTGATATCCTTTACGATGTTAACGGTGACGCTGTTGACTGGTCATACGGAGAGAGTACGCACGAACCCATGCTGTTTTTTACTCCTGAAGTCGACGAAAGCAATTTCTGGAGCAGCCAGAATGACACTACGGCCATAGTGAACTTCTGCGCTGATTGCAGATACATGAACAAGCTCCTCTGCATGAACCTTCTCAGTATGGTGGGTATTGAAGAGGCAGGCAGCGCAGAGGTGAACGGATCTTCTTTCGAACTTGCGCTGGGATCAAATCCGGTCAGTGCTGTTCTCAGCTACACCGTTACCGGCGCGGTTCCAACCGCCATGTCCGTACTTGATGTTGCAGGCAGAGTTGTAGCGACTCCGGCGGGCGAGAGCTGGGCAATACCTGCCGATCTGCAGAACGGTGTTTACTTCCTCCGCGCGGAAAATGGAAGCAGATCCGTTTCTCAGAGATTCACGATTTTAAGGTAGAACATGAGAAGGGGTAAAGAGAACACTGCGGCAGATTTCTATCAGAGGCTGAACATCAAGAGAAGTGCCGATCAGGATACCATAGAAACCGCTTATGCCAGAATGGCGCTGAAGCATCACCCTGATATCGCAGGTGATTCTCCCGAAGTTCAGGAACGATTTGCAAAGATCAACGAAGCATATTCTGTGCTGAGCAAACCCCATGAAAGACAGGACTATGACGAGAAACTGAATACTCCTGAAGTCGAATATCAGGACGAAGTAATCTCGTCGGATGAGGGAGGGGGCACCGAAGAATCCGCTCATGACCAGGCATCCTGGAACGCCCGGACAGAAACTCAACCGGCTGAAAAGAAAACGAAAGCTTCTTCCGGCCTGATGAGCAGGAAGAAGTTTGAAAAAACTAAAGTTGAATCCAGAAAGCTTATCGCAAAGGGAGATTTCTGGAGAGCAAGCGCATTGATGAAAAAGGCTGTTCTGGCCTATCCCCGCGATATTGAACTGAGGAAACTTCTTGCCCGGGCCGCAGCCGGAAGAGGAAGGTTGCGAGAGGCTGTTGAAGAATTGAAAATTGCCAGTGAAGTTGAGTACTTCAACCCTGAGATTCACTATCTCATGGGGAAAATGTTTTTGCAGGGCAAACAGATAGACAGTGCCGCGAAGTCTTTCCGGAACGCTCTTTCCTGGCAGGAAGATTACGGACCTGCCCTTAGAGGCATTGAAAAGATCAGGGCCTTAAAGAACAATGATCTTCCCTGGTGGAAGAAACTGCTTAGGATGGGAAAATGAAAGAGGCCAGCGGAAGACTCTATTACTCCATTGGTGAGGTGAGTGAGCTGCTCAGCATAAAATCCCACACACTGCATTACTGGGAAAGCGCGTTCCCCTCCCTGAAACCCCACAAGAATCAGGCGGGGAACAGGTGTTACAGACCTCATGACCTGGAGCTGCTCAAACTGATTGACAAACTCCTGAATGGAGAGGGCTACTCTATTGAAGGGGCTCGCAAGCAGCTTGAGCTGCTCAAAAAAAAGGAGGGTCAGCTAAGTCTGGATCTTAAGACAGGCAGTCAGTCAACCGAGCTGCTTGATGAAATCTGCACCGAGCTGGAGACCATTATCAGGGATATTTCCCGTCAGCCGCGTACTGAACTTGACGGTTGATTATTCGTTGAATAGAATTGTCCTTCCAAGCGGGGCGTGGCGCAGTCCGGTAGCGCACTTGAATGGGGTTCAAGTGGTCGCTGGTTCGAATCCAGTCGCCCCGACCATGGAACAGTAAGAAGGGAGCCTTCGGGTTCCTTTCTTCATTTTCAAGGAGTTTTTCTTGATATCAAGAGCCGTTGAAATGACAATCAAGCTTGACAGGCTGCTTCCTGACCGGAGCGCCAGGGTTCTCGGCGCAATGTCAGAGGTGCCAAGGGATGTGTTTGTTGATCCCGGCTGGAAGAGAATGGCCTACACAGACCGCAGTCTTCCCATTGGACACGGGCAGACCATAAGCAAACCGGCAACAGTCTTCCGTATGCTCTCCGCGCTTGAACCGGTTTTCGGAGGAAAGCTGCTGGAGACGGGCAGCGGCAGCGGCTATCTCGCGTCTGTGGCATCAAGGCTGTTCAACCGGGTCTTCTGTGTTGAACGGGTTCTGGGGCTTGTTGAATCATCAAGAGCGAATTTACTTAGAACCGGTGCGGGAAATGTTGTGGTTCGTTACGGCGACGGAAGTTCCGGCTGGGCTGAACACGCACCGTTCGACGGCATCCTTTACAGCGCGGGAGCCCCTGAATTACCCGCTTCTCTGGCCGATCAGCTCAGAGAGGGTGGTCTTGCCGGAGTACCCGTGGGTACAAAATCATCACAGGAATTCATTGTGTGGAAAAAGGTTAAAGGGGTGCTCGAAAAAGTTTCATCCTTCACCTGTTCTTTTGTACCGCTCATTGGAAAAGAGGGATGGAATGGGTGAGCATATCGCCATCGCGTTGATCAACAGCCTTAAGAATCTTCCCGGAGAACTTGTGCTCATGCTGCTTTCAGCTCTGCCGCTTACCGAACTCAGGGCTTCCATTCCGGTTGCGTTTACTGTTATGGCCGAGAGCTGGAACTGGCCCTGGTGGAAGGTCTACCTGCTGGCGGTAGCCGGCAACATGCTGCCGGTTCCGTTTATTCTTATGCTTCTCGGCCCGGTAAGTCGCTGGCTTTCAAAGTGGAAAGTGTTTGACAGATTTTTCAACTGGCTTTTTGAAAGAACGCGCAGGCGGGTTGGGCCGCATATTAAGAAATACGAGGCGCTCGGGTTAACTGTGTTCGTGGCTATTCCGCTTCCGGTAACAGGTGCCTGGACAGGGAGTGTTGCCGCTTTTGTTTTTGATATTCCGAGGAAACAGGCAATTCCTTCCATTTTTATGGGTGTGCTGATTGCCGGGGCCATAATTACGCTGATTATGAAAGGTACACTTTCCGGCCTCAGTTTTCTTCTTTAGAAAAAGTTGCAATATCAGCGGTGATTATTTAGATTTCAACACCATTCGGTCGGGGCGTAGCGCAGCCCGGTTAGCGCGCCTGGTTCGGGACTAGGAGGCCGGAGGTTCGAATCCTCTCGCCCCGACCACATCAATATTTTGAAATTCGCGGGATATTTACTATTTTACTCCGATGCACAGACTGATAAGCATAATAGGTGGAAACATCGCCTCGGAAGAGGAATTGAGTTTTGCTTTCAAGCTCGGCGGGCTTCTGGCTGAGGCGGGATTCTCAATAGTCTGCGGAGGCGGCGAAGGCGTTATGGAAGCCGCGTGCATGGGATGCGCGGAAGAGGGTGGCCTTACAGTGGGGATTCTTCCAGGAGAAGAAAAGTCACTGGCCAACCCGTTTGTTTCCCTTGCCCTGCCCACAGGAATGGGAGTTTCCCGTAATCGCATGGTAGCGCTTGCCGGTGAAGCTGTTTGCGCCGTTGGAGGCGCTTACGGTACCCTGTCTGAGATAGCCTTCGCGCTCCAGGCTGGAAAGCCTGTGTGCTGCTACGGTAAATGGGAGAGCATCCCGGGTGTCAGAAGTATTTCAACACCTGAGGAAGCAGTGGAATTTGTTCTTGAGATGATTGGGGATAACTGATGCACAGTGTCAATGAGATTGCTGATCTTTTCAGGGATGTTCCGGACTTTCCCAAAGAGGGCATAGTGTTCAAGGATGTTACTACGGTTCTTACCCATCCGGGTGCTCTTGGAGATTCTGTTACCCATCTGCTGAAAATACTTGAGGATATTGAATTTAACGCTGTTGCCGCTGTGGAATCCCGGGGTTTCATGTTCGGCGGAATAGTGGCGGACAGACTGGGTATTCCTCTGGTTCTGATTCGGAAACCGGGGAAATTGCCGGCTGAGGTTATCAGTGAGGACTACACACTGGAGTACGGCATCAACACGATTGAGATGCACTGCAACTCACTTGCCAGGGGCTCAAAGGTGCTTATTATTGATGACCTGGTGGCCACAGGGGGTACCGCCCTGGCCACTGCTGAACTGATAAAGAGAGATGGAAGTGAACCGGTTGCGGCTGCATTCCTCATGGATCTCAGATTCCTCGGGGGGGCGCAGAAGCTTGAGGATGCCGGTGTTCCGGTTCGTTCACTCATAATAATTGACTGAAACTGAATCAGCTGATTACAGCTGGTCAAACGAAAGGGAAAGAATGATAAAGATCACAATGATGCTTGCAGTTCTTCTCGCAGTTTTCGCTTTCGGCTGCGCTGAGCAGGGAGATGGTCCTGCTCCAGCAGACGAAACCGGCGAAAACGGCGAAGCAGTTGAAACCGGAGATGACTCCGGCAGCGATGAAGTAATCGCCAGCTTTGAGTATGTCGCACCAGAGGTGGGACAGTGGATAGCTTACGGCGCTGAAGGCGAAGAGGGCGAGTTCAAGCTTTCCATCGTCGCCGAGGAAGACTATACCGATGTGGCATGTCTCTGGTACCAGATTGAGGTTGACGGGGAAGCTGTTGCTCAGGTTCTTGTTGACCCCTCTGTTGTAGATGAACTCATCGCCGTCAGCGGTGGTTATATGGAAGAATTTGTCGCCGATCCGGTAGCCTATATCCAGGAGAATATTCCGGAGGATCGCAATTTCATGGGCACGGAAGACGCCATGGAGAACATGATGCTCTCCCTGACAGCTATCAAGCAGGTCAAGATTCTTGACGGTACACAGCTTATGCTTCTTGACATGGCTGGTGTTCCCGAGCTTGTTGAGCAGATGATCGCCGAGAACCCTGAAATGCTGGAACAGAGCATGGAGCTTCCTACGGATGATCCCGAGTTTGAGGAATTTATGACTCAGCTTGAAAGCGCAGAATTCGGTATAGAAGAAATCGAAGTTGAAGGACTGAACTGCATGGAATTCACCATGTCCCATCCTGAAGAGGGCAGCATGGTCGCGGTAATTTCCAGCGAGCTTCCCATTGTTCCTATCATGGAAGCCAGAGTTATGCCGAATGACCCTGATGAAGAGGGCGGCATGATTTTTGTTACAGGCTTCGGCTTTGACGGTGCCGAGAACCTGATGACCGGCGAGCCCGATCAGGTGATTCCTCTCGCGATGATGCTTCAGGGATTTGCTTCTCAGATGCAGCCTCCTGCTCCCGCAGAGATGTAATCAGCAACCGGATTTTCAACAGGCGGGTGTCCCACGGGGGGCACCCGTTTTGCATTGGGGGTCGCGCTTGGGGAACTCCCGCTCTTTCTCTGCGGTTTTTCCCCGGAAACTTTCAGCACAGGAATGACTATTACAAGTAGAGTTTTCCCAAAAAGCCGGAGTCAATATGTTTAAAGAGTTCCACAGCATGGCTATATACGATAATGCATTCGGCAATCCGGTGTTATTGAATTGTATTGATGGTAAGGCCTTTTGCTAAAAGGAACAAATGTATATTCTCTGGTGTAAAGTAATTGAAGACGATGAATATTGAAGAATTGGTTTTTGCCCTTGAAAGACATATATTGACAAGCTGGCAGGTGCATTCTAGACGGGAGAGGATAAGCCTGGGGATTTTCCAGCTTTTAAGGAGAAGCGTATGTGTGATAAGAAGAAGGTTGCTAAAGAAATACCAGTTGAATGGGAGCAAGATTCCAATGGGGTTATCACAAGGTATGCAACGAACTTTGTTATTCAGCATTCTGAGAATGAGTTCTTTTTATCCTTTTATGAAGTTAGACCACCTCTAGTATTAGGCAATGACCAACAGGTGAAAGAGCGACTTGAGAGCATCAAAACGGTAAAAGCTGAGTGCGTTGGTAGAATTGCTATTAGTGCAAAAAAGATACCTAGTATAATTGGTGCTATTCAGACAAATTACAGCAACTATATTAAAAGTAGTCAACCTGAGGAAGATGGTAAGGAGTAGCCATGCAAGCAAGCGCGTTGTCGTATCCACACGTTAGACCTGAAAGAGGAATGTTTCGTGTGTCCACAGGAACAACAACGTCTACTATTCCAAATAGTATCGAAAACTCCCGAATCTCCTCAATGGATAGCCAGATGGATTCTGCCTATTCGTTTACAGGATTTGATGTTGATACTGAAATGAATTGGAAAAAATTGAGTAGATACATAACTCCTACTGGTGATTTTGTTTTCTTTGATCCAATACAGGTACGTGAGTTTTCCGTTGAAGGTGAAATTCACAGCTTCAATGCACCACTTAAGCTTGAGCCACTCTATGATCCTAATAGTGATTTTTACTCACTTATAGATGATTGTCTAGGTATTGACATCTATGCGGAGACGATCTCTGAACTGCGTGACGAACTCGAGTATGAATTAGCATTTCTTTGGAAAGCATATGCTCAAGGAAATCCGAAAAACATGACCTCTCAAGCTATTCAGTTGAGAAACAACCTATTGTCTGCTATTAGTTAGTTTTAAGTATCATGCCACTTAAGAAACTAGAAGTCATCCAAAGCTTGAAGAAAAAAGGGTTTAAGAATATTGGTGGAGATCATAAGTATCTTGTGTATCACACTATTGATGGAAAACAAACTAATATTAAGACTAAGGTGTCGCGTGGTAGTTATTCTGATATAGCTGATAAGTGTGTTAATGAGATGAAAAGACAGTGTCGGTTAGATAAGAAAGCAGATTTTATTGATCTGGTAAAATGTCCTCTTGAGAGAGATGATTATGAAGCTATTCTTAGAGCAAAAGGATTTTGTGATTAGTTTAAGTCTGTTCCCAGTTTCCTTGTAACATTTCTTGTTATAACTTTCTATTTTTACCCAGGGGAGTTAAGTATATAAGTCTCATAATCTTCAGGATTTGGTGACAGCGTTGCAGAATATTATACTTCTGATGTTCTTTGGTTCAGAATATAGCATTATAGATATCAATCAGGACGGCAAGCGCGAAAAACATGTACCTGACCCATGGCAACGATTATGAGTACACAACAGATGGCGACTTCAAATGGTTTCATCAATGACTGAAACTGTATGATGTGACATTGGTTGAACGGGATTTACCAATTTAATAACATAAGATGGCAGAAACAGCAGGAGCCGTATACGAGGTTCGTATGTACGGTTCTGTGGGAGGGATGTGGCGTGGACTTCACCCTGCCCGATGCTGGCTGTGCAGGATTTATCTTACACGATGCTCTGCAAATATCCAGAGGCATACTTATGGATTATGCTTCCTATCAGAGTTTGATACGGCATACCATCTTTGGCAGCCAGTAACTTAATTGCTTCCAAATCATTTTCGGATATCCGTATATTTATATTCTTGTTCTTCTTCATGGTTTCTTTTGCGGCTGATATCATTGCTTCTGAAACAGGAGCGCCATTAAGTTTACCTGCTTCGTACGCTTCAAGGATTTCCATTTCTTCTTTGTCCAGATTTTCCCGGTTTGCTGAAAAAGACATTATTCGCTCCTCTTTATTCGTTTCGTTTCTTTTCTGCTCGGAATGATAGTTTTTAAGAAGTAGTCATCACCATCTCGTACATATGGAACTAAGAATGCGTAGTCGTTTATAATCACTGTTAATATTCTCTGATCGGGATACTTCTCTTTGTTCCAGTGAGGAACATCAGATACACCGTATCCGTCTTTGATTGCCTGCGCAACTTCATCAAAAGTAATACCACGAGTTTTGTGAAGGGCTTTATTCTTCTCTGCATTCCATTTAAGCATAAATAAAATATGTCACGATGTGTATACATTGTCAATGGAGAAGGGTTCGATTTTCTG